>NZ_NCTK01000002.1:643932-965899 GCF_002251695.1 Ralstonia solanacearum K60
GTTTCCGGATCGAGCGCGGAGGTCACCTCGTCGAACAGGATCAGCTCCGGCCGCATCGCCAGCGCACGGGCGATGGCCACGCGCTGCTGCTGGCCGCCCGAGAGCTGGCCGGGGTAGGCGCGCGCCTTGTCGGCCAGGCCGACCTTCGCGAGCAGGGCGTGCGCGTCGGCTTCAGCCTCCCGGCGTGCGCGGCCCAGCACGCGCACCGGCGCGGCGGTCAGGTTCTCCAGCACGCTCAGGTGCGGGAACAGGTTGTACTGCTGGAACACGAAGCCGATGCGCTTGCGCAGGGCGATCGTCTCGGCCTCGGTGGCCAGTTGGTCGACGCGGATGCCGTCGACCGTCACGCTGCCGCGCTGCGGCCGCAGCAGCCCGCTGATGCAGCGCAGCAGCGTCGACTTGCCCGAGCCGGACGGCCCGATGATCGACACTGCCTGGCCGCGATGCACGTCCAGGTCGATGCCGCGCAGCACAGCGGTCGGGCCGAAGGTCAGGTGCAGGTCGCGCAGGGCCACCAGCGGGGCGGGCGCGGTGGGCGTGTCGAGCGGAAGGAGGTCAGGCGACGACATGGCGGTGTTCCAGGCGCCGGGTCAGGCGCGCAATCGGGTAGCAGTAGAGAAAGAACAGGCCCAGCACGGTGAAGTACGTCGCCACCGTGAACGGTGTGCGGTTGACCGTGTTGCTGGCGATCTGCGCGGTGTCGAGCAGGTCGTGCACGCCCACCAGCGAGGCCAGCGCCGTGCCCATGGCGATGATCGCGACCAGGTTCATCCACGACGGCAGCATGCGGCGCACGCACTGCGGCAGCACGATGCGCCACAGGATGTCGCGGCGGCGGAAGGCCAGCGAGGCCGCGGCTTCCCACTGCGTGGACGGAATCGACTGCACCGCGCCGCGGAAGAGTTCGGCCACGTGCGCGCTGGCCGGCAGCGCCAGGGCCAGTGTCACTTTCAGCCAGTCGGGAAACGGCAGCACGTGGCCGCGCAGCTCGATCTCGAACGGCACGGCATACGACATGAAGTACACCAGCACCAGCCACGGCACGTTGCGCAGGGCGATCACATACCCGCCGGCCAGCCGCTGCACCGGGCGCAGCGGCGACAGGCGCAGCGCGCCCACGGCAAGCCCGGCCACGGTGCCGAGCCCGACCGCCAGCAGGCTGATCCCGGCATTGACGGACAGGCCGCGCAGCAAGGCCGGCGCCCAATGCAGCAGGGTGACGAACAGGCTGTCAGGCATGGCTGAGTGCGCTCCCGCTTCCGCTTCCGGTGGCGGCGGTTCCGTAGCCGGGCATGCGCAGCCGGCGCTCCAGCCGGACGCCGCCCGCATGCACCGCATAGGTCACGATGCCGTAGAACAGCAGCAACAGCACCATGCATTCGAGCGCGTTGCCGCGCTGGGTCCAGATCATCAGGGCGCTGTAGGTGAGCTCGCCCACGGCGATGGCCGAGGCCAGCGACGAGGCCTTCACCAGTTCCACCGTGTTGTTCATCAGCGAGGGCAGCGCGGCGCGCAAGGCCAGCGGCAACTGCACGCGCCACAGCCGCTCCCGCGTGCTGAAGCCGAGCGAGGCGGCCGCCTCCAGCATGGCCGGCGGCACGGCTTCGATGCCCGCGCGCAGCGCCTCGGCGTGGAAGGCGGCCTTGTGCAGCGACAGCACCGCGACCGCCCAGAACAGCGGCGCGAGCGGGTTGGCCAGCCCCCAGTGCGCCAGCCCTTGCGTGATGAGCGTATTGACGACCAGGAAGGCACAGCACAACTGCACCAGCGTGGGCGTGTTGCGTGTCAGCGCCACGAAGCCCTGCGCCAGCCGCGCGATCCAGCGGCGCGGCGAGATCAGCAGCATCGTCAGCCCCACGCCGGCCGCCAGGCTCAGCACCACCGTGCCCAGCATCACCCGCAGCGACAGCCCGGCCGCATGGAGCAGCGTGGCGCGCTCGTAGGGTTCAGCCAGGAATCCGTAGTCGAGGCCGGTATGGCGCACCAGCGCAATCGCGCGCAGCAGCAGATCGTCAGCCATGAGCGCACCGGTCAGCCGCGGCCGGCCTTGAGCCTGTCGTGCCACTCGACCAGCGCGGGCGAGGGCGGCAGGATGCCGTTCTTCTTCTCGGTCTCGATCAGCCAGCCGTCGCGGTGCCAGCCTTGCACGATGCGGTCGAGCGCGGCCACGGTGTCGTTTTCGCCCTTGCGTGCCCAGATCACGGTGGGCGCGGGGATCAGGTCGGGGCCGACCACGCGGTAGTCCTTCCACTCGGGGTTGGCGCGCGGCAGCGGTTGCAGCAGCGTGGCGTCGTGCACGGCGGCGGCGCAGTTGTTGCCGCGCAGGGCCAGCAGCGATTCGGCCGGGCTCTTGAAGCCCTTCGGGGCGGCGCCGATCTCGGCCGTCAGCGGCCTGGTGTAGCTGCTGCCTTGCGACAGGCACACGTCCTTGCCCTTGAGGTCGCTCCACTGGCGCACCGGGCTGTCCTTGGGCACCAGTGCCACGCCGCCGACGCGGTAGTAGGGCGTGGGCACATGCGCAAGCAGCTCGGCGCGTTCAGGGTTCAGCTCCATCGCGGCGACGAGCACATCGACGCGCCCTTGCTGCAGGAACTGGATGCGATTGGAGGGCTGCACCTGCACCGTCTCCACCTCCACGCCCAGGCCGCGGCCCAGCGCCTGCGCGAGGTCCACATTGAAGCCGACGGCGCGCTGCGTGGCCGGATCGATCGAACCGAACGGGCCGCCCGACAGCACCACGCCCACCACCAGCTTGTGGCGCTGGTGGATCTTGTCGAGCGTGGCATCGGCGTGGGCGGCAGCGGCGAAGGTGCCCGCGGCCATGGCGACAGCGGCGCGGCGGAACCAGGGAGAGCGAAGGAGCATGGCGTGCTTGCAAGCGGTTGTGGTTTCTGAGGCAGCCATTGTCAAAGACGCCCGGGTTGCGCGGAACGAATAAAAACCGGAAACGTTATGCGTCGGCGAGGTGGCGGGGCGTTCCGGCCGCACGCCGGTCGGGCTGGGCGGGCTCAGCGTTTCCTAAGCATTTCTTGCCGCGTCCGGCGTGCTTGGCGGTGCCGGTTTGTTGCCGGATCGAGTAAGTAATAGGGTGTTGAGGGTGTGCCGGCGCGATTGCGCACGGGATTGGCGGTGCGGCGTTTTGCCACGACGGCATCTGGGCGTGTCATGCACTTTCGGCAAAGGCTGGGAGTCGAAGGGCGTGGAAAGATGCACTGAACGGCCTGACGGCCCATCCCGGCCGTCAGGATGCCGCGCCCCTCAAGTACGACCCTGCATGAAAAGAATTCTGATTGTAAAAATGACATCGCTCGGCGACGTGATCCAGACGCTCCCCGTCGTCACGGACATCCGCCGCGCATTCCCGGGTGTGGAAGTGGACTGGGCCGTCGACGAATCCTGCGCGGATGTCGTACGCATGAGCCCGGGCGTCAGCCGCGTGTTGTCCGCGCCGCTGCGCCGCTTCAAGAGAACACGCAGTCCGGCCGACCTCAGGGCGATCCTGGCACTGGCCGTCGCATTGCGCCGGTATCGCTACGACGCGGTGCTCGATCTGCACGGCGTGTACAAGAGCTCGATCGTTTCCTTTGCCGCCCGCGCGCGCTGGCGTTTCGGCTACCGGAATCCCGACCTGGGTGAACGTGGCGCGATGTTCGCGTACAACCGGCGCTTCGGTCCGCGCCCCGCATGCAACGCCTGGCACGGCATGCGCATCAGCGCCGGCGAGGCGCTGGGCTACATGCCCCAAGGCTTCGCGGACTACGGCATCGCGACCGGGCAGGGTGGCGGGCCGGCGCAAGGGCAGCAGGCCATCGGCACGCCCTACGCACTGTTCTTCCACGCGACGTCGAAAGACGACAAGAAATGGCCCCCTGGGCACTGGGCCGGGCTCGCCCGCGAGATGCTCGCGGGCGGGCTGCGCGTGCTGCTGCCCTGGCACTCCGTAGCCGAGCTGTACGAGGCGCTGCGGATCGCCGCCCTGGCGCCGGGTGCCGCGGTGATGCCGCGCATGTCGATCGCGGAACTCGCGCGCAAGATCGACGGCGCGGCGGCGGTGGTCGGTGTCGACACGGGGCTCGTCCACATGGCGCATGCGATGAAGAAGCCGACCGTGATGATCTTCCTCGCGACCTCGCGCGACCATTGCGGGATTGCGGCACCGCGTTCGCTGTCGATCGGCGGGCAGGGTTCGGTGCCGGGTGTCGACGATGTGCTGGGCGGGCTGGCGCACGTCCTGCCCGAGTTTGGCGTGTCGAAATCCGCGATCGCGGCTTGATGGCTTCGGGGGCCGGGGTGGTGTGTCCGTCGGCCGCGCGGCGCCCGGCCAGGCGTCAGGGCTTCTGCGGGCCCGGCCGCGTGCGCCACGCATGCCCAAGCCCGCGCAGCCACGCGATGCTTCGGTGGCCGAGGGCAATGGACGGCTGTTCGACGCAGCGGTGCAGCACCGCCGCCGCCAGCAGCGTCAGCGCCAGGTTCACGCTGAATAGCGCCAACTGCGCGCCGATCGACTCCGGCGCCAGCACACCCGCCAGCCGGTGCGTGCTCTCGATCACGGACGGATGGACGAGGTACAGCGCATACGACAGCTCGCCGAGCCACACGGCGACGCGCGGCACGCGCCGCGCGCCGCCATGCTCCATCGCCACCAGCCCCGCCAGCAGGGCGCCGGCCGGCAGCCCGCGCAAGACGAGGTCGAACCTGGGCACGGGCCCGATCACCGAAGCGATGAAGGCGGTCGCGCCCACGATCAGCAGCAGGCGCGCTCGGGCCGGCGTGAGCCGATGCCGGTGCTCGGCATACAGCCAGGCGAGCCCCGCGCCGAGGAGGAACTCCAGCACCAGCGGGTTGGCTGCCATGGCCTGCAGCGGCGTGGCCCAGGCGTAGAGGGCCTCCGGGTCGCCCAGCACCACGCCGCTGTGCCAGAACGGCACGATGACCGTGGTGGTGAACAGCGCCAGCGCCACCAGCCACAGCGCGCGGCGGCCGAACAGCGCCAGCCCGAGCGCGCACAGCAGGTAGAAGAACGCCTCGTAGTTGAGCGACCAGCCCACATAGAGCGCGGGATACCCGAAGTAGGGCGCGTCCGCGTTGGCCTGCGGCAGGAAGGCCAGCGAGGTCAGCAATACCCCGGCCGGCACCGGATTGAGCCAGGCCGAATGCAGGACCGACATCAGCCAGTACGGCGGCCCCAGCCGGAAGGCGCGCTTGACGAGGAACGCGCCGGGTGGTTCGGGCCCCTTCGGTCCGAGGATCGCCACCCAGGCAATGATGAAGCCGCTGATGACGAAGAAGACATCCACGCCGACATGCCCGCGCTTGATCACGTGCGTGGTCAGCCAGGCAAGCGCGGGCATGTCGGCATGGGCCAGCGCCAGGCCGGAATGGAAGATCACCACGTACAGCGCGGCGAATCCCCGCAGCGCCTGGATGCTTTGAAGGGAAGCGGAAGAACGGTTCACGCAGGATGGACGGCCGGATGGAGCGCAGGTTCCATCGGCGTGCTAGGCAATCGGCAACCGTGCAGTGCAAGCAAACGGTGTGCCGCTGGCAATGTGCCGGGCCGGCCGCGCACCATGCGTT
This sequence comes from Ralstonia solanacearum K60, assembly GCF_002251695.1. Lineage (NCBI taxonomy): Bacteria > Pseudomonadati > Pseudomonadota > Betaproteobacteria > Burkholderiales > Burkholderiaceae > Ralstonia > Ralstonia solanacearum. The sequence continues at coordinate 649,510 of NZ_NCTK01000002.1, forward strand.
CGAGGCGCGGCATGTGCTCCGGCGGGCTGTGTGCCGGTGCCGGCCGTGCGCCCCTCGCCCATGCGGTTGATCCGGCGGGGCCTCGCACCGCCCGGCAACAGGCGATCACTGCGCAACGCGGGCACGGCAGGCAGCCGGCCGACGCGCTGGAGGCCGCCGATGATCCGGGCCGACGCGATGCGCTGCACCGCTTCAATGGTGCGACGGACGGCGGCGGCCGGATCGGCCAGGGCAGAGGCGCCTGCTTTACTGCTGCCGGGCGGCCAGTTCGGCGCGCAGGCGTTCTTCGCGCTCGCGTTCCTCGGGCGTGAAGGACGTGCCGAAGTCTTCGGCTTCGTAGATGCGGCGGATCTCCAGCCGTACGTTGCCGCCCGCATCCTGCGCCGGCCAGCGCTTGCACCAGTCGAGCGCTTCGTCCAGCGATTTGACCTGCAGGATGAGGTAGCCGGCGACCAGCAATTTGGCCTCGCCAAACGGGCCGTTGACCACGCTCGGCTTGCCGCCGCTGAACTCGACGCGCGCACCGGCCGCGCTCGGGTGCAGTCCTTCGCCGCCCAGCAGCACGCCGGCATTCGCCAGCGCTTCCATGTACTGGCCCATGACGGCAAACAGCTCCGGGGAGGGCAGCACGCCGGCCTCGGTGTCGGGGTCGGCCAGTCGCAGAACCATGCATCGCATCGTTGTCTCCTTGAGTGGGTGGGGCGCCAGGGCGTTCCCGCTGTTGCACGCATGTCGAATGACACCCGGGTCCGATCGCGCGTCGGCGCAGCCGAAATGGATTGGGATGCCACGGCGTGGCGCGGGAGGCTGCCGGGATTCTGCGCCGGCGCAGTGCAGCAAAACAAGGTTGGCATATCGCCGATGCTGTTCGCCGGCGCTGTGGCGAGGCGCGCTTGCGAGGCGCATTTGTCGCGCCGGGGCCGGCGCGTTTTCGCGGCGCGTGGAAAAGTTGACCACCGAAGCCGCGTCGCTATACTGTATAAATATACAGTGTGCGCCGGGAGACCGGTAGAGATCAAGGGGTGAAAGTCCCCGACGTTGTAAGAGTTAGCGACTCACGATGTCCCCGAGTCATGCGTAGCCAACCGCGAGGCGGGCCGCGAAGCGTTGACAGGGGTGCTGATAGGCCAGCCATTGAGCTACGAAATGTTTATTAAAGACCCGAGTGCTGACGCACTACTGTATGCGGAAGGCAAAACTGCACGGCGCGCTATCGCGAGCGTCGTGCGGACTCGGCGCGGTCTGAGACCCTGGCATGTCAGTACGATCTCTACGCGGGAACCGGGAGATCTCCCATTTGACCGCCGGCGGCAGCACGGCCGAGCGGCCCGCATCGGGAAGGCGAGGAGCCGAAGCCGATGGTGAAGGAAAGGGAGAAGTCGGACTCACCCATAGTAGCGACGAAGCTGGCGAACAAACCCGGGAAGCCGGGGGCGGAGTCGGTGGAGCGAAGGGGTGGGGCCAAGGGGAACACGGACTGGTCACACATGCGCCGGACGCAGAGCCGGGTAAGCGTGTCCCAGCGGCTAGACCGTGTGCGTCAAGCTGCAAGGCAAAGGAAGAAGGAGAAGCTCACGGCGTTGTTCCACCTGATCGACATCGAGTTGCTGGAAACGGCGTTCTTCTGGCTGAAACGGAGGGCGGCGGCCGGCGTCGATGGCGTGACGTGGCATGACTACGAGCGAGACCTGGAACGAAACCTGAAGGACCTGCATGGACGCCTACATCGGCAAGCCTATCGAGCGCTACCCAGCCGTCGCCGGTACATTCCGAAAGCGGACGGGAAACTGCGCCCGTTGGGCATTGCTGCGCTGGAAGACAAAATTGTCCAACGCGCGCTGGTGGCGGTGCTCAATGCGGTCTACGAGACGGAGTTCTTCGGATTCTCGTACGGATTCCGTCCACGAGGCAGTCAACACGATGCGCTCGACGCGCTCGCGACGGGAATCGCTCGCACGAACGTGAGCTGGGTACTGGACGCCGACATTAGCCGGTTCTTCGATACGGTTAGCCACGAATGGCTAATCAAGTTCGTCGAGCACCGGATAGGCGACCAGCGTGTGATTCGACTGATCCGCAAATGGCTGAAGGCGGGCGCGATGGAAGATGGGGTAATCGAGTCAACGGACGAGGGGACGCCGCAAGGGTCGGTCATCTCGCCCCTGCTGGCGAATATCTACCTGCACTACGTCTTCGACCTCTGGGCGAACCAATGGCGTAAGCGCCACGCCGAGGGGAACGTCGTGATCGTTCGATACGCAGACGACATCGTCGTCGGCTTCGACAAACGTCGCGATGCCGAACGGTTCAGGCGAGCCATGCGAATACGATTGGAGCAATTTGAGTTATCGGTGCACCCAGAAAACCCGCCTGATCGAGTTCGGTCGCTTTGCGGCGCAGAACCGAGCCAAGCGGGGCTTGGGCAAACCGGAAACGTTCAACTTCCTGGGTTTTACCCACATCAGCGGCCGCGCCCGAGATGGCAAGTTCATGCTCCGGCGAACGACCCGGCGAGACCGGATGCGGGCCGCGCTGCGGGAAATCAAAGAGGAGTTGCGGCGCAGATGGCACCAATCGATCCCCGAGCAAGGGACTTGGCTACGGCGAGTGGTTCAAGGGTACTTCAACTACCACGCCGTGCCGACCAACTACCAGGCCATGCAAGCCTTCCGCGCCCATGTCGTCGACCTCTGGCGACGCGCGCTACGGCGTCGAAGTCAGAAGGACGACACGACGTGGGCAAAGATGGGCAGGCTGGCCAAGCAGTGGCTTCCCCGCGCTCGCATCCTTCACCCCTGGCCTGTTGTGCGCTTCGACGCCAAACACCCGAGGCAAGAGCCCGGTGCGCGAATCGCGCACGCCGGGATCTGTGCGGGGGGTGTTCAGTAATGAGCATTCCTACCGCGACACTCGATGGGTGCGAACGTCCCGAGCCCGGCGCCGTCCGGTTCTCGCGCATGCCGGTCCGAACGTTGCGTCGGGATTGCCGGGGCCGTGCACGTTTCCTTTGCCCAGGCCATACGATCATGAACACTTCACTTTCTCTCAGTCCCGACGTTGCCAGCCTCGCCCCCGATGCGGCCGACGGCGCGCCGGTCGCGTTCGAACAGTTGCACGAATACAAGAACCACACGATCACGGTCCGGCCCCGGCGGATCGGCGGCGGGCTGTGGATGGCCGCATTCGCGGTCAGCCTCGACGGCCGGCCGCTGGCCGCCGTCGGTACGGAGGCCGGCCGGGTGTTCCGGACGCCGATCGGCGCGGCGCGGGACGCCATCGATGCCGCCCGGAGCTTCATCGACGCCAGGCTGCGGATGCTCCGGTCCGAATGAATACGAATACGAAAACGTCTATCACCGCAAGCCAGGGAGGAGTCTGATGGAACGCCAGCAACTGTTCGCCATTGCCATCGTGATTGCGGCCGTGAGCGCCGCCTATTCGCTCGCGCGCGACCTGAACGACGACGAGCGGGATTTCCCGCCGGGCCAGGCCGTGCTGGTCAGCGGCCATGTCATCACCCCAGCGGCAGCCGGACAATAGGGTAGGGGGCCGTCGCGGGGCAGTGTCAGGCGATCGGCAACTGCGTGGTCGACAGCACCTGCTTGAGCGTCATGAAGGTCCGGATCTGGCGCACCCCCGGCAGGTACAGCAGCTGTTCGGCGTGCAGACGGTTGTAGCTGTCGTTGTCCCGGGTGCGGACCAGCATGAAGTAGTCGAACTCGCCGGTCACCACGTGGCACTCCAGGCAGCCGGGCACTTTCTGCACGGCTTTCTCGAAGTCGGCGAAGGACTCCGGCGTCGAGCGGTCCAGCACCACGCCGATCATCACCAGCGTGCCCAGGTCGAGCGCCTTGGGATCGAGCAGCGCCGCGACGCCCCGGATGCATCCCAGCTCTTTCAGGCGTTCCACCCGCCGCAGGCACGCGGGCGGGCTCAGGTTCACCTTGTCCGCCAGCGCCACGTTGGAGATCGCAGCATCGCGCTGCAACCACTTCAGGATGGCGCGGTCCGTCCGGTCCAGCGCCGCCAGCGCCGAGGTCTGGGCCGGTGCTTTGGGTTGGGTGCGAAATTTTGTTGCGATTTTTTTCATATCTGAGAAATGATAAAAAGTAAAAATCCGATACGGGCATCCAGTATTTCGGAAAAATAAGATTATTCGCAAACACATTTTGCAGGCGGGTTCTTATGATGGAACCTTCATTCCTCCTTCTCTTCCGATGCTCCGGAAGCCGCCCGCATGAACCTGAACAAGCACCCCCGCCATCCGTTGACCTTCGGCCCCACGCCCATCCAGCCGCTCAAGCGGCTATCGGCCCATCTGGGCGGCAAGGTCGAGCTTTACGCCAAGCGCGAAGACTGCAACAGCGGCCTGGCCTTCGGTGGCAACAAGACGCGCAAGCTCGAGTACCTGGTGCCGGAGGTCCTGGCCGGGGGGTACGACACGCTGGTATCGATCGGCGGCATCCAGTCCAACCAGACGCGGCAGGTCGCGGCGGTGGCCGCGCACCTGGGGTTGAAGTGCGTGCTGGTGCAGGAGAACTGGGTCAACTATTCCGATGCGGTCTATGACCGGGTGGGCAACATCGAGCTGTCGCGCATCCTGGGCGCGGACGTGCGCCTGGACGCGGCCGGTTTCGACATCGGCATCCGCCCGCGCTGGGAGCAGGCGATGGAGGACGTGCGCCGCGCGGGCGGCAAGCCGTTCCCGATTCCGGCCGGCTGCTCGGAGCACCCGCTGGGCGGCCTGGGCTTCGTCGGCTTTGCCGAGGAAGTGCGGCAGCAGGAGGCCGAGCTCGGTTTCCGTTTCGACTACATCGTGGTGTGTTCGGTCACCGGCAGCACGCAGGCGGGGATGGTGGTGGGCTTCGCGGCGGACGGCCGCGCCGACCGGGTGATCGGCATCGACGCATCGGCCAAGCCCGGGAAGACACGCGAGCAGATCCTGCGGATCGCCCGCGACACCGCCAGGCTGGTCGAACTTGGCCGCGACATTGAGGAAGACGACGTGGTGCTCGATACGCGCTACGGCGGTCCCGAATATGGCCTGCCGAACGAAGGCACGCTGGAGGCGATTCGGCTGTGCGCGCGCCAGGAAGGCATGCTGACCGACCCGGTGTACGAGGGCAAGTCGATGCACGGCATGATCGACCGGGTGCGCAACGGCGAGTTTCCCGAGGGCTCGCGTGTGCTGTATGCCCACCTGGGTGGCGTGCCGGCGCTTAATGCCTACAGCTTCCTCTTCCGCAATGGCTGATGCAGCGCGGCGCCGGGGATTCGGGCATGGCGGGATCCGGCGGTACGCTGACATCCCCGGGGCGGGCCGCCGCGGGTCACGCGGGCTGCTGCTCCGCCCCGATGCATGCGAGCGGGTGCGCCGCGCCGCGCCACGGCGACGACAGGAAATGCCGCACCCGCTCCGGCCGCACTTCGGCCAGCGTGGCCGGCGCCCAGCCGGGGCGATGGTCCTTGTCGACCAGATGCGCGCGCACGCCTTCGCAGAAGTCGCCTTCTTCGATCGCGCGCGCCACGATGCCGAGCTCCATGCGGAAGCATTCGGCCAGCGTCAGCTGGCGCCCGCGCAGCAGCGCCTCGCGTGTGACGTGCAGCATCGTCGGCGAGTGCGTGGTCATGGCGTCGAGCGTGGCCTGCAGCCATTGCCGGGGCTCGCGCGCCGGGTCGCGCTCCAGGCTTTCGCGCAAGGTGGCGACGTGGCGGTCGACGGTGGAGCGGCGATCGAAATAGCGCACGATCCACGGCGTCGCTCGTGCGATGGCGGCGTGCGGCACGATATTGCACGGCGGCTCGAACACGCGGCGCAGCGCCCGCATCAGATCGGCCGGACCGCCCGCGTGGGACAGGCGCTGCAGCCGGTCTTCGAACGAGGCGAGCCACTCGGCGGGCACGCACAGATCGGCCAGCCGGCAGTGCAGGGCATCGGCGCCCGACAGCGTCGTGCCCGTCAGCCCGATGTACAGCGCCATCTCGGGCGGCATCACACCCAGGAAGTGCGTCGCGCCCACATCGGGCAGGAAGCCGATGCGGGTTTCCGGCATGGCGATCCGGCTGCGCTCGGTGACGACCCGCAGGCGCGCCGCTTGCCCGAGCCCCATGCCACCGCCCATCGCAATGCCGTCGAGCAGCGCGGCCACGGGCTTGGGGAACTGGTGGAGCGCGTAGTCCAGCCGGTACTCGTCGACGAAGAATTGCAGCCAGCCATCGCGGCCATGCGCCTTGCCCTGCCGCGCCAACTGGTGCAGCGCGCGCACGTCGCCGCCGGCGCAGAAACCTTTCTCGCCCGCGCCGCGCAGCACGACCGCGGCAATGCCGGTATCGTCGCGGCAGTGCGCCAGCAGCGCCGACAACTGCCGCACCATGCCGTGCGACAGGGCATTCAGGGCCGCGGGCCGGTTCAGCGTAACGATGGCGACGCGGTTCACGACGCGCAGCAGCACTTCGGGTTCCACGGCGGCGGTGGCCGGCTCGGCCGGCTTCGGTAGGGCGCTCATGGCAAGACCTCCTCCTGCTTGTCTGCCCGCTTGTCCGCCTGCGTGCCGGCGCCGCGCCAGCGCGGCGGGCGTTTTTCCAGGAAGGCGTTGACGCCTTCGCGCGGGTCCGGATGGTCGAACAGGTCTACGAACCGTTCGCGCTCGACGGCGAGCGCCGCCGTGCGCGGCACGCCGTTGCGTGCCTGGTGGATCAGCGCCTTGCTGAAGGTGACCGCCTGCGGGCTCAGCGCCGTCACGCGCCGCGCCATGGCCAGCGCCGCTTCGCGCGCCGCGCCGGTGTCGACCACCTCTTCGACCAGGCCGATGCGCAGCGCCGTCTGCGCGTCGACGCGCTCGCCGGTGAGGATCATGCGCTTGGCCCAGCCCTCGCCGACCAGCCAGGGCAGGGTCTGCGTGCCGCAGCCGCAGCACAGCAGGCCGACGGCGGTTTCCGGCACGGCCAGTTGCGCCTGCCGTTCGGCGATGCGGATGTCGCAGGCGAGGGCGCATTCGAGCCCGCCGCCCATCGCGTAGCCGTTGAGGGCGGCGATCACGACCGGGCGCGCATTCTGCAAGGCTTCGAACGCGGCGCCGAAGCGGGCGGCGGCCTCGCGTGCCACGTCGCGGTCGCCGTCGGCAAAGGTGTTCAGGTCCGCGCCCGCGCTGAAGAACTTCGGGCCATCGCCGGTGATGACCAGCGCGCGCACGCGCGGATCGGCATCGAGCGCTTCAACGGTGGACTGCAACTGCAGCAAGTCTTCCGGCGTGAACGCGTTGGCGGGCGGCCGCTTGAGCGTCAACTGCGCGATGGTGCGGTCATACAGCCAGTCGAGTTCGATCATTGCGCGGCTCCTTCCGGCCGGTACAGCCGGATCACCGCCGAGAAATCCAGCTTGCCGGCGCCCTTGCTGCTCATGGCCTGGTAGAGCTGCTGCGCGAGCGCGCCCAGGTAGACGGGCTGGCGCACCGATCTGGCGGCATCGCCGGCCAGGCCGAGGTCCTTGAGCATCAGGTCGGTGCCGAACCCGCCGGTGTAGCCGCGCGAGGACGGCGCCGCCTCGACCACGCCGGGGAAGGGATTGTACGTGTCCGAACTCCAGCAGCGGCCGGTGGAGGTGTTGATGATGCCGCCCAGCACCTTGGGATCGATGCCGAGCGCCTCGCCCAGCGACATCGCCTCGGCCACGCCGGCCATGGTGATGCCGAGCACCAGGTTGTTGCAGATCTTCGCGCCCTGGCCGGCGCCCGTGGCGCCGCAATGCACGAGGTGCTTGCCCATGGCCGACAGCACCGGCCGCACCTGCTCGAATGCCGCCGTGCTGCCGCCCACCATGAAGGTCAGCGTGCCCGCCGCCGCGCCGCCGGTGCCGCCGGAGACCGGCGCATCCACGAAGGCGTTGCCGTGCGCGGCGGCCAGCGCGGCGAAGGCCTTGGCGCTGTCGGGGTCGATCGTGCTCGAATCGATGATCGGCACGCCCTTCGGGATGCCCGCGAGGATGCCGTCGTCCGCCGTCAGCACGCTGCGCACGTGCGCGGCGGCCGGCAGCATGGTGATCACGCAGTCCACGCCGGTCACCGCGGCCTTGGGCGAGGGCGCGGCGCTCGCGCCGGCGTCCGCCAGCGACTGTGCCGCCTGGGTATTGAGGTCGAACACGTTGAGCGCATGGCCCACCTTCAACAGGTTGCGCGCCATCGGGGCGCCCATGTTGCCGAGCCCGATAAAAGCGATCTTCATGAGGGGTCTCCGCGTGAGGGTTCAGCGCAGGCTGATGGTGGTGTTGACGCCGCCGGCCTCGACCGCGTCGTCGAACCAGCGCGCGGTGACTGTTTTCGTCTGCGTATAGAACTGCACGACCTGCTTGCCGTACGGCCCCAGGTCGCCCAGCTTCGAGCCGCGCGAGCCGGTGAAGCTGAAGTAGGGCACCGGCACCGGGATCGGGATGTTGATGCCGACCTGGCCTACGTCGATCTCGCTCTGGAACTTGCGCGCCGCGGCGCCGCTCTGGGTAAACAGGCCCACGCCATTGCCGAACGGGTTGCGGTTGACCAGCGCGATGGCCGCGTCCAGCGTGGGCGCGGTCAGCACCAGCAGCACCGGCCCGAAGATCTCGTTGCGGTAGATGTCCATGCCGGTCGTCACGTCGGTGAAGACGGTCGGGCCGATGAAGTTGCCGTCCGCGTAGCCCGCGACCCGCACGTCGCGGCCGTCGAGCGCGAGCGTCGCGCCCTGCTGCACGCCGGATTCGATCAGGCCCAGGATGCGCTGCCTGGCCGCGCGCGAGACCACCGGGCCGACATCGGTGCCCGGCTCGACGCCGGCGTTCACCTTGAGCGCGCGGGCCTTCTCGACCAGATCGGGCACCCACTGCTGTGCCGCGCCCACCAGCACCACCACCGAGGTCGCCATGCAGCGCTGGCCGGCCGCGCCAAACGCCGCGCCCACCAGCGCATTGAGCGTCTGCTCGCGGTTGGCATCGGGCAGCACCACCGCGTGGTTCTTGGCCCCCATCATCGACTGCACGCGCTTGCCGTGCTCGCTGGCGAGCCGGTACACATGCGTGCCCACCGCCGTCGAGCCGACGAACGACACCGCCTTCACCAGTTCATGCGTGCACAGCGCATCGACGACTTCCTTGCCGCCGTGCACGACGTTCAGCACGCCCGGCGGCACACCCGCTTCGAGCGCCAGCTCGACCAGCAGCATGGTCGACAGCGGGTCCTGCTCCGACGGCTTGAGCACAAAGGTGTTGCCGCACACGATCGCCATCGGGAACATCCACAGCGGGATCATCGCCGGGAAGTTGAACGGCGTGATGCCGGCGCAGACGCCCAGCGGCTGGCGCAGCGTGTAGGTGTCCACCGCGCCGGCCACGTTCTCCAGGAATTCGCCCTGCTGCAGCGAGCCGACCGAGCACGCGTGCTCGACCACTTCGAGCCCGCGGAAGAGGTCGCCCTCGGCGTCGGGCAGCGTCTTGCCCTGCTCGGCGGTCAGCGTGCGGGCGATGCGCGGCAGGTGCTCGCGGATCAGCGCCTGGTACTTGAGCATGATGCGCATCCGCGCGCCGACCGGCGTGTGCTTCCACGTGGCGAAGGCGGCGTGCGCCGCGCGGATCGCCGCGTCGACTTCCGCCTGCGTGGCGAACGGCACGCGCGCCAGCACGTCCTGCGTGGCCGGGTTCACCACCTCGCGCCATTCGGCCGAGCGGGATTCGACGAACGCGCCGCCGATCAGCAGCTTGACGCTCGGCAGCGTGCGGGGATGCTCGGCGTGCGGGGCCGAAGCGAGGGATGCGACTGCGCTCATGGTGGGTCTCCTGTGCAAGTCGATGGCTGCGCGTAGCTGGTGGCTGCTAGTGCCACGCGGCGGCCTGGGATGGCGATTCAATGGCGATGCGATGGCGATGCGATGGCGATCGGGTTCAGCGCGCGTCAGCGAAGTCTTCTTCCCAGTACTCGCCCGGCAGGCGGGCCGGGTCGGGCAGGCGCTCCTGCTCGCGGCGGCGCAGTTCGACGCGCCGGATCTTGCCCGAGAGGGTCTTGGGCAATTCGCTGAACTGCAGGCGGCGGATGCGCTTGTAGGGCGCGAGCTTCTCGCGCGAGAAGCGGAACACCGCGCGCGCCAGCTCGGGCCCGGCCTCGTAGCCTTGGCGCAGCGTCACGAACGCCTTCGGCACCGACCGCCGCAGCGGGTCCGCGCTCGGCACCACGGCGGCCTCGGCGATGGCCTCGTGCTCGATCAGCACGCTCTCCAGCTCGAAGGGGCTGAGCCGGTAGTCCGACGACTTGAACACATCGTCGGTGCGGCCGACGTAGACGAAGTACCCGTCGTCGCGGCGCATGGCGACATCGGAGGTGTGGTAGTAGCCGTTGCGCATGGCCTCAGCCGTCGCCTTGGCGTTGCCGGCGTAGCCCTGCATCAGGCCCAGCGGCCGGTGCGACAGCGGCAGCACGATCTCGCCCTCGGCGGCGGGGCGGTCATCGGCGTCGACCAGCTCGACCCGGTAGCCCGGCAGCGGGCGGCCCACTGAACCCGGCACCACCGGCTGCCCCGGCGTGTTGCCGATCTGGCAGGTGGTCTCGGTCTGGCCGAAGCCGTCGCGGATGGTCACGCCCCACGCCTGCCGCACGCGCTCGATGATCTCGGGGTTCAGCGGCTCGCCCGCGCCGACGATCTCGCGCAGCGTCACCGGGTACGACGCCAGCGGCTCCTGCACCAGCATCCGCCACACGGTGGGCGGCGCGCACAGCGTCGTCACCCGGCAGCGCACCAGCACCGCCAGCGTTTCCTTTGGCACGAAGCGCGCGTAGTTGTAGACGAACACGCACGCCTGCGCATTCCACGGCGCGAAGAAACAGCTCCAGGCATGCTTGGCCCAGCCCGGCGAGCTGATGTTCCAGTGCACGTCGCCGGGCTGCAGGCCGATCCAGTACAGGGTGGACAGGTGGCCCACCGGATAGCTCTGGTGCGTATGCTCGACCAGCTTGGGCTTGGACGTGGTGCCCGAGGTGAAGTACAGCAGCAGCGGATCGGTGGCGCGCGTCGGTCCGTCCGGGACGAACTGTGCAGGCGCGCTGTAGGCATCGGCGAAGTCGATCCAGCCGTCGCGCCGCGCGCCCACGGCGATGCGCTTGACGCCGGCATCGACCGCATCGAATTTGTCCAGCTCGGCCGCATCCGTCACCACGCAGGTCGCGCCGCCCAGTTGCACGCGGTCGCGCACGTCATCCGGCGAGAGCTGGGTGGTGGCCGGCAGGACCACCGCGCCCAGCTTCATCGCCGCCAGCATCACGTCCCACAGCTCGACGCGGTTCGGCAGCATCAGCAGCAGCCGGTCGCCGCGCACGATGCCCAGGCCGCGCAGGAAGTTCGCCACCCGCGACGAACGCTCCGACATCTGGGCGTAAGACAGCCGCAGCCCTTCGCTGTGCGGATCGTCGACGATCCACAGCGCCGGCTGGTCGTTGCCGCGCGCGATGGCGTCGAAGTAGTCCAGCGCCCAGTTGAAGGTGTCCAGCGCGGGCCAGCGGAATTCGAGGACCGCGCGTTCGTAATCGGTGCGATACCGCAGCAGCAGGTCGCGCGCCTCGATAAAGCCCCGGGCGGCGGGTGTCATATCGGTCATCGCGTTCATCGCGTTCATCGTCGTCTCCTCATCGGCGCGGTGGTGCGCTCTGTGTGGGCGGCAGTGCGTGCGCCGGCGCTAGACGTGCCGCGCGATCACCATCCGCTGGACTTCGCTGGTGCCTTCGTAGATCTGCGTGATGCGTGCGTCGCGGTAGTGGCGCTCGACGGCGTAGTCGGCGAGATAGCCGTAGCCGCCGTGGATCTGGATCGCCTTCGAGCAGATCTCCTCGGCCAGTTCGGACGCATAGAGCTTGGCCTGCGACGCCTCCGACAGGCAGGGCTTGTCCAGGCTGCGCAGCCGGGCCGCGTGGTGCACCAGCAGGCGCGCGGCGTTCAGGCGCGTGGCCATGTCGGCCAGCATGTTGGCGATGGTCTGGTGCTCGCGCAGCGCCTTGCCGAACTGGACGCGCTCGTTGGCATACCGGCGCGCCGCATCGAACGCCGCGCGCGCGATGCCGACCGCCTGCGCCGCGATGCCGATGCGCCCGCCTTCGAGGTTGGACAGCGCGATCTTCAGGCCCTCGCCGGGTTCGCCCAGCAGGTTCGCCTGCGGCACGGCGCAGTCTTCGAGCGTGATCGGGCAGGTGTCCGAGGCGCGGATGCCGAGTTTGTGCTCCGGCCGCCCGACGTGGAAGCCCGGCGTGTCGGTCGGGACGATGAAGGCCGAGAGACCGCGCTTGCCGGCGCCGGGATCGGTCACGGCAAACACGATGGCGAGCTTCGCGCGCGCGCCGTTGGTCACGAACTGCTTACTGCCGTTGAGCACCCACCGGCCGTCGCGCAGCACGGCGCGGGTGCGCAGGTTGTTGGCCTCGGAGCCGGCCTGCGGCTCGGTCAGGCAGAACGCGCCGATCGCGCGGCCCGTGGCCAGGTCGGGCAGGTAGCGTGCCTTCTGCCCCTCGGTGCCGAATTTCAGGATCGGCCCGCAGCCGACCGAGTTGTGCACGCTCATCATCGTCGCGCAGGCGGCGCAGCCGGCGGCGATCTCTTCCAGCGCCAGCGCATAGGCGACGTAGTCGGTGTACGAGCCGCCCCATTCGAGCGGCACGATCATGCCGAGCAGCCCCAGCTCGCCCATCTGGGCGACCACGTTGTCGGGCAGGCTGCCGTCGCGGTCCCATTGCGCCGCATGCGGCGCGAGGCGTTCCGCGGCGAAATCGCGGGCGGCATCGAGGATCATCCGCTGTTCTTCGGTATAGAAGTCGTCCATCGCTGTTGGTCTCTGTTGCCCGGCCGCGCGGCGCCGCGCCTGCACGCTTTACACTGTCGTGCCCCGCGCCGGGTTGGCGCGGCGCTCAGATGGGGAAAAAGTGTAGGCAGACGCCTGCGCGAGTTCGATGTCCGGCACGCTCAATCTGCGTGAGCGGATTTGCCATGCCGGGGCGATGCGACGGGAGACCGCAACCGCTCCGATCGGCCCGCCGAGGGCCAGGGCCTTTTGCTCTACGACGATGAAGAACAACGAGAAAGGCACCATTTCCATGAGCCTCGTCGCCGAAGCCCTGGTGCGGGCACGGGCGCGCGGGCTGGACGTGCCGCCGCTCATCGCGGCGGCCGGGATCGCGCCGCAGATGCTGGCTTCGCCCCGCGGCCGCGTGTCGTCGGCGCAGTACGGCGCGCTGTGGAGCGGCATCGCACAGGCGCTCGACGACGAGTTCTTCGGCCAGGACTCGCACCCCATGCGCAGCGGCAGCTTTGCCGCGATGACGCAGGCCGCGCTGACCGCGCGCACCGGCCGGCGGGCGCTGCAGCGCGCCACGGGGTTCATGCGGCTGGTGCTGGACGACCTCGCCGCGCAGGTCGAGGCCGATGCGCAGCGCGTGCGCCTGACCTTCGTGCACCGGCCGGGCACGCCGGAGCCGGCCATGTTCACGTACGCGACGTGGTTCATCATGGTGTACGGCCTGGTCTGCTGGCTGGTCGGCCGGCGCATCCCGCTGATCGCGGCGCGCTTTCGCTGCCCCGCGCCGCCCGCCGAGCAGGAATACCGCCTGATGTTCTGCGACGACATGGCCTTCGGCCAGCCGGTGTCCTGCGTCGACCTGTCGCCCGGTTTTCTCGATCTGCCGGTGATCCAGACCGCCGCGTCGATCAAGTCGTTCCTGCGCGACGCGCCCGGCAGCTTCATCGTCAAGTACCGCAACCCGGACGCGTTCGCCGCGCGGGTGCGCAGGACGCTGCGCACGCTGCCGGCGGCGGCATGGCCGGCGTCCGGCGCGATGGCGCTCAAGCTCAACGTCGCCGAGGCTACCCTGCGCCGCCGCCTCAAGTTGGAGGGCCACACCTACCAGTCGATCAAGGACGATCTGCGGCGCGACATCGCGATCAACGCGCTGCAGGACACGCGGCAGACCATCGCCGACATCGCGGCGGCGGTCGGATTTGCCGAGCCGAGCGCGTTCCACCGGGCCTTCCGCAAGTGGACCGGCATGCGGCCGACGGATTACCGCATCGCCCGCGAGGCCGGCGGCAAGGCGTGATGGTGTGATGGTGTGATGGCGGGAGGGGCCCGTCGCATGCCGCGCGGGCGCGTTCCGATCTGGCCGTCGGGGCCGGGCCGCACGCGTTGCCGGCCCTCATGCGCAATGCAATGGCGGTCGAACCGCGTACGTTCTCCGGTGCGGGGTGTCCGACATCGCACATCGGCTGGTGACCTTTGCCCTGTTGCGTCTGCCCGAAGCCTTTGACTATCGTTTGCGCCTTGCGGGGCGCGCCGGCGGCGAGACCGCTGCGAGCGTTGCGAGGGGGAGGGTGGACGTCTGCGCTTCGTGCCTCCGCCTGCAGCGAACGGCCAGGTGTTTGACCGGGCGGCGCGCTTCGTTGCCGCGATAGGACGACCGGGTCGAGGCACGCATTGTGCAATGCACGATGTACGGCTGCCGTGTCCCATGCCGGGGGCCGGGACCGATGCGCCGTCGGGATGCGCCCTTGTCCTGATTGCTTTCGGGAGGGGCGTGCGCTCATGGCCGGCGCAGGCGAGCGGTATCCCTCCCGGCCCGCTCCAGGGAATCGCTCAACCCGCGGGGGCGGCCTGCGTCCGGGCAACTCCCATTGCCAGCCATCGGCGCGCGGCGTAGCATGGGGGCGCCCTTTTTCGGGAGGCAACGCATGTCTGCCCAGCACGAAGACAAAGTCCTCCAGCCGATGGCGGACGTGGTGGCCCTGGCGCGCAAGCGTGCGCCCGATATCGCTGCGCAGTTCGAGCCGTTCGTACGGCAGTACTACGAACTGGCCGACCCAGAGGACGTCGCCTCGCGCAGCGTCGCCGATCTCTACGGCGCCGCGATGGCGCACTGGCAGCTCGGCCAGAAGTTCGCGAGCGGCCAGCCGCGCGTGCGGGTCTACAACCCGAGCCTGGAGCAGCACGGCTGGTACTGCGGCCACACCGTGGTGGAAATCGTCAACGACGACATGCCGTTCCTGGTCGATTCCGTGACCATGGAAATCAACCGGCAGGGGCTCGCGCTGCATTCGGCCTTCCACCCGGTCTGCCGCGTGCAGCGCGATGCGTCCGGCGCGCGCGTGGCCGTGGCGCCCGGCGGTGGCGTGCTGCGCCCGGCGGCACTCGCGGGCGACACGCCGGGCTCGGTTGCCGAGGCCGATTCCGACGACGGGAAGGGCGGCACCACGCGCTACGAGTCGTATATCCACATCGAAGTCGACCGCTTCTCCGAACCCGACCGGATGCAGGCGCTGCATGACGGCCTGGTGCGCGTGCTGGGCGACGTGCGCGCGGCGGTGGAGGACTGGCAGCCGATGCAGGGCGCGGTCCGGGCCGCCATCGATGCGCTGGGCGCGCGCGCCGGGCAGGCGTCCACGGGCGAGGCCGAACGCGCGGAAATTGCCGAGACACAGGCCTTCCTGGCCTGGTTGCTCGAGCAGCATTTCACGCTGCTCGGCTATCGCGACTACGCCCTCATCGCCAAGGACGACGGCCTCTACCTGCAGGGCATGCCGGGCACCGGGCTTGGCGTGTTGCGCGAGGCGCTGCGCGATCCCGCCGCCCCCGACATCTCGCGGCTCGCGCCGGGCGCCGCCAAGATCATCGACGAGCCCGCGCCGGTGTTTCTGACCAAGGCCAACTCGCGCGCAACCGTGCACCGGCCCGGCTACCTCGACTACGTCGGCATCAAGCTGTTCGATGCCGACGGCCGCGTGTGCGGCCAGCGGCGTTTTCTCGGGCTGTACACGTCGAATGTCTACATGGTGCCGGCCGAGGACATCCCCCTGGTGCGGCGCAAGGTCGCCAGCGTGATCGGGCGCACCGGTTTCCTGCCCAACGGGCACCTCGCCAAGACGCTCGTGACGATCCTCGAACAGTACCCGCGCGACGAGCTGTTCCAGATCGGCAGCGAGGCGCTGTACGACATCGCGCTCGGTATCCTGCGGCTGCAGGAGCGCCAGCGCACGCGGCTGTTCGTGCGCCGCGACCCGTTCGACCGCTTCGTGTCGTGCCTCGTGTTCGTGCCGCGCGAGAAGTTCAACACCGACCTGCGCGTGCGCATCCAGAAGCTGCTGCAGGACGCCTATCGCGGCACGGGGGTGGAGTTCACGCCGCTGCTGTCGGAGTCGATGCTCGCGCGTATCCACATCACCGTGCGCACGCAGCCGGGCAACGTGCCCGAGGTGGATGTGGCCGAACTGGAAGCGCATATCGTGCAGGCCGCGCGGCGCTGGCAGGACGAACTTGCCGAAGCGCTGCTCGAGCGCGGCGGCGAGGAGCGCGGCAACCGCCTGCTGCGCCGCTACGGCGATGCTTTCCCCGCCGGCTTCCGGGAAGACTACCCCGCGCGCCTCGCGGTGCGCGACATCGAACTGATGGAGCCGCTGCTGGGTGAGGCGACCGTCGCCACCGCAGCCGCCAATGCAGCGGGTGGGGCGGATGCACCGGCAGCCCAGGAAGCCCCTGCCGGCGGTGCGCTCACGATGCAGCTGTACCGGCCGCTCGAGGCGCCCGCCGGGGCCCTGCGCTTCAAGATCTACCGCACCGGCCAGCCGATCGCGCTCTCGCGCAGCCTGCCGATGCTCGAGCACCTCGGTGTGCGCGTCAACGAAGAGCGGCCCTATCGCATCGAACCGTCCGACGCCGCGCCGATCTCGATGCACGACTTCGGCATGGTCACCGCCGACGGCGGCGAGGTCGATCTCGATGAAGCCCGCGGGCGCTTCGAAGACGCCTTCGCGCGCATCTGGAACGGCGACGTCGAGAACGACGACCTCAACCGGCTCGTGCTGCAGGCCGGCCTGACGTGGCGCGAGGTACGCATCCTGCGCGCCTACGCGCGCTACATCCGCCAAGTCGGTTCGACTTTCAGCAACGCTTACATGGAGAGCGCGCTGACCGGCAATCCGTCGATTGCGCGGGCGCTGGTGCACCTGTTCCTGGTGCGCTTCGATCCGGCGCTCGAGGACGCGGAGCGCGCGCGCCGCAGCGACAGGCTGCGCGCGCAGATCGTCGAGGCGCTCGAAGACGTGCCGAACCTGGACGAAGACCGCATCCTGCGCCAGTTCCTCGGCGTGCTCGAAGCCACGCTGCGCACCAACTACTTCCAGGGCACGGCACCGGGCGGGCCGTCCAAGCCGTACCTGTCGTTCAAGTTCGATCCCGCGCGCGTGCCCGGGCTGCCCGAGCCCAAGCCGATGTTCGAGATCTGGGTCTATTCGCCGCGTGTCGAGGGCGTGCACCTGCGCGGCGGCAAGGTCGCGCGCGGCGGGCTGCGCTGGTCCGACCGGCGCGAGGATTTCCGCACCGAGGTGCTCGGGCTGGTCAAGGCGCAGATGGTCAAGAACACAGTGATCGTGCCGGTCGGCTCCAAGGGCGGGTTCGTCGTCAAGCAGGCGCCGCCCGCGACCGATCGCGATGCGTACCTGGCCGAAGGCGTGGCCTGCTACCAGACGTTCCTGCGCGGCCTGCTCGACCTGACCGACAACTACGTCGACGGCCGCCTCGTGCCGCCGCGCGACGTGGTGCGCTACGACGGCGACGACCCCTACCTGGTGGTCGCCGCCGACAAGGGCACGGCCACGTTCTCGGACTACGCCAACGCGATTTCGGCCGAATACGGTTTCTGGCTCGGCGATGCCTTCGCCTCGGGCGGCTCGGTCGGCTACGACCACAAGAAGATGGCCATCACCGCGCGCGGCGCGTGGGAGTCGGTCAAGCGGCATTTCAGCGAAATGGGCGTCGATACGCAGACCACCGACTTCACGGTGGTCGGCATCGGCGACATGTCGGGCGATGTGTTCGGCAATGGCATGCTGTTGTCGCGCCATATCCGCCTGCTCGCGGCGTTCGATCATCGGCATGTCTTCCTCGATCCGTCGCCCGATGCCGCCACGAGCTTTGCCGAGCGTGAGCGCCTGTTCAATCTGCCGCGCTCGAGCTGGGCCGACTACGACAAGGCGCTGATCAGCCCGGGCGGCGGCGTGTTCCCGCGCGCCGCCAAGGCGATCGCGCTCACGCCCGAAGTGCGCGCCATGCTGGGTGTCTCCGCCACCGAGATGGCGCCGAACGACCTGCTCCACGCCATCCTCAAGGCCCCGGTGGACCTGCTCTACAACGGCGGCATCGGCACCTACATCAAGGCCAGCAATGAGACCCACGCCCAGGTGGGCGACCGCGCCAATGACGGGCTGCGCGTGGACGGCGCAGAGCTGCGCTGCAAGGTAGTGGCCGAGGGCGGCAACCTCGGCAGCACGCAGCTCGGGCGCATCGAGTATGCCCAGCACGGCGGGCGCATCAACACCGACGCGATCGACAATTCGGCCGGCGTCGATTGTTCGGACCACGAGGTCAACATCAAGATCCTGCTGGGGCTGGTGGTGGCCGACGGCGAGATGACGCTCAAGCAGCGCAACGTGCTGCTCGCGCAGATGACCGATGAGGTCGGCGAACTGGTCCTGCACGACAACTACTTCCAGACGCAGGCGCTGTCGCTCGCGCGCACGCGCTCCGCATCGTGGCTTGATGCCGAGGCGCGGCTGATGCGCCACCTGGAGCGAGCCGGGCGCCTGAACCGGGTCATCGAATTCCTGCCGTCCGACGAGGACATCGACATCCGGCGGGCAGCCGGCGGCGGCCTGAGCGCACCCGAGCGCGCGGTGCTGATGGCCTACAGCAAGATGTGGCTGTACGACGTGCTGCAGGGCAGCGATCTGCCCGACCATCCCTTCGTGGCCGACGGCCTGCCGGCGTATTTTCCGCAGCCGCTGCGGGCGCGCTGCGGCGCGGCCATGCCGCGGCATCCGCTGCGGCGCGAGATCCTGGCGACCGTGCATGCGAACGCGCTGATCAACCGCGCCGGCGTGACCTTTGTGCACCGGCTCGCCGAGGAAACCGGCGCGGAGCCGCTCGCCGTGGTGTGGGCGAGCCTGGTGGCGCGCGCCGTCTACCGGCTCGACGCGCTCTGGCAGGAAGTCGACGGGCTCGATGCGCGGGTGCCGCACGAGACGCAGGCCGCCTTGTTTGCCGCGTTCGCGCAACTGCACGAGCGGGCCACGCTGTGGTTCCTGCGGCAGCGCGTGTCCGATGTGCCGGCCGTGGTCGAACGCTTCCGCACGGCGGTCGATGCGCTCGCCCCCGAAGTCGACGGCCTGCAGACGGAGGAGTCGGCGCGCGAGGCCGGACAACAGCAGCAGGCGTTCGTCGACGCGGGCGTGCCCGAAGCCTTGGCGCGCACGGCGGCCGGCGTGCCGGCACGCGTCTCGCTGCTCGACATCGCCGAGGTCGCCACCGCGAGCGGCTGCGACGCCAGGCTCGCCGCGCGCGTGTATTTCGCGCTCGACCAGCCGCTCGGCTACGGCTGGCTGCAGGGCGGCATCCTCGGCCTGCCGACGCAGACGCATTGGCAGATGCTGGCGCGCGCGACCCTGCTCGAAGAGCTGGGGCAACTGCGTCGGCGGCTCACCCGCTCGGTGCTGCACGACGCAGCGTCCGATGCCAGCGCGGAGGCCTTGATCGAGACCTGGCGGGCCGCCCGCCAGGAAGCGCTGACGCGCTACAACCGCGTGATCGCCGACCAGGTGGCCGCCGGTTCGGCCGATCTGGCCATGCTCTCGGTGGGGCTCAAGGCTTTGGGGGAAGTGGAGGTTTGATGTCGGGGGCAGCACGCTGCGCACACTGCGGAACCGGCGTGCCCTTGCGGAAAGTGGTGCTCGGGCCGGTTACACGGCCGTTGCGTTTAGCCTGGCTTCGAGTTCGCCGCAGGCTTCCAGCAGCCGGTCGAAGGGCAGGGCATCACCGACCATCACTGCGTCGGCGAGCATGGCGGCATAGCCGTCCGCGAGGCTTTGACGCGCCTGTCCTTCTGGAACAATGCGCAGGTGGCCTTGTGTTGATGCGGCATAGTCGATGACGGCACCGTCGGCATCTTTCTCGATGAAGAACAGCGTCTTGTGATCGGCCACCATCGTCGCGACAGCGCGGTCCGAGAGCACTTGCGCAAAGTGATTGCTGCGCGCGATGGCCGCCAGGTCATGCCAATGCCGCGCATACCGTTCGCCGCGGATGCGCCCTTGGGCGCAGTAGACGTGGGCTGCCGTTGTTTTTCCCAGAAGGTCCTGGCCAGGCTCATGACCAGCGGCGAGGCGGACGGGAACGCCCTTGAAGGTGAGATCCGCTGCGAGTCGCGACGCGAACAGCGCGTGCAGCGTCCACACAACCCAGATGTCTTTTTCAAGCAGGTGTGCCGGGCGGCCGCTTTGCTCGCGAGCGTATTCCAGCGCTTCCCGTTGATCGTCGAGGCTGAGGTCGAAGAAATATTCAGCCATGCGTTACGGCTTCCCTGCTGCTCTGCTGTTCTCCAGACCAATTGCCTGCGC
Source organism: Ralstonia solanacearum K60 (assembly GCF_002251695.1). Lineage (NCBI taxonomy): Bacteria > Pseudomonadati > Pseudomonadota > Betaproteobacteria > Burkholderiales > Burkholderiaceae > Ralstonia > Ralstonia solanacearum. The sequence continues at coordinate 669,940 of NZ_NCTK01000002.1, forward strand.
CATCCAGGAGGGAAGGGCGGCGCGGGTTGCCATCAATGTTTGCTGACCCCTTCCGGATGGGGGCTGTCCAGGGCACTCCGACAGACTTTATTGTTAACGATCACTGGTGATCCGTAAAAATAAAATCTGTCGGGACGGGGATTTCTAACTCATTGATTTCTAAAGAATTGTGGTGCCAAAAAAGGGCGGAAAGTCTGTCGAGATCTCTCCATTTGGCTCCGTGGCCCGTGCGAAATTTAGCAATAGCCGGTCGAGGCCAGGCGTGACAGGCCTTTGCCGGAAATCATGATTGCGGGAGAGTCGTTTGCGGCGCCCTTAGTCATCTGATTTCAGCACGAGCCTGGAGGCGGGCACCGGGATCTGACGCGAGCACCCTTGAGTAGTCTTGATGGACTTGGTAACGACGTAAGCCAAAAGGATCAAGGCAGACGGCGATGTGCTGCGGAGGGAGTATGCGCGTTGCCATTGGCCCCTTTCGAGGTATTCCGTTTGCAGGTTTGCGTTGCTGCAGTTTTGTCGCCAATGACCTGAAGCAGAAAGGACAGCTCATGGGCAAGACAACCAGTAAGTTCTCACCCGAAATCGAGTTGTTTATAGAACGCTATGTGGCCGAGCTGTGTAGTGGAACGGCTGCAGTCTTTGCAGGGCCCGGTTATCCAATGGCAGCGGTTGCAGAACTGGGCAGGCTCGCCCGGTATTGGGCGTGTCCGCGCCGGCGGTCCGGCAGTAGACATGGGGCCGAGTGCACTCCCGTGCTAGTCCCGGCGTCCGCGATGAACGCCTCCAAGCCTGGTATGACGTTGTGGCCAGTTTTGCTTTGTCAAGTCTCAGCCTGGCAAACCATGGGGCGAGAGCGCTCTGATGACTGGGCTGAGGGGCAAAAGCACGTTGCCCTTCAGCCCGTGACCACCGCGCTTCAGGGCAAACACAATGCCGCCACTTGCAGGCGCTGGGTTGCCAAGAGCACGCGTCGGTCGTTGAACTGCACAGCCACCTGGTTTCCGTTGTGGGATGTTGCATCGCTGTTGGTCGAGAACGAGACCGTCGCCAGCACCACCCACGGATCCGCCTCACATTCCGGGCACGGCGGCACCGGGAAGGTATGTTGGTGCCCGCGCAAATTGCCTGCAGCCTTGCGGACGCTGTTGCACCAGTCGTCGTCGTCCTTTTTGGCATTGATGTGCGACTGAGGGAGATTCCACAACACCTTGATCTCGTAAGCATCGCGTACGCGCGAATACTCGCAGCCGGTTTCATCGCAGCCGCAGCCGGCCGGATGCACACGCATTGGGCGTGTGAAGCATTCGGCATAGCGCACGGCGATGTAGACCGTGGCCTTGTTTCCCCGCACTGTGGGAACGTCGCCGATCGGCGGGCAGGGCCAGCGTACCGAGCACGGCTGATCGGGGGCGCCGGTTTTCAGGTCGACCTCAATGCAGCAGTCGATGTAGATCTCGTCGCCCTGCGGCCCGACCGCGTAGCCGGGGCACACGCGCACGGTGGGCGTCTTGGCATCCGCCACCACTTCGACGGTGCAGCCACACACGACACCCCAGCCATGCAGGTAACGGTTGTGGCGTCGTGTTTTCTCGCGGAGGTATTCCTGCTCGCACCGCATATCGTCGGCCGTCAGAAGCTGGCGGGGAAAATAGCGCACGCGTTCAAGGGGCTCGCCGCAGCACGCGCACTTCAGGTCGGACATGTCGGACATCTGGATTCTCCTGGTTCGGTTCGGCCCGGTCTTAGCCTTGGATGAGCACCGTGAACTGCGCGGTGAAGTCGCCACCCGCGACATCGTCGCCTGATAGCAAGCCACCAGCAGGCGGGTGCGGCTCGCCGTCCAGCGCGAGGCCGTCGACGTCGGCCAGTTCGGGACCGTCGGCATTCGCGGTGCCGCGCAGGAATATCTCGCAGTCGATGCGCAGGCCGGGAGGCCAGCGGCCATCCTGGTTGATCAGGCGGGTGCCCGGCTCGAAGTTGAGGCGGAAGGCCTGCGTGTCCTCCATGGACAGCTTGCTTGCGACGAAGGGCGTACCAAGTTGTTTCGCCAGTTCTGGAGACACCCGCAGCTGTACGTTGTGGGTCTTGAAGTTCGGGTCGCCGAGTCCGGCTACATTCGGCGCTTTGGCGCCCGCTGTCGCGAGGGCTTTGTCGAAGGTGACGCGGATCGCAGCAATCTGTGTGTGCAGCTCTACCGGCTTGTCCGGGCTTTTCAAGATACCGACGACCTGATTATTGAATCCGAGAAACTCGATGCCGCGCACGTGCAGCAGCGTCGGTGCTGGCGTTGGCGTTGGGGCGTGGTTTCCGCAGCAATCGTCAATCTTGTCGGCCAGACACAGGATGAGGTCGAGCAGCCGTTGGTTGCTATAGATGCGCGGCCGCACCAGGCATTCCTCCAGCGTCACCTGGCTGTCCTTCACTTGCACGAGGGCCAGCGGCACGCAGGGATCGCCGTCCATTGGCACGCAGTTGTCGTCGAGCAACTCACACAGCAGATGGTGGCGACTGTTGGTCGCGGCCTTTGCGACGGCTTGCTGGTCAGCGGGCACATCTATCGCCAGTTGATTTGTGCCTGTGTCCCAGAGCTTCGCACACCAGTCGGGATCCCCCAGCGGCGGCGCCATGCCTTGGCCAAATTTCAGGCAGAAGGTTTCGACGATGGTGCCGGCCGCGCATTCGTCACGGGTGCCGCATTCCGACACCATTACCGGCTGCTGATCGGTCAGACACTCTCGGTAGCACAGCCACAATGTGAACAGACCGTCGACCACGCTGTTGGGCGCGGGCGCGGGCGCGGGCGCGGGCGCTGGCAGCGACGTTGCATCCCGCCTCGGGGCGATGGTTGGCGTGGGCGCAGGTGTGGTCTTGGGGGCGTGCATTCCACAGCAGCCATCGTCGACGACCACCGGGTCCATGCAATAGCGCAGCGGCACGATGATCTCGCGGCCCAGCCCGTCGATCGCCACGCCCGGGTCGACGCAGACCCGGCCCCCGCTGACCGTGACATTTAGGCCGCACAGCACACCCTTGCCAAGGGTCAGGCGATTGAGCAGCCACTGCTTGAGCTTGCCATAGTCCTGCTCCATCTGGAAATGCTGCACATCCATGCGCTTGCCATAGAAGTACTTGTTCCGGCGCGGCTCACGCAGGATCCGCAGCAAGGCTTCAGCGTTGTCGTAGAGATCCATGCGTTGCTCCTTTAAGTCAGGCTGAGCGAGCCGTCCAGCGTCGCGTTGCCAACGCGGGCGACGTCCGACAGCGGCAGGTTGGTTGTGATGCAAAGTTGCGCGCTACCCAGCGCACGCGGCGGCGGATCACCGCCGACGATGGCGTCGATGCCGATACGGCTCTGGAACCCCACGCGCAATTCGGGCGCGATCAGATCAAGCCGCCAATCGGTGTGTGCGGGCTTCTCGCGTTCGACGATGCGGCGGATCTCCAGGACTATCTGAGGATCGGAGGCGCGGTAAGCGTCGACCACGACACAGAACCGATAGGCGTCCTCCGCAAACAGTGGCAGGCCGATCTGGTACTCGGCCAGCGGTCCGCTTTCGCCAACCACTGCACGGCCGATTGCCAGTACCGGTACGGCTTGCGCGGGCGTGGCCCGTGCGTTGGCGCACGGCGAGCGCGGCTCTGCAACGGTTAGCGGCGCGGCTGCGGAGCAGCAGCCAGCGTCCCGCGCCGGGTCGGGCACGATCATGCCCAGCGGGTCGAGCGGTGCGAGCCGGGTGTCGAAATCCAGAAGCGAGTTCTGGCCCAACACCCAGATGCGCCGGTCAGTGAAGCCTTCGACAATCACCGGCTCGATACCGGTGTGCAGCGCCACGAATGTGGCGATCGACTGCGGGGTGCCGCGTCGTGCCATCAGGTTTACCGCGCGAGCGACCAGCGCGCGGTGTTGCGCATTGTCGGCAATCTGCGGCAGTTCCAGCCCGAACCACTGTGCCAGCCAGGCGAGCGATCCGGCAGGGATGAACTGCGGGTCGGCCACTCGCGGTATGTCGTCCAGCAGCGCTTCGATGCCGCTGAACTCGCTGCGTATCAGGCGCAGCCAGCGCGAAAGGAATCCGTCGGGGCCGTCGTCGTTGTAGCGGTAGGTGAGGGGCAGGTAATCCAGGTAGTCTTCGGACGCTGTGGCAAGGTGGGCCTGGCGCACACGGGGCGTCACGGTGCTGTCCGTGCTCGCAAGCGTGAGTCGCAACCAGGCAAAGCGCCGTCCGCCCGGCGTGAAGCGGGACAGCAGCGCGTCGGGCGCTGGCAGCAGCACCCAGTCGCCGGGCGCTGGCGCAACCGCATCGGAATCGGCGGTGGCGACCTCGAAGGCGACGGATGTACCGGTGGGGACGACACAATCGGCAAATGCGCGTTCCCACTGACGGTCTTCGCCCGCGTCGAATGGGCCGGCGCTGAGGATGCCGCTGGCAAGATAAGCTGCGTTGCTGGCAAAGCGGTAGAACAGCGCATCCAGACCGGGCTTGATGTAGAGCGTACCGTCGGCGCCCACCGCTAGCGCGGTCACCGGGCCCTGCCAGCCGTTGATATTGCCGAGGTGTCGTGCCGCGGTGGCGCTGTTTGTGAAGACAGCGATGCTGCCGCTGGACGCGTCTGCCACATAGACTTGTGCGCCCCAGGTGGCCAGCGCGCCGGGCAACCAGCCGGCGGTGCCGGGCAAGCTGTGCAGCACGGCACCGTTCGTGTCGAAAACGAGCACTTCATTGTGCTGGACATCTGCCACAAGCACCCGGTCATCGTTGTCGCAGGCGACAAACAGTGGTTGCGCCAGGCGCCCCGATGTGGCAACGGCGGTGTCGAACGCGGCATCGGCTTTGCCACTGGCGCTCATGCGGTGCAGCGTCTTCGTGGCGGCATCGATGACCAGTACCCGTTGTTTGGAGTCGATGGCCAGGCTGACCGGCTCGCTCCAGGCCGTGCACGTCAGGTTGGCTTCGAGTTGTGGAAAGGCCAGGCTTTGTATCCGTGCGTTGCCGCTGTCGGCAACCAGCAGCGCTTCGGCCGCACAGGCCAGTGCACGCGGCGTTTTGAACGTTCCCGGCGCGCCGGTCAAATTGACGGGCGCTGGCGGCAACCATGCCTGGGCATTGCATTGCCCATCGATCCAGAGCAACCGGTCGTGCGCGGTGTCGGCCACGAACAGCGCCTGGCACGGGCCTGCCGCAATGCCCGAGACCTCCCGGGTGTAAGGCAGAGACGTCGCAATGTTGACCGCCTTGCCATCCGTTGGCGCAGGAATTTGTGCCAGTACCAGGTTGCTGTCGTCATCGGGCGCGACGCCGAGCGTTGACCCGCGCCAGCGGTGACGATCGCGTAGTAGGGCATGGGCAGTCGGGAAGTCCATGTCAACTCACGTACAGGTTGTATTGGATCTGGCCGCCAACGTCCGGATCGCTGACGACGAATTCCAGCTTGTGCTGGCCAATGCCAATCTCGATGCCGAGCTTGAGCAGGTCGATCTCACCGGTGCCCGGTGGCTTGCTGAGGGTGGCGCCGTTCAGCCGCACGTCATCGACGCCGCCGCCACCCATTACGCGCCACTGTCCGCCTTGGCCCGCGCGGGCTTCCAACTGGTCGCAGATGGCGCCGGTGATGGAGACACCGTCGAACCTGACGATCAGGTCCTTCAGCAGCTTCAACGCGGGTTTCCCGTTGCGCGCGTCCAGGTCCGAGGCGCCGGTTCCCTGGGTATCGCCTTGCACCCGATGCGAATGTCCCCAGTCACCCAGTTCCTTGGAGAACGTCACGCCCACCAGCGCGTGCGTGTGCTTGCCCGCAGGCTGGATCGGATTGGCTCCGGTGACGAAGTTGTTGTTGGTGTCGTTGACGTCGATGCCGCCGCTGGTCTCGCCGTTGTCAACGATGAAGCTGTGGGTGTGTTCGCCTTGTTCGTCCGTGCCACCGCCCGTCACTGTGTGGCTGTGCCCGAAATCGTGATGCACGGTTTCGCTGGCGAAGTCGATGTGATGGATGTGCTTACCCAGCTCGGTGTAGTACAAGGACGAGAACGGCAGTCCACGCAGGTAGAGCACGGCTGACTCAGGCGCGCCGCCGTCGATATGGAAGTACAGGGACTTGCCGTTCTGCCTGTCGATGTCCTTCTCGCCCTCAAGGCTGACCGGACGCACAGTCTGCGGCTTGGCAGGCACCGCATAGCGCCGCACGCCAGGCGAAGTGCGCACCACGTTGCACTTTTCGTCCAGCTCGATCTGCGAGAGCACGATCTTGCCGCTGTCCTCGCTGGGCCAGCTGTCGACGAACTCGAAGATGGCATCGGCAACGATGCGGGTCGGGGCGCCCCAGGCGAGGTCGCCGCTGCAGGGCCGGAACGGCGCACCGATGGTGCATCGGCTTTGCGTGGGGAACTGGCGTGTCTCGCCGTAAGAGACCACCAGCAGGTTGCCGAATACCACACCCGGCGCGCTGCGCGGTGCGCCCATCACCTGCACTTTCACGTCCACGGGCAGGAAGATCTCGCGCCCCAGGTTGTCGAAGGCCAGGCCGCGCTTGACGATCACATGGTGCTTGTCCTGCGGGTCGTTAGACCCCACAGGAACCACTTCCAGCCCGACCACGATGCCCGGCGAATACAGCGAACGGTTGAGAACGTGCCGCATGCCCACGTGGTGGCCTTGCTCCGCGCGGAAATCGGCTGCGGCCAGCCGCTGGCCGTTGAAGTAGTTCAGGCGCTGCAGCGCCTCGTCAGACTTGTTCGCACTCATGCGCGTCGCTCCTTCTCAAATGGCCGCCGATATCGGACACGATGCTCAGGCGTAGCGCGCCGACGATCACCAGTTCATGCGGGCACAGGATGACGTTGTCGCACCGCCCGCCGGCGTCGCCAGCGCCGCCGCCGGCCACGTCCTTGCAGCCGCAACTACCGCTGCAACTGTCGCAAGCACTGCTGCCGCAACCGCAACCGCAACCGCCGGCGGTATCGGCGCCACTCAGCAGGCCGAGGCCGGTCACGCTGCGCACGCCGTCCACGTTGACCAGGAGTGCCATCACTTCGGTGCGGTACACGGTGCGTCCGAACGGCCAACCGGTTCCTTCGCTGCCCCCTTCGAGCGGGTCGAAAAAGGTCCTGATGCGGGCGATCGCGCTGCGCAGGACTGCGGCTGGCTCGGCCTCGCACGCCAAGTGCAGTGTGGCGCTGACCCCCACGCGCCGGTAGCTCGGTGCAATCGCATGAATCTCGCTTGTCACCAGCCGGCGCGGTTCCAGCCAGCGCTCCACCGCGTCGAGCAAGTCACGGCTGGGGAGCGGTGCACGGCGCGGGCAGGGTGGGATCACGATGAGCGTGGTCACGCCCGGCGCGGGAAAGCAGGGCAGCCGCGCATCCAGCCCGGTGACGGCCCGCACCCGCGCGACCGGAACGCCGGGCGTGGCCAAGGCGAGCCGCTCGATGTCGGCCAGGGTCACCGCCTTGTCGACCGTGCTGGCGAGATCGAACGCACGGGCTTGTGCCGCACCGAGGGTTTCGCGCACTGCGCCGCCGGTCGCAGGGAAGTCCTGCATCACGGTGAGTGGCTTGGTCAGTGCAGCCAGCGCGGGCAGCCGTGCCGTGTTGTGCGGGTTGGCCGGCAGGCCCGCCAGCGTCGCGGCCGCCAGATTGCCTTCCGGTCCACCGCCGACACGCCAGGCCGCGAACAGTCGGAAGCCGGCCGGGAGGATCGCAGCGCGCAGCCCGTCACCGCTGCGGATCAGGCCGCGTTCGGGCTCGAGGGTGAACACCTTGTCGAACGGACCGGCCCGCTCGAAGTCGGGGGCCTCTGTCCAGTCCGACTGCACTTGACCCGCGCCATCGTCCAACCGCAATTGGATGCTGCCCGCCACCACCGGCGCCTGGCCCAGGTCGAATGCGGCTTGCGCGTGGCCGCGAGCCAATCCGATCCCGGTTTCGCTGATGCTGATGGCGTGTTCGCACGGCAGCGCGTTGAAGCTGACACGCAGCAACCGAGGCGGGCACTCGAAGCGGCCGTGCACGATGCGGCAACGGATGAAAAACGGGCCGCCTGCCACCAGCGGCTGATGTGCCGTTGGCGCGCTGAAGCGCACAAAGCCGCTGAGCGACAGCGCCCGTGTTTCGTCTTCGACTTCCGCCAGCGGCTGCCATTGACCGCCACCGGTGTGGAATTCCCACACCGTGCGCACCCGATAGTGGAGTCGCCAGTCTGGCGGCGGGCAGTGCGGTTTGGCATGCGCTGTCAGCGTGTCGTGTTCGGCTTGCAATGCGGCACGTGTCGCTGCGTCGGCACGCCAATGGTGAGTCCAGACATAGAGCGACAGCGTTGCGCCGGGTGCGTCGAGTGCCTGGTCAAAGCCCAGGTACAGCGCGTGCCCCGGCCTTGGCTGCCCGCCGAAAGCGTCGAAGGGCGCCAGTGCCAGGCTGGCGGCACTCGCGTCGGTCAACGTGTTGCCGCCAGTCATCACACTGATCAGGTGGCTTGGAGAGACGAACAGCTCGCGCGTGCTCTCAAAGCGCGGCGTCGACGCGGCGTCGGTCAGTTGCATGCGCGCGGGCAGCGCGACGCCGGCAGCGTTGCCGTTGACGACGGACACCACGGTTCGCGCCACCGCGGGCATGCGTGGCTCGATGCCGACCAGCCGCACGAACGCGCGCAGCGTTTCGTCCGAGACCCGGTCGAAGCGGTAGATGTTCTGCTCGGCGAGCCACGCGCCCAGTTCGACCAGTGTGATGCCTGGGTCCGACGCGTTCTGGTCGGTCCAGGCCGGCGCCTGGCGTGGAATCAGTGCGCGCCCTTCGCTGACCAACTGGTCATAGCGGCGGTTGTCCAGGGTAGGCTTAGGCAAGGGCATAGGGCAGGCTCGGCACGATGATCATCAGTTCGGAATCGCCGGCGGCGATGAGTTGGTGCGGCTGCAGCGGTACGCTGTCGCCGAAAACGGTTTGCCCCACCATCAGTTGCAGGAAGCGCACCGCATCAACACCTGGGGTGTTCTCGATCAGCGATGCCAGGTCCGAGAGATAGACGCTCTGACCGAAGTCCCAACCGTGGCCGTCGTGTCCTCCGGCCAGCGGATGTAGGAACATCTGCAGTCGTGTGCGCACCAACGCCTCGATGCGGCCCGCTTCCTGCGCGTTGAGAGGTAGGATCTCGGCACGCACGCCGACCGCGACATAGCTCGGATCGACCATGCGGATTCCCCCGGCGATGCCCGCGGGCGCGCATTGGGCAAGGGCGTCCAGCACGGTGCGCTCCAGCTCCGGCGAGGCGAGGGGCTGGGCCTGCTGCGAATGCGGTACCAGCACGATGCCGACACAGCCGCGCGCGCCATGCCCGTCCGCGCTTTCCAGCGGCAGCGCACGTACCCTTGCCACTTCTGACGAAGCGCCCAGCGCCAGCCACTCATAGTCCTCGCGCGAGACGGCGCGACCGCGGTTGCGCACCTGCTGCGAGCCGCGGTCGCGTCCTGGGCGCAGTAGTTCGGCCGCCGCGCCGCCGCCCGATGGAATCGGGTTGCTGACCGACTGCACGAAACCCACCCCGCTGCGCAATTCGCGCACCGCGCCGGCAGGCACGTTGCCGTCTGCGCCACCGCCCGTGACATAGCTGACCACGATCGGCGCGCCGGCCGGCGGAATGAAGCCGGCGGCACCGGGGAAGGAGAAGATGCCGCGCGCGCGTTCCACCAGATAGTGGCGGTCGGCGGGGCCGGAGCGGTACAGGTGCGGCTGCGCGTGCCAGCGCACCCAGGCGGCGGTCATCACCGTGGGATCCTGCGGGTCGACCTCGAAGCGCAGGTCGGCCGGTGGCACGCCGGCCAGCGTGGTCTGCCAATCGTCGCCACGACCAACCCACTCGCGCACTTCCAGCACTTCGTCATCCAGGATGGGCACGCCTGCCAGCGGGGTGTCGAGCGCGCGCTCGAACTGTGCGGCGTTCAGCGCGATCACTTCACTGCTCCCGGTATCAACCGGCGCGGCCTTCTGCGCGCGCACCACAGCCAGCGCGAAGGTCTGGTCGGGGTTGCCGTTGCTGGTGCCCAGGCCGTCGCGCGCAATGTACTGGCCTTGCCGCCCCCAGACGGCATTGAGCCATGCGCCGCCGCATTGCACGATCTGGTCCTGGCTGCGCAGGCCGGATTTGAGGCGTGCCCGGATCCGGTACAGCGCGCCGCCCAGGCCCTCGCGCGGCAGGGCGTCATCCGCGCCGACAAACTGGATCAGGCCGGTCCGGCGCAAGCCAAGGGTGGCGTCGCGCACCGACAGCGGGGTCCAGCCACGGCTGCCCCAGTAGTCCCAGGCGAAGGGTTGCGGGTCGCCCTCGGGGGCAGGCACCAGTACGTGCGCCAGCAGGCTCACCAGCGCGGCAGGCGGCTGGCTGCTGAAGCCGAAATGAACGGCCGGCGTGCGATCTGCCACCGGCGTGAAGGGCGCAAAAGCGCTGCGCGGCCAGCGCGCTTCGTCGCTGTGTTCGGCAAAGGCGAAGTCGTTCTCGGTCACGCAGAAGTCTGCGGGTTGCGGGTTGGTGAAGAAGTCGTAGTTGACGACCAGCTGCGCAACGATCGGCGGCGTCAGCGTCGACGCAACGCTGTTGACGATGAACTTGGCCGGGTCGGCCGGGTCGTGGGTCACGTCAACAGAAAGCGGGTGGCCATAGTCGCCCGAGGCAATACGCAGACGCAGCCAGCGGCCCTTATCACCGTTGATCTCGGTTTCTGCCCAGCCGGCAGGCACGGTGAAGCGGATTTTCGAATGCGGAAACAGCGTATCGGTGGACTGCGGAAACGTGAGCGAGTGGGTGTCGTCCAGATAGTCCTGGCTGGGCCCGAGCGGCTGCCAGTGCGCGCCGCTGAAGAACTCTGCGACGACCTGGGCACTGCCGCTGCCGGCCTGGTTGAACGTGAAAGCCAGTTCGACCTGAGCGCCATCGCGCGAGAAGGCCTCCTTGCAGGTGGCATAGAAGCTGGCAAAACGGGCCGGCTGCTCGCCGAAGGGGGAGAAGTCCTTGCTGATGTCCAGGCTTGCGTCGTCAACATAGGCGCTGTCCAGCGCTAGCCCGCTCTTGCCGAAGCCCACTCGCGCACGGATCACGTCAACCTGCGGTAGCGCGCCATCGGCGTCGGCGCCGTCGGGCCGCAGCGGTGGCAGCGCGTCGGCCAGTTCCACCGTAAGCCCGGGCTGAGCGCCGGCGAGCGCGGCACTCAGGTAGAGGCTCGTCCCATCCGTCTGCAGGATGGTGGCGCGAGCAGCGCCATCCAGCGTGACGACGTCGCCGGGCATCAGGTCGCGCGTGCTTTCAACGGCGATGCGGAATGCCGGCGGTGCACTCAGCACGGTTCCGATGGCCGCAACGTCGGTTCTCAGTTCGGCATTCGCTGCCGCGCCGGTCAGCGGCGCGGCCAGGATCAGCCGGCCGCCCACCACTTCCAGCACCGTGCTCTTGACGCTTTGCCCCTTGACGTGGACCTCTTTGCCGGCGGAGACCGGCTGCGCGCCGTTGGGCGTGAACTGCACCAGATAGCCGGCCGGCTCCACGGCAATGCGAGCGTGCGGCGTGCGGCTGGAAACCGTGCCGCGGATCCAGCAGCTGTCGTGGCCACCGATGCTGTCGACCTTGCTGTCGGGGCCAAAGAACTTGGCCAGCGTGATCTTGCCGTCGACGGTGAAGCGCTCGGTGCTGTCATCGACCAGTGTCAACGGTTGCCACCCGTCGGTACTGAGGTATTCCCAGTCGAGCAGCAGTGGGCGCCGTGCGTTGCTGGCATGGCCGGCACCGGCATTGGCAAAGTCGAAGCTGAGGTCGATCTGGGCCGAGTCTGTGAACTTGAACAGCTCGCCATGTCCGAGGTAGAGGCGATGCGGTACGGGCACCATCGCGTCGAATACGGTGAACCCGGTGGTGGCCACCGCACCGTGGTCGGCGTAGAGATCGGCCTGCGGATCGATCGAGTACAGCGCAGCCAGCGTACCGCGCGTCGCGGTGATCTCCTGCTCGGTGTAGAACTCCGGCGCCACCGCCGGTGTGGAGGCCGTGGCACTGACCAGCGAGGGCGCGGGGGGCGGCAGCACAGCGGCCACCCGCGTGCCCTGGGGCACTGTGGCGTCGCCCGATGCACTGGCCAGCAGCGTGAACACCAGCGGCGCACGCGCCGGTTGCGGGGCCAGCACGCAGGCGCCCAGCGCATCGAGGTACTCGAGTTGCAGCCGCTGGGGCATCGCATTCAGGCCGTCTGCCTGGATTTCCAGATAGCGCGCCAGGATCGCATCGATTGCCGAGCCGGCGTCGCCACACGCGGCACCCGCGCGCCATTCTGGCGTATAGCCTTTCCGGTTGGTCGACAGGGCCTGCGCAATCTCCTGCGCTCCTGCGCTGACCAGGATGGGCGGGCGCGGTGAGCATTTCATGATGCACGGCCCTCCTGCAGGAAGAAGGGATAGACCAGGTTGTAGAAGGTGTTGGTGGCGCGCACCCGGTAACGCACTTCGATGGCGATCAGCCCCTGGGCCGGTTGCGCCGTGACGCTCACCGTGACGCTGTCGATGCGCGGCTCCCACAGGATCAGCGCCTGCTCGACACGGTGCCGTGTCAGCGCAAGGGTATGTGTGTTGATGGGTTCGAATACGAGCGCGCGCAGGCCGGCGCCAAAATCGGGCCGCATCACGCGTTCGCCCGGATTGGTGTCCAGGATGATGCGGATGGCCTGTCGGATGTCCTCCTCGTATTGCGCCATGGCGATTGCGCCCGTGGCCGGGTCGACACTCACCGGGAACGCCAGTCCGCGGCCCAGAAAGGCTTTTGAATCGGGAGCGACAGCATCGGTAGCCATGGTCAATCTCCGATCAGCACGCTGAGAGCGCCTTTCAGGATCGGCGCGCCGCAACCCGCGGTGTCGAACTGGCGTGCCGCCGGCATGCCGTTGATTAGCACGGTGCCCGAGCCCTTGGCAATCGGGCTGGGCGGGTGCGGACCGGCCGTTGGCGGCAGCGTGCAGACATGCTTGTCACCGGCACGCGCCGCCGGTAGGTTCTCGATCAGGACGTTGGGAGAGCCCTGCATGACCACGCCAGGGTGGCCGGTGGGGTCGAACATTCGGGCAGCGGCGGGCATGGCGGCTCTCCTCAGTTGATCTTGACCAGCGCGCCCTTGATGAAGGCGGTGGCAGCGGCTTTGAGCAGTGCGGCGCCGCTGCTCTTCAGACTGAGCAAGGTCTTGGCATTGATCTCGACCACCGGCGCATCCAGCGTGATCTTGGTGGCGCCCTTGATGGTCACGCCGCCGGCCTTGTCGATGGTGACGCTGGCCAGCGGCGTGCTCAGTTGGGCCTTCAGCGGGTCCAGGGTGACGCTGGACTGGGTGTTGGAGGTGAGCGTGACCGACTGCAGCGCCTCGTCGAAACTCAGTTCGTGGCCCAGCGGGGTGCGGATCTTGCGCTTGGTCACCGGGTCCGTCGGCGCGAGAGCGGGCGGACGGTCGATCGTGTTCCAGCAGGTGCCCAGCACATAGGGTTCGCGCACGTCACCGTGGTTGAACGCCACCAGCACCTCGTCGCCCACCTGCGGCACGAAGTAGGTGCCGCGCCCCATGCCCGCCATCGGGCTGGACAGGCGCGCCCAAGGGGTATAGCCCGGCAGCCACGGCAGCATCAACATGACGCGCGCCTGGCCGGTGCAATCGATGTTGTTCAGAACCGTGGCCACCGACACACCGAAAATCTTCTTGTCGGGCGGGGCGCTGCTCCCCATTGTGACGGGGGTTGTTGCGCCGAACTTGACTGCTTCATCTGCCATGTTGGTGCCTCGTCAGGATTGAAGTCAGAAGGAAATCCGCACCGGGACCGCGCCTTGGTCGGGCGCTGGAATCGAGCCGAACCAGATCTCCTTGCGCGCGCCAAAACTAGTGCGAAAGCCGCCGCCGTCGATGGTGTGGGTGACCGAAGTGGCGCGATAGAGGCCGCCAAACTCTTCGCCGGTGCCCTCGATGCGGATCACATCGCCTGCGCGCAGCGTCGGCTCCCCAATCACGGTGCCGCTGGCGGTAAGCCGTTTGTTCAGCCGCGGAATCAGTTCAGACACCAGCTTGCGCGGTAGGGATGTGGCCGTCAGCGGCTCTTCGATCATGTAGTCGCCCGGCTTCATCCCGATGGGAACCGCGCCCGGATAGATCGCCAGCGAGAGGGCCATGCGGTCCCAGTCGAAGCCCAGCGTGACCGTGAACGTCATCTTGATGGCGGGAATCCACACAAAGCCGCCCACGGTGAACAACTGGCCGACCTTGGAGATGCGCGGCGTGAAGTCGATCAGCGAGTGGCCCCAGCCGAAGGTGAAGTTGGCACTGAGGTTGTCCAGGGACGAGGTGAAACGCAGGGCGTGGCCGCCCACGGGGCCGTCGTGCTCGACCAGGATGTCCCAGCCGTTCTGCATCGCCAGGCGATTGAGAAAGTCGTAGTCGCTTTCGTTGTCCTGCTTGCGGATCACCTTCTGCGCAGAGCCCGGATCGGTGACGGCGACGAACGTATCCACCCCGCCCAGGATGATCGACAGCGCGGCACCGACCGGGTCGAAGATCGGAATCATCAGGTTTTCCAGCGTGACGATGCTGGCCGTGGCGATATCCGGCAACGGCAGGTTGCCCGGGCAGGGCAGGGGAATGGCGAACCAGCGCACCTTCTTGCCATCGAACATGTTGTGCCGCCGATCGTGCGCCGTCACCGTCATGGTTGGCATGCCGCCCGATGGAAACGTGGCTCCGTGCGCGACGATGTCGCCGTCGAACACCTGCACCAGGGGGGCCGGCGCGTAGCCCACCATCAGCGATAGGCCCGTGTCCAGCGCGAACAGCGGATTGTCGAGCCAGCGCAGCTTTTCGTTGGCGACGGCGATTTCCACTTCATCGAGCCCTTCATAGCCCGTCTGGCAGCGCACGCTCAGGATCGACGCACGCAGCTCAGCGGGAATCGGCTGGCCATTGAGCAGCAGTTTGAACTCGGGCGCGAAGCGGGCGCGGTCCATTGCGGTAGCCTCAGGAATAGACCCGGCCCGACTCGGGGTCGCGGTAGGGCATGCTGGGTAGCATCAGATTCAGGCCCGGTGCCAGGTTGCGCACACGCTGCAGCCGGTTGGCAATGGCGATCACGCGCCACAGCCGCGGGTCGCCGTATTCGGCGCTGGCGATGGAGGACAGCGTCTCGCCCTGGCTCACCACATGGCGCTTGGAGTAGTCGCTGGTCTCACGCTTGACCTCCTTGGCCTCCAGGTCGACGTTGCGGTATTCATTGAAGGTGACGGTCAATCGCGCCCGCACCGGAATGCCGTCGGGCAGGAACATGGTGTAACGCTGGGAGCAGTTCGCCAGCACGCAAGTGAAGGCCAACGACCCCCACGTGAAGAGCAGTACCGGCGGCGCGTGGGTGGTCGGCTCGATCGCCATCAGGTCTGTTACCTGCTTGACGAGCACGCGCACGTCGGACTGCGCGGCGTTGACTGTCTTGCTACCGACCTTGTGCCGCTCGTAGGAATCCAGGAACAGCTCCATTTGCAGCGTCTGCATGTTGCCGTGGACGAACTGCAGGATGGGGGCCGAGAGCCCGGGAATGGCCGCCTGCGCGTAGTTAATCTCGCGGTTGAGCGTGTATTCCTCCGGGTTGAACTGCACCGGAATCCGGTCACCGTTGACGGTGTTGGTCAGGAGGGCTTTTTCCAGGCTCATGGTGAATTCGCTGCGTCATGTGGTCAGGGCGGGGTCAGATGCGACCGGTGCGTTCCTGCCAGGACAGCACACGGTGATCGAGTTGGCGGATCACGTGGTCGGTCAGGCGCGACAACTCCTGCGGTGGCAGTACCAGTGGCGGCGCGGGCGGCGCAAAGCGCGGCTGCGGCGCGTGCACTCGCGCTTCACCAAGCGCGGGGATCATGCTGCCGGTGGTGGCGGTCGCGGTCTTCGCCTCAGGCGGTAGCCCGCGCACCATGACCATCTGGATGCGGGGCACCATCTCGCGCTGCTCCGCCCGCGCAATAGGGAAAATGGCCGGTACGACTGTCGTTGCCTGGGCGTGCGTCAGCCGCTCGATCAGCCGCTCATGCAGCGTGCGTTGGCTCATCACGAAACGTATCTGCTGCCGAGTCCCAACCACCGGAAGCCCGGGCGTGCGCCCGTGCCGGACGTCCACCCGTTCGGTGTGGCGAATGACACTGCCGGGCCGCAGCGCCAGCGGCCGCACATGCGCGGTGAACGCGCTGCTGATGTGCACGGCGGTGCGCCGCATCACACGGTCGAGCGCATTCGCGCGTGCTGCAACGCGTTGGTGACCGCGCACCAAGGCCCGCCGGCGCAGCGTCAGCCGCGTTCGCACGGCGGCAATCCGGCTTTGCAGCGGGAAGCGCCGCATGGGCAGGCCGGCACCGATGGACAGTTTGATCCGCATCATCGTTCACCTCAGGCTTCGTTGGCGCGCTGATTCAGGCTGGCGATCTGCGTCACCCAATGACGCCGGTCGCGGTGCTCCAGGTCCAGAATGGTTTCCATCGGCCAGTGGAAGTGGTAGGCGATATAGGCCACCTCCTCGTTCAGTTGACCGAGGGGGTAGCCGACCACTCCCCCGGCCGCACGCCCCCGTGCGCGGGATTGGCTTCGCCGCTGCGCCCGCAGTGCACGCACACCGAGCCGTCGTCCGCCAATTGATTGACGCGGTTGTATAGGTCCTGCAGGAAGGCCAGGTCGGTGGCGAACAGCCCCTCGATCACCTTGGGATTGATCGCCGGCACGCTGCCCAACTGGGTGATGACGCGCGACAGCAGGATGATCACCACATAGGCTTCGTTGCTCTGCACACGCGGGTCCTTCAGCGGCAGAATCTCGTCGGCGGCAGTGGCGCGGCGCATTACGCCTTCGCGGTGCAGCGTGCCTTCGGCGTCGAGGTAGCCGCAGGGCAGCGTGAATTCGAATTCGGTCTGGAACATGGCGTTTTCCTCATTGGCGTTCAGGCGCGGACCAACCCTTCGTGGGCCAGTTCGAGCGACTCGATGGCGATGTCGTTGGCCTCGGCGCTGAGGCTTGGGCCGGTCCACTTCGAAGGCCAGGCGTTGAAGAAATTCCAGCGCGCCTTCTCCTGCCCTTGCCGGTCCAGCAGCACGATCGAGCCGTTCTTGCGCGGTGCAGCCGGGTCGCCGTCAACCCATTGGCGATGCCAGCGGTACAGATCGGTGTCATCGCTCATGCCCCACTTCAGGCTGATGCTGGAGAACTTGACCTGACCGGGAAGCTTGCGTGTGGTGATGTTCTCGCCGCCTTCGCGGTGTTCGATCACGTCGACCGTGGAGTCGAGGCCGCCGGCCTCGTGGAAGGCGGCGCGGGTGATTCCGTCAATCTCGACCAGGAAGTTGAAATTGACGAATGGGTCTTTGCGGGTTGCCATTTCGATGCTCCGGTGTCAGTTGTGGGGCGAGCGTGGGCGTTAGGATTCGCTGACGTCGGAACCGCCGTCCCAGATGCCGATGCGCACGATGATGAATTCGGCCGGGTAGCTTGGGCGCACGCCGATCTCGATGTGCAAGCGCCCCAGTTGCTGCTCGGAGAATGGGTTCAGCACCTCGTCGATACGTACGTAGAAGGCATCGGTGGCTTTGGCGCCGAACAGGGCGCCGTCGCGCCACTCGCGCGTGAGGAAGTCGGTCAGGGTGCGCTTGAGCTTTTGCCACAGGGCTAGATTGTTCGGCTCGAACACCGCCCAGCGGATGCCTTCCTGAATAGATTTCTCCAGGTAGAGAAACAGGCGGCGGATATTGACGTATTGCCAGTTGGTGTCGGTTGCAGTGGTGCGCGCACCCCACAGCACTGGCCGTCCGCCGTCCTGGAACACCTGCACGATGTTGATGCCTTGCAGGTTGAGTTGCCCCTGTTCAATCAGACTGATGCGTTGCGCAACGCCCAGCGCCCCGTTGACGATCTCGTTGGCCGGCGCCTTGTGCACTCCGCGCAAGGCATCGCTGCGGGCGAAGATGCCGCACACATGGCCGCTGGGCGGCACCTGGATGGGCGGCCCGTCGTTGCTGGGCACGACCCGAAGCCATGGTCCATAGAGCGCCGCGTAGCCGCGGGCGGAGTCGAGCCCGCGGCGCTGCGATTCCAGGCTGGAGCCGCCGAACAGCGCGACACCTGGGTCCGAATCGAGCACCGCGAAACGGTCAGCTTGCAACTCGCAATGTGTGATCAGCGCCTGCTGGACGGTAATCATCTGGTTGGCTGTGGCGGGCCGGTCGGGGATCGCGATAAAGTTCACGTCCTTGACCGGACGCAGTGTGTCGATGGCGCTAGTGAAATGGCTTGCGGCGAGCAGCGTGAGGTCTTCGGGCGTGCCGGGCTTCACGGCGACCGCCGCGCCGATCACGGGAATCGCATTGGCCACTGAATTGGGCGGCGGTGGCTCGACCAGGCTGGCGTTGAACAAGCCGGCCGAGTCGTTGTTGATCACATCGACAAGGAAGTGCGGATGCGCTGGGTCCATCGACAGGTGGTCGTACACGACGTTGACCGCGCCTAGCGTCAGCGTCAGGGCGATCTCGCGCGAGGTTGCGGTGGCCGCCGCGCCACCCGGGTCCATGTCGAGTTGAATGCCAAGGCCCGAGCGGAACGTCACGCGGTAGGTATATGCGCCAAGGCCACCTTGTGGGCCTTCGGTCAGCACCTCGGTGCTGACGGCATCCACGATTTGCGTATCTTTGTTGGCGCCCTGATCCACTTCGAGAATGGTTCCGCGCATCAGTTGTCCCGGCGCCAACGGTCCGGGGGCTGCCGGGCGCAGGCGGATCGTTGCCGCGCCTGCGGCGGTGTTGGCCAGCCGCATGGTGTCATCTTTTGCCAAGCCAGTGCTCAGGGGCAGGGTGAAGCGGACGATCGAGCCGCTGACGCTCGAAACGATGCGCCGGTCGGTGCCGGTAGAGAACGACACCTCATCGCCAGGCTTGAAGCGGTTGGCGACTTGGTCATCGAGGACGGGGCCGTCGGCGGCCAGCGTGACCGCCATGTCGGAGACGTTGGCGGCGGACTTCAGCTTGCCGGTGGGGCGGTAAATCTGCACCGCGATCAGCAGCGGCGAGTCTGCCACCGTCGCCGTGGCGCCAAGCGCGCCGGGTTGCCGCGCCTGGAGCAGCACGAGCTGGCGCGCCGCAGCGCTGCGATCGTTGAGCGCCATCGTCTGGTAGCTGCCGGTGCTGGCCCGCACGATGTAGCAGACCTGCCCGCCGTTCTGGAAGAAACCGCGCACGGCGTACCAAAGGTAGGTGCCCGTGGCGGGCAGCTTGCCGAACGCCGCCAGGAATTGTTCCCACGATGTGACCTTGGTCGGCACGCTGATGGGGCCCTCGCGCGCCACGCCGATGAACGCGGCGGTATTGGTGCCGACACCCTGGATCGGTGCGCCGGGGGCAAACTCATCGATGTAGACGCCGGGATAGGAAACTTGAACGGGCATGGCGGCTCCTTGTGTCAGAACGAGATGTCGTAGTTGCCGGTGGGCTCGGGCACGGTGATGGCGCGCGGTGGCGAAACACCTTGCGGCATGGCGCTGGCGCGCACCTGCCACGCGCCGGCGACCACATCGGCGAACACGAAGCGGCCCAGTGCATCGGCGCGGGTGAAGGCAATACGCTGGTTGGCAGGGGTGAGCAGTTCGACCCAGGCCAGCGCAACTGGTAGGGGCGGCACGGCGTTGTCGTAGACGATGCCGCCAATGTGAAAGCGCGTGTTCTCGGTGGCCGGGTTGTCACGCACGAGGGTGCGGGTGAAGGTGGTCGTCACCATCGGGCCCACAGGCAGCGGCTGCTCCTTGAGCGCCACCGTGATCACGGTGTAGATGCAAGGCTTCCAGCGGTTCTTGTCACCCATCGTGCCCCAGAACTCGGCGTATTTCGGAAAGCCCTCGACCGGCAGCAGCGTGAGCGGGAAACGTTCGTTGGCAATCGGTGGCGGTGGCAATTGCGGCGGATTCGACAGCGCATAGATGGCCACCGGGTCCAGCTCGTCGTGCGCGCCCAGCACACGGGCGGTCTCGGCCAGAAGTGCGTGCTCATCGAGCGTCGGGTCGATCGCGGGGCCCGGCACCGCCGGGCTCCACGCGCTGACGAGGTAGTGGCAGTCGACGCGCCGCGGTGGCGGCACCTCGAACACGTCGGATCCCTGCACCATGCGCTCGCGCTCGTTGGTGCGCAGCTTGCGGTTCTCGCGCAGGTCGACGAGGTAGACGTTGAGCGAATTCGCCGGGTTGCCCGCGCCGTCGGTGATGGTGGGCACGAGCGCGCGCCAGTCCTCGTCGGGCGGCTGGAAGCGGATTTGTCCATCGGCCGTGAGTTCCGCAACGCTGTTGCGGAACAGGCGATGCAGCAGAGTGTCGAGGTAGTCGATCACGAGCTGCTCCCCCGAAGGTCCGGATATCGCATTTGCTTGTTCTCGCGTTCGGAGTTGCGCACGGCGAACTCCATCGACAGGTCGTTCGCGTCCAGCGCTTTGCGACAGGCTTCGCCCTGGCCCTTCTCTTCGACTCGGTCGAGGCTCGGGGTGCGGCGCGACTCCACCGGCTTGCGTGCGGCGTTCCACAACGCTTCGATTGCCAGGAATTCGGAGAACTCGCTCATGGTGGGTCTCAATCGGAGTACGGGATGCGCACGCTGCTGGTGTCCTGCAGCCCCAACGCCTGGAGCTCCAATTCGAGCTGCCAGGCCAGCGTGCCGCGCTGACGTGGCGTGAGGTTGGGGATCTGGTTGATGGCGGCATGCATTACCCCGCGCATCTCAGCTACGGTGCATGTCTTGCGCCCCTTGGGTTGGGCCCGTGCCCAGCTTTTCCAGAAGTTGTCGAACGCCCGATGAGTGGCGGGAGACATGAGCATCGTCGGAGCGGCTTCGCGGTTGTAGCCGGGGGCATCGCGCAGGAAGGACGTGGCGTTTACGTGCGCCGACTGCTCTTGTGCACCGGTTACCCCGTATTCGGCCCGTACGTCGCTGGCATTGCGGTGCGGCTGGAATGCAACGTCGACCGTGCCCGGCGCACCTTGCACACCAATCAGGCCTGCGCTCTGCGCATCGGCCACAGCGCCGCGGATTCCAGACTGAGTGCTCTGCGCTGCTGTGCCCAGCCCCATTTCACTGGAAATCTCGGCCCATACTTCCTCACCGGCGATGCGTCCCCGGACAGGAACATGCGCCTGTCGGGCTGCCGGCTGGCTTGCCGTTCGCGCCTGCTGGAACGCAGGCGGTTCGACCTTTGCCCGTGCCGAGGGTCTGACTTCGGAGGATTGCGGCGGCGTGTTGTGTTCCTGCGACGTGGGCTTGGCCGTCACCGTTTCGGCAGCGTCGGGCAGGCTCGCCTCGACGGTGTCCTGCTTGGGGGAGATGGCCGCCTTGGACGTGGGGTCGGCCGGCGCCACCAATCCGGGGATTGGTCGGTTCCACATGCCGGTGTTTAGCCCGCCGGAGATGTCGGGGGCCGCGCCCGACAGCTTCACACCAAGCATGGCGGACTTGAGCGTGTTGCCGGCAGACCGCGTGGCCGAGTTGACCGAACTGCGCAGCCTCTGCCCACCCTGGTAGGCGGCATCGAGTGTTTTCTGGCTGGGGTGCGGATCGCCCAGGCTCAGCGACGATGCAGCACCCAGGCCAGCCGATTGCCAAGCCCTGTCGGCATCGCCTGTTTCGAGGTAAGTGAGACCTCCGCTGGTGCCGCCGCCCCAGGCCACGTTGGCCGCATTGCGCAAGCTCGGGCTGCCGATCTTGTTTATCAGCGGGCCGCCCATGCCGCCGAGGAAGCCGCCGGTGAAGGAGCTGCGCGCTTCGCCGAGGCTCAGCGATTCGCCATGGAAAAGGGTGCGGCTACCGGCGTCTACTGCGAGGTTGGTGGTGCCGGTGGCGGCGCCTGTGCGCAGTATCTGGTTGGCCAACCCGATGCCTTCCTTGGAAGCGCCGAAGCGCGCGGTGGCGGCAGGTGCCAGTGCGGCGGTGGCGCCGATCTTCACGCCGGTCTCGCCCCACTTCTTGCCTTCGCCCAAGCCGAGCGACAACGAATCGGACAGGGAATCTCCGCGCGCGAGTCCGCCCAGCGTGCCCCCGGTGCCGCCGAGCACAAAGCCTTCGGCGCCGACCACGGTGGCCGTGCCACCCGCAGTGAGCAGGGTGCCGCCCACGCCGGTGATGCCGGCCCCCGTGACGCCGGCGCCGATCGCCGGCGCCGCGGCGCCGGCGGTGGCCACCATCACGATGGTGAAGGCCGCGGCCTGCGTGATTTGCAGGCCGGTGATGACTTTCGCGCCGGTGGTCTGGATGTCATCGAGGTGCCCGTTGATGAGGTTGTTGCCCGTGATCGCCATCTCTTCGGCATCGGCCAGCGCCGAGGCCATGCCCGCAAGATTGCCGCTGCGCTTGGCGGCAAAAAACCGTGAGATGGCGGCGCCCGTCGCATTGCTGATGGGCAGGTAGCGGTTGACCGCTTCCGACGTGTCCATGTCGGTGAAGAGGCTTACGCCCGCGGCGGCGATGGGGTGGTCCTGGTCCACCGAGAGCTGGCTCTGCAGCTTGTTGTAGCCGCCGGCGTCGATGTCTTGCACCTTCTTGATGGCGGCGCTCATTGCTTCCATTGCCCTGGCGCGAATGCCCATCGCTTCTTCCTTGGTCATCGTGAGCATTTCTTCGCCGTGCATCAGGTAGAACTGGTCGTCGCGCCCGTCCACAGGCTTGATGCTGTCGACCAGGCGCACGGCTTCGAGGATTTGCGCACGTGCACTACCTCCACCGCTGGGCGTGAGGGCCACGCCGATGCGGGCGCGCCGCTTGTTGTCTGCATGTTGCTGCAGCGATTGGCCCAGCCGCGGTGCGAGGTACTGGAGCTCCTGCTGCAACAGTTGACGGTCGCGGGGGCTCACGTCCTTGCGCTGCAGCCAAGCCACGATGTGGTCGAACTCGCGGCGCAGGTCTTCCTGGTCCGTGAAGACGGGGGTGCTCTGCTCAACCAGGCAACGCGGCGGCTCCTTCTCCAGCTCGGCATCGGTGGTGGGGGTGCTGGCTTCGGCAGGCTGCGACTTCTTGTTCTTGCCCTTCTTGCCAGGCTTTTTCGGGCCTTGAACGCCTTGCTCCAGCCCGCGAATCTTGGCATCGATGGTGGCAATTGCCTGCTCGATCTGCAGCGTGCGCTCGTCACCGGCGGTCTGCCGATCCATCCACTGCTGCAATTCGCTGCGCTCAGCCAGCAGGTCGGAATAGCGCCAACCCGAGAGGTCCACTGAGCCGTGCAGCCATTCGTCGGCCGAGCGAGCCATGCCCACGCCGGTGGCGCCGGCGACGCTGACTGGCCCGCTGCCCGCGCTGTAGGCGGCGGCTGCCGCATCGGCCCCGTGCTCGTGCGAGGCGCCCGCACCGAGCGCGGGATGGGCGCCGCCGCGCTGCTGCTGCACCACGTGCGCCAGTTCGTGTGCGAGCAGGCTGCGCCCGCTGGTGCTCGCGGGGTCGTAGCGGCCGGGTGCAAAGGCGATGTGCTGGCCGCTGGTGTACGCGTGGGCGCCGGCATGGCATGCGGTCATCGCCGCTGCGCCTTCGCTGTGCACGCGCACCTGGGTGAAGTCTTGCCCGAAGCGCGCTTCCATGTCGAGGCGCGTGGGCTCGTCCAGCGGGCGGCCCGGTTCGCCGGGCGGCTTGCCGGCGAAGGCGTCCAACAAGCGCTCGGTCGAGTTGCCTCTTGACTGTCCACCTGTGCGGTCCGCGCGGAGCCGCTGCAAGCTCATCAAGACGGTTTGCGCACCTTCGCTTGTGGGCTGCGCCGCCACGCTGCGATGGCGCGCGCGCGCGCCGGCCTCAGGTGCCTTACGCGGGGTCTTGGCGGCGGTGCTGCCCATGATCGTCTTCAGGCAGCGCGCCGGTCAGCGGGAGCGGCAGCGGTTTCTGCGTGCACCAGGTTCTTGCCGAGCTTCTGGAACTCGCGCCGCGTGGCGTGTAGCAGGTGCGCGCGCGTCACCACGCGGCCGTCTGCAGCGGCCAAGTGCGCGGCCGCCAGCACGATATTGCGGATATTGCCGCCTGACAGCCGAAACTCACGCGCGAACCATGCCAGGTCCACGTCGTCGGCCATGGGCGCAGCCGGCGGCCACAGCGCGTGCCACAGGCGTTCGCGCTCGGGCTGCTCGGGGAAGGGGAAGTTGAGCGTGAAGGTCAGGCGGCGCGCGAAGGCATCGTCCAAGTTCTGCTTCAGATTGGTCGCCAGGATCGCCAGACCGTCGAACTGCTCCATCTTCTGCAGCAGATAAGCCACTTCGATATTCGCGTAGCGGTCGTGCGCATCTTTCACTTCCGAGCGCTTGCCGAACAGGGCATCGGCCTCGTCAAAAAACAGGACGGCATTGGCATGTGCCGCGGCGGTGAACACCCGATCCAGATTCTTCTCGGTCTCGCCGATGTATTTGCTGACGATGCCGGCCAGATCAATCCGGTACAGATCCAGCCCAAGCTCGCGGGCCAGTGCCTCGGCCGACAGCGTCTTGCCGGTTCCGGACGGGCCGACGAAGAGGGCGGTGACTCCGGTGGTGCGCGCGTGTACGCTGTCCTGTGCCCACTCGTGCGCCACCGTGTCGCGGGTGGCCACCCTTGCGCAGATCTCGCGCAACTGGGTCTGTACTTCGATCGGTGCGACCAGGTTGGAGAAATCAGCCTGAGGCGTGATCCGGGTGGCCATGCGCGAGAGTTCACCGCCGCACTGCCGGCGCACCGCCGCGGCAATGTCCTGATAGCCGAGCGTGCCGCTACGCTGCGTCAGCGCCAGCATGTGCGCTTCGGCGGCAGCCTGGAAGATCTGCGGGCCGCTCAGAGAAAAACGCGCGGCCAAGGTCGCCAAATCTTCGTCGGACAGTTCAGCGCCGACGTGTTGCATGGCACGCTGCCACAGCAGATGGCGCGAAGCTGCTGCCGGGAAGTGCAGTTCGACGCGAAGCAGAGGCAGTGTGCCGGCATGGACCGGCGGCAGCGGCGTCACGCACGACAGCACCAGATGGCACGGTGCCGCGTCCAGCGCCGTCGTCAGCGTACGCAGGAGTTGCACATCGCGCTGTTCCAGACTGCTGACGCCACGCACATATAGGAGACCGCCGAGAAGGCAGGCGGCGCGTGCCGCGCGTTCCACCATGGCCGCAAGCTCGGCACAGGATTGGACGTCGCGCAGGTCGATCGGCACCAGTTCCAGATTGAGCCGGTGAGCGACCGCGCGAGCGACCTCATGCTTGCCAGCACCGTGCTCGCCAAGCAGGCACAGCCGCAATGGCACGGTGGTGGCCAACTCGCACACCTGCTCCAGCACGGCTCGGGTGGCGGGCTCGAGGGCCAACATATTCGGTGTGTTCCGTCGCTCGTGCGTCATGGCGGCGGATTCCAGCGCATCCGCCAGACTGCCTTGCAACAGCCACGTGCGCCATATCGGGTCGACACACCAGTCTTGTGCCAGCGGTGAACGCGGGTGCTCCAGTGCCTTGGCGATCAGGTTGTGGACCCGAAGCGGCGCAGCGTATTCGAAGCGCGCACAAACGGCCAGCCGCTGCGCAGGATCGGCCGCCAGGAGGTTCGCAATGAGGTCGAGCGAGGGGCGCTTGCGTGTGATGTCGTCCTGCAGGTAGCCGTAGATGCGTTCGTAGCGCAGGTCCACATCCGGGGCCAGTGCGATCAACAAGGCGGCGAGGTCGATGTTGGTCAACGCCAGAATGTTCGACAGGTGACGCAGCCCAGGGACTTCCCGCATCGCCGGAGCGAGGAGGTCTGCGGCGCAGGCATCGGCCGTCAGCGCATGAGGCGATTGCTCTACCAGCAGACGCTGTACGTCGGCGTGATCCATATGCATGCCTAGCCAGGGATCCAGCAGCGAAGCAGGGCCGAGGCGACGCGCCTGATGCTCGATTGCCACACCCAGCAGCGCATCCAGGCATCGCATTGCGGCGGTCAGTGCTTGGTGTGGTGTGCCCATCCCGATCGGTGTCCCAAGTTCGCCTGCGGTGCTGTCAGCGTCGGGCATGGCGGTTTGCGGTGGGTTGTGGGGTCGGTTTGTCATGGCGCGTTCAGTGGTCTGCGTCAGCGGCGCTGTCATCGCCGTCGGAATGGCCGGGCCCGCAATAAAACAGGACCGTGCCATCGACCAGCACGCGCCGACGCAGCACACCACTGCGGAGCAGGCCTTCGGCGGCAGCTTCAATTTCGTCGCGCGTATCGCGAAAGCGCTGCTGCACGAGCCACCAGGCAATGCCGTCGAGCGTGTCGCCGGCGTCGGGATGACTCGCACAATAGCGACTGATCTCGGCTGCGATGCTTAGAGAGGCGGGAGAGCGAGCAGAACCGGAAAGAGCCACAGCGGTGTCCCAGTGCGGATGTCAGGTCGGGGAGATAAGGCAATCGCCGTGCCCGCCGCCGGGGCCGCGAAGAGGCAACCAAGTTGCTGGAGAATCAATGGTTTGGAGCTGCCGCCGCTGCGAGGGTGGGTCGGCCGCAGCAGCATCTGGCGCTGCACGGCGGGTCGTGGCAGACCCGGCGATGGGCGCACGAAAACGCTGGCGATGCCCGCAAGGGCGGATCAGCGGTTGCGGTATTGCGTGCAGTCGATTTGGCGAAGCTTCAGCAGCTTGCCGAGTGCGCGGCGTTCTTTGCCGGCCAGTCTGGCGGCGTGTGTCACATTGCCGCTGGTGTGATGGAGCAGATCGCGCAGGTAGGCGGCGTCGAATGCTTCGAGCGCCTGCTTGCGAGCGAGGGCATAAGTCGGCATGCCACTCGAAAGCGGCGCGCGCGCAAGGTTAGTGCTGTTCGAGGCGGAACAGCAGCCTGGCATTGGAATTCGCAGCTCGCCGGTCCCGCACAGGAGAAACTCGCGATGGATCAGATTTTCCAGTTCGCGTACATTCCCGGGCCAAGTGTATTCATCCAGCCAATCGCGCGTGCAGGTATCCAGTGTGCGTGGCATGGCGATGCCATAGCGCAGCGCAAACTGATGCAGGAAATGCTCCGCGAGTAATAGCGGGTCTCCGGGCCTTTCGCGCAGGGGGGGCATCTCCAGCGTGAGAACGTGCAGGCGGAACATCAGGTCGGCACGAAAGCAACGTTCCTCCACCAACCCTTGGAGTTTGCGATTTGACGCGACAACGATGCGCACATCTGCGGTTTCTTCCTGTCGCGCCCCCAATGGGCGATAGCAGCCATCCTGCAGAAACCGCAGTAACGCTACCTGTCCGCGAGGTGGCAAGGCATCAACCTCATCGAGGAAGAGCGTTCCCTGGTGCGCCAGGCGAACCAGACCAGGCCCCGTGACACTTGCATCGGTGAAGGCGCCCCGGACGTGGCCGAACAGTTCGTTCTCGATCAGATTTTCCGGAATGGCGCCGCAGTTGACGGGGATAAAGCGATGCGCCCGGCGGCCACCGCAATAGTGGATGCCGCGTGCCGCCAACTCCTTGCCCGTGCCCGTCTCACCCTCGATCAGCACTGGGGCATCCCATGCCGCGTACTGGCGGATCAAGTTCACGGCGAGCCGGAAGCGTGGCGCTTGCCCGATCAGCCCGTGATTCGGGAGCGGCTCAGCAAGGTTGGGTGCACGGGAGTCAGCCATGACGACTACGTCCTGGGGACGTTGGCACCATCGGCAAGAACCTTGCACGCCGGAGGTTGGTGCGACCATTGACGGCCCCCCATTGACCGCTGTGAGGGGATTGTAGGTAAGCCCAATTCAACAGCAAATTCAATGATGATTAAACCAGACTTAAATTGATTCCGTTTCTTGACGTGCTGCGCCGCGTCACAAAATTGACTGCGCTGCGTCGTTACGCCAGGCCGAAAGATGCCGCTTGCTCATCGAGCATCAGATGACACAACTGCGGACGTACAGTCGCCCGGGGCGCTCCGACAGACTTTATTTGGTAATTCCCACCCAAACCGGACCAGAGTTACCCTGGTCCGACGATGAAACGCTGTCCTGAGTGTGCCGCGAGCAGGCCGTACAAGGGCGTCCATCCCATTAACGCCAGAGCTAGATGTCGCGCTACTGGAGAGCAAGGGGGCGAGCTATCTGCCTGCGTGAAAAACTGGCCGACACGGCATCCTCTTCACTGGTACGCCTCGACACGCTTCGAGCAAGTCTGCACAAAGTGCTCAGAGCCCGTTTGGAAATTCAAGGATGAGCGATTCTGCGCAGTAACAAGCTACTCATGGCGATATGAATCATGGCTTCCGATACGTCCGCGCGCTGCTCGTAGTCGCGCACGAGTCGGCGCCAGCGAATCATCCACCCAAAGGTGCGCTCGACCACCCAGCGGCGTGGCAGAACGGCAAAGCCCGTTTGCTGCTCGTGCCGGCGCACCACTTCAACCACGAAGTCGAGGGTCGCGGCCTTGTCCATCAGCGCGGTGCGGTCGTACGCGCCGTCTGCAAACAGGTGTTTCACGCCCGGCCAGCGCTTCTTCACTGCATCCAGCACCACCAGTGCCCCCGTGCTGTCGGCAATGTCCGCCGGCGTCAGGTTCACCATCAGCAGCCGTCCATCCGTGTCCACCGCGATATGCCGTTTGCGCCCGACGATTTTCTTGGCCGCATCGTAGCCACGCTTGTCCGCCGAGGGCGCTTTGACTGTCTGGCTATCGATGACGCCCCCACTCGGGCACGGCTGCCGCCCAGCCAACTCCCGGTCCAGCATCAGCACCACGTCGTGCAGCGTGCGGAACAGAAATCGGTGCATGAGCCGGCGAAACCACCAATACACGGTCTGCCACGGCGGGAAGTCGTGGGGCAGCATGCGCCAGCCGCAGCCCGCTCGCACCAGGTAGCGCAGCGCGTTGATCACCTCCCGCAAGTCGCACTCCCGGCGCCGGCCTCGCACGGCCTCGCGTGGCAGCAGCGGCTGCACTGCGGCCCATTCGACGTCCGTCATGTCGCTCGGGTAACGCTTGCTCTTGCGAGCCAGCTTTGCCTCGCGTTCTCTATGGTCTTTTTTCCACATCCACCCTTTACATCACAGTCGCGGGGAATTTTCAAACGGGCTCTCAGTAATGCTCCTCGACAGACTTTATTTTTACTGATCACTGGCCAGCAGGCACGGCACACTTCCGCTACACTGCCGATTGACTTATCAACAATTGATGGGTCTCGAATCAGCTGCCATGGCCGTCCACTCCGCGCTCCCGCATTCCCACACCCAGGTCTTGCCGTTCAGGGAGTCGTTGCTGGCCATGCTCGGCATCTGCTTCGTCGTCGTGCTGGTGGCACTGGACCAGACCGTGGTCGGCACCGCGCTGCCGACGGTGGTGGCGGAACTCAAGGGGTTCGACCTCTACGCGTGGGTGGCGACGTCCTACTTGTTGACCTCGGTGGTGACGGTGCCGATCTTCGGCCGGCTGGGGGATTTCTACGGCCGCAAGCCGTTCGTGGTGGCGTCCATCGTCGTTTTCACGCTGGCCTCGGTGATGTGCGGCATGGCGGGCAGCATGGCGTTCCTGGTGTGGTCGCGGGCGCTGCAGGGCGTCGGCGGCGGCATGCTGGTCGGCACGGCCTACGCCTGCATTGCCGACCTGTTTCCCGATGCGCGGGTGCGCCTGCGCTGGCAGGTCCTGCTGAGTGCCGCGTTCGGCATCGCCAACGCCATCGGCCCGACGCTGGGCGGCTGGATGACGCAGGCGCTGGGCTGGCGGTCGGTGTTCTACGTGAACGTGCCGTTCGGCGTGCTGGGGCTGTGGTTTGCGTGGCACTTCCTGCCGCATCTGCGCCAGAACCTGCATGCCGGCCGCATCCGGCCGGACTGGCAGGGTGCGCTGCTGATCACGGTGGCGCTGGGCGCGCTGCAGTTCTTTGTCGAATGGCTGCCGCGCCATGGCCTGTCGCTGCCGATGCTGGGGTGGCTGGTGCTGTCGGCGGCGGCCTTTGTCGGCCTGTGGTGGTGGGAGCAGCGCGCCGAGCAGCCGCTGCTGCCGTTCGACATGGTGCGCAACCCCGCGCTGGCGACGCTGTTCGTGCTGGCGACGCTGTCCGGGTTCTCGATGTTCGTGCTGCTGTTCTATGCGCCGCTGCTGTTCCAGGGCGGTTTCGGCATGTCGCCGCAGCAGGCGGGGCTGGTCATCACGCCGCTGGTGGTGTGCATCACGCTGGGCAGCATCATCAATGGGCGCATCGTCACCCGCATCCCCCGGCCCAATGTGATGCTCTATGCGGGGTTTGCGCTGCTGGTGCTGGCGCTGGCGGGCATGGCGGTGTCGTCGCGCGCCACGCCTCAGTTGGCGCTGCTCCTGCTGATGCTGCTGGCGGGCCTGGGGCTCGGCTTCGTGCTGCCCAACCTGACGGTGTTCGCCCAGCAGTCGGCGGGGCGGGCGCACCTGGGCATTGCCACCGCGCTGCTGCAATCGCTGCGGATGGTCGGCGGCATGGTCGGCACGGCGCTGGTCGGCACGCTGGTCAGCGAGCGCTATGCGGGCGGCGTGGGCGATGCGCTGCGCGCGGACGGCGCCACGCAATGGCTGCACCGGCTT
Source organism: Ralstonia solanacearum K60 (assembly GCF_002251695.1). Classification (NCBI taxonomy): domain Bacteria; kingdom Pseudomonadati; phylum Pseudomonadota; class Betaproteobacteria; order Burkholderiales; family Burkholderiaceae; genus Ralstonia; species Ralstonia solanacearum. The sequence continues at coordinate 700,432 of NZ_NCTK01000002.1, forward strand.
GCCGATCCGGAAATGCTGATCGACCATGACGCGCAGACCGCTTTGCTTGCGCAGATGCGGTCCGCCGGCCACGACGGGGCCGCGCTGCTCGAGGCGGCGCGCCATGCGCTGGTGAGCGCCATCCACCTGGGGCTGATCGTGGCGACCGTGGTGGCGGTGGTCGGCCTGTGGCGCGTGCGGCGCGTTCCGCCGGTCACGCTGCATCATGTGGAGCCCGTGCAGGCCGCGGACTGAGCGGCCTGGCCGTCGCCGTCGGTCGGCACCGCGGGCCGGAGGCCCATGACAGAGCCGGACCGGGCGGTGCCAAGTGCCGGAGTCACCTGTGGAACGACTTTCTCAGAGATTCTCAACACGGCGCCATTGCCGCCAATCACGGTTAGCATGCACGGATTTTTGCTCTTCCAAGCCTGCCAATGACTTCTGAACGCGAACGCTTTGCCGTCATGCACCAGTTCGGCCGCACCTATCGTGCATTCCTGGCCGCTTTCGAGGCGTACGTCGGCCAGCCGATGCCGCGCTGGCGCATCCTGTTCGCGCTGCACGACCACGAGGGCGGCGGCCTCGCGCAGAAGCAACTGGCCGAGCGCCTGCAGATGGACCCGGGGGCGCTCACGCGCCAGCTCAAGGTGCTCGAACAGCTCGGCTGGATCGAGCGCGCCACCGACGCCCGCGACAACCGCCTGACCAACGTCTCCCTGTCCGACGCCGGGCTGGCCGTGGTGCTCGAGTGCATGCCGCGCCGTGTCGCCTTCCTCAACGCCACGCTCGATGGCCTGCCCGACGACCTGGTGCACGCCCTGTCCGAGGCGCTGGCGTCGATCGAAACCCGCCTTGCCGATGCGCCGGTCCAGCTCGGCACGCCCATCGCCGGGCAGGCCGAAACGCGCTGACATCGCCGGAGACGCACGCATGCCCATGGTGATCAACAGCGCGCTGTACCGCAACGGCCGCCGCGAACGCGATCTCTCGGTCGAGGCCATCAGCGACGTGCTGCATTCGCCGGGCACCTTCGTCTGGCTGGGCCTGCACGAGCCGGACGACGCCATGCTGGCCCGCCTGCAGGAGGAGTTCCAGTTGCACGACCTCGCCATCGAGGATGCCCGCAAGGCCCACCAGCGCCCCAAGCTGGAGACCTACGGCGACACGCTCTTTATCGTGCTGAACACGGCGCAGATGGAGCAGGGCGAAGTCGTCTTCGGCGAAACGCACCTGTTCGTCGGGCGCGATTTCCTGGTCTCGGTGCGGCATGGGCCGTCGGCGTCGTACTCGCCGGTGCGCGAGCGCTGCGAGCACACGCCGCACCTGCTGGCCAAGGGCGCGCCGTTCGCGCTGTACGCGGTGATGGATTTCGTGGTCGACCACTACCAGCCGGTGCTCGAAAGCCTGCAGGAGACGTTCGACGCCATCGAGGGCCAGCTCTTCGGCGACGCGTTCGACCGCACCGCCATCGAGCGGCTGTACACGCTCAAGCGCCAGCTGCTGCGCCTGCGCAACGCCGCGCTGCCGGTGGAGGACATCGCCGGCCAACTGGTCCGCCTGCACGAGGACGTCGTCCCCAGGGAGCTGCGCGCCTATTTCCGCGATGTGGCCGATCATGCCCACCGGCTGGTCGGCGCGCTGGACGTGATCCGCGAGATGCTGACCACGGCGATCTCGGTGAACGTGGCGCTGGTGTCGGTCACACAGAACGACATCGTCAAGCGGCTGGCCGGGTGGGGCGCTATCCTGGCGATCCCGACCGTGGTGTTCAGCAACTACGGCATGAACTTCAAGGGCATGCCCGAGCTGCAGCATCCGGCGGGATATCCCATCGTGCTGGCCTGCACCGCGGCGGGGTGCGTGTGGCTGTATCGCAAGCTGCGCCGGTCGGGCTGGATCTAGGAGACAGGAGGCGCCCATGTCCCGCTGCTGCTGGGTCGGCGAAGACCCGCTGATGATCGGCTACCACGACACCGAGTGGGGCACGCCTTCGCACGACGACCGCCACCTGTACGAGATGCTGGTGCTGGAAGGCGCGCAGGCGGGACTGTCGTGGCAGACCATCCTGCGCAAGCGGGCCCGCTACCAGGAGGTGTTCGACGGCTTCGACCCGGCCCGCGTGGCGCGCTTTACGCCGGCGCGCATCGAAAAACTGCTGGCCGATCCGGGCATCGTGCGCAACCGCGGCAAGCTGGAGGCGGCCGTCGTCAACGCGCGCAAGGTGCTGGAGGTGCAGGACGAGGCCGGCTCGCTGGACGGCTTCCTGTGGGCCTTCGTCGGCGGCGGGCCGATCGTCAACCGCTGGAACAGCTACCGCGACGCGCCGGCCTCGACCGAGGCCTCCAAGGCGATGAGCAAGGCGCTGGCCGCGCGCGGCTTCAAGTTCGTCGGCCCGACCATCTGCTACGCCTTCATGCAGGCCACGGGCATGGTGGACGATCACGAAGCCGGCTGTTTCCGGGCCGGCAAGGCCAAGACCGGGCCGAAGTAGGCGCGGCGCTCAGGCGCCGGCGCGCAGCGTCCGGTCGCGGCCGGCCAGTGCGCCCGAAGCCACCGCGCCCAGCGCGATCGCACTGAACAGCCAGCCCATCACCGCCCAGCCGCCGGTCAGGTCGTGCAGCACGCCCATGAGGTAGGGCCCGGCCGCCGCCAGGGTGTAGCCGCCGCCCTGCGTCATCGCCGACAGGCTGGCCGCTACCCGCACATCGGCCGAGCGCAGCACGATCAGCGACAGCGCCACGCTGAAATTGCCGCCCTGGCCCAGCCCCAGCAGCACCGCCCACCACCACAGCGTGGAAACCGGCGCATACAGGCAGCCCATCAGCCCGGCCCACGTCATCAGCATCATCAGCAGCACGGTGGGCCGCTGATCGCGGCCGAGCCGGGCGATGAACGGGCCGCCCAGCGCCGTGATCAGCTGGACCAGGACGGACACGGCCACCACCATCCCCGATTGCACCGCCGACAGGCCGCGATCCTGCAGGATCACCGGCATCCAGCCGAACACGCAATACGCCAGCGACGATTGCAGCCCCATGTACAGCGTCACCTGCCACGCGATCGGCCGTCTCCACAGGGCGACGCGCTCGATGCGCGCGGCCGCGCCACCGGGGTGCGGATGGCGCATGTGCGGCCACCAGCCGGCGAAGGCGAGCAGGGCGGGCAGCGCCCAGAACGCCAGCGCGGGCTGCCAGCCGCCCAGCAGCGCCGACAGCGGCGCACTGGCGCCGGCCGCCACGGCGGCGCCCAGGCATAGCGCCATAGTGTAGACGCCGGTCATCAGGTCGGCCTGGCGGCCGAAGTCGCGCTTGACGATGCCCGGAAGCAGGATGCCCGTCACGCCGATGCAGGCGCCGGCCGCCAGCGTGCCCGCGAACAGCGGCACGATGCCGCCCGCGCTGCGCAACGCGATGCCGGCCGCCAGCGCGATCAGCAGTCCGCCCACCGCGCGTTCGGCGCCGAAGCGCCGGGCCAGCACGGCGGCCGCCGGCGCGAACACGCCCAGGCACACCACGGGCAGCGTGGTCAGCAGGCCGGCGGTCGCGCCCGACAGGCCCGTGCCCGCCGCCACCTGCTTGAGCACCGGCGACAGGCTGGAGAGCGCCGGCCGCAGGTTCACCCCCACCAGCACGAGCCCCGCCACCAGCATGACCAGCGCACCGGTCGAGCGGTGGTCGGCGGCGTCGTGGAGCGGGGCGGCGGGTTGTGGCTGGCGTGACATGGCGAAGGCGGACGTGGAGGCGCCGCCGATGTTAGCGCGTGCGCCGCCAGGGCGCAGCGCCTGCGCAATCGCAATATCGCCGGTATTGTTATTTGTTATTGCGCCTCGGGCAGGCGGGCCGCCAGGGTTGCCAGGATGTCCTCGGGCGGATGGCCGCGCTCGGCCGCCAGGGCCAGCGCCCGGCGCGTCAGGGCCGCATACAGCGCGACATGGTCGGCGCCCAGCGCGTCGAGCGCGCGCAGATGCCGGTCGATGATACCGCCGTCGCCACGGGAGACCGGCCCGGCCAGCGCGCCGGCCAGTCCCTTGGACCTGGCCGCGGCGAGCGTGCCGTCGACCAGCGGCCACATGGCGGCCACCGCCTCCTCGCGGCCGATGCCGGCCGCCTGCCACAGCGTGGCGGCCTCGTGCAAGGCGCACAGCAGGAAGCTGGCGGCGTAGTTGGCGCCGGCGTGATACAGCGCGCGCTGGCCGGGCCGCACCTTCAGCGGTGTGCAGCCGAGTCGCCGTGCCAGGTCGGCGAGGGCCGCGTCGTGCGGCGCATCGGCGTCGATGGCGATGGAGGCGCCGCCCAGTCGCTGCGCATCGTCCGGCAAACCCGCGAACAGGAAGAGGGGATGGAAGCTGGCGGTGGCCGCGCCCGCCTGTCGCACCGGGTCGAGCAGGTCGCGCTCGCTGGCGCCACTGCAATGGATAACCAACTGGCCGGGCCGCCACCGCACGGTCGCGGCCACGTCGGCGATGGCGTCGTCCGGCACGGTGATGAAGACCCAGTCCGCCGCGTCCGCCACGCCTTGCACGTCGAGTGGCTGCGCGGCCAGCGCCTGCGCGAGCGACGCCGCATGCGCCGGCGTACGGCTCGCGACGCCGGCGCAGCGCACGCCCGCCTGCGATGCGCGCCCCGCCAGCGCCCGCGCGAGGCGCCCCGCGCCGATCCATCCCACCGATACCGACGACACTTCCGCTGACGCAGACACCATGAGCAGTCACCCGTAAAGAAACGCCCCGCATCATAGGCGGTCATCGGCCTTCAATATGCAATTAACCGCCTGGAAAGCGCACTCGCCGACATGCTTGGCTGTCAGCGGGAACGGTACGTGCTTTGCGGGCGGGGGGTGCCCCTATGTGTTTCGTCAAGCGTTAGGGACGGTTTTGGGTTGGTAAAAGGTCCCGTCGCGCAGCATGGCGAACAGGACGTCGCAACGACGCCTAGCCAGCGCGATGAGGGCTTGGTTGTGACGCTTGCCTTGCTGGATCTTGCGCGTGTAGTAGGCGCGTGAGATCGGGTCTCGCAAGGCAGCGAACGCGGAGAGAAACAAGGTTCGTTTGAGCACCTTGTTGCCGCGCCTGGAGGGGTGTTCGCCGCGGATCGACGAGCCTGAGCGCCGGGTGACCGGCGCGAGGCCGGCGTAGGCGGCCAGGTGTGCGGCCGAAGCGAAGGCCTTGTGCGCGACTTCGGTCAGGAGTCTGGCGGCGGTCCTGACGCCGACTCCGGGCATGCTGGTCAGGACCGGGTAAAGAGGGTGCGCATGCACGAGGCGTTCGGCTTCACTGGCGACCTCGTCGCGCTGCTGCAGCAAGGCTGCGAGCTGCTTGGCAAGGCGTGGCATGACGACAGTCGCGGCCTGGGTGCCGGGCACAACGACGGTCTGTTCGCCAAGCGCTTGAACAATCTCGGCGGCCAGGCGCTTGCCCATGCGCGGAGCGAGTTTGGTCAGTCGGTTGGCAAGGGTCTTCTCACTGGTCGCGGCAAGTGCGGCGGGTGACGGGTAGCGCTCAAGCAGATCGAGCACGGCAGGATGATCCAGGCGCGGCCCCAGCACTCGTTCGAGGGCGGGATGAATCTGGGTGAGCAGGCTGCGAATGCGGTTGCTGGTTTGAGTGACTTGGGCGGCCAGATCGTCGTCGAAGCCACACAGCATGGTGAGCTCGGCCAGCGGCTCATCGGCCAGCCGCAGCGAGCGCAAGGTGTGGGGCATGGAGCGGGCGGCTTCGGCAATGATTGCCGCGTCGCGAGCGTCGGTCTTGGCTTCACCGGCGTGTAGATCTGCGATGCGGCGCATGGCCAGCCCTGGCAGATAGGCGACCAAGACACCCTCGTCGCGAGCGACGGCCACCGGTAGCGCACCGATGGTGGCGGGTTGGTCGACGACGAACAGAAGCTGGCCGTGCGCCTTGAGTTCGTTGATCAGGGCACGTAGTTTGGCTTCGTCGTTGGGCAGCGCCTTGTTGTACAGGCGCTTGCCGCTGCGATCGAGCGCGACGGCGTGATGCTGGCCCTTGCCGACATCGACGCCGACAAAGACATCAATGGAATTGTGCTGAAGCGGTTCTTGCATGAAGGTGAGACGCAATGAAACACATTGGCCGGCAACATCGGTGGCAAGTCTCGGCATCCACGTTACGGACGGCCTAAGGAAGTCCTGGCCAAGCCCCTATCAGCGATCACCAGCCACCCACCAGGCCGGTGACAACACCCCCCGGATCATGGGCGACTGGGGGCGGGAATCATGCCGGCCCTGGCTGGCCAAAGCCCCGATTATTGGGGCACGAAGATAGTAACGGGGGCGGCGCACATCCCCGAGCAAGGTAGTGACACTGCTGAGCGTGCCACCGGTGCGCACGCCGCCATCTCGATCATGCCGGCACGTGGGCGATGGACTGTCGTGCCCGCCAAGCGCCAGTAGGCGCAGCGGGCGTCGAATCTCCTGCTGGCTCAATGCGATCGAGCCAACCTGTGTTTTTTTGCCCAGCGCGCAGCACCGTCAGGGTCGCATGTGCCAACAGCACCGACGTGGCCGAGCTGGCCCGCTGGAGTTGCATCTCCAATTCAGACGCCCCCACACTTGATCGCTGGGTACGCAGGGACTTGGGGCAATCCAGCCAAGACACGCGAGACAAGGGTGTGGCAGTTGTTCGTCACCGGGAAAATCGCAGTACGCACACAACGAAAATTTGATATGATGATAATCATGCGAAATATGAAAACCAACACCAGAAACGCTGCAAAGGAAGCGTCGCACGAACGCATTGTGGTCGCGGCAGCCCGGGCTATCCGGCGGAGTGGTTATGACGGCACTGGTGTCGCTGACATCATGAAGGAGGCCGGTCTGACGCATGGAGCTTTCTATGCACATTTCCCCTCGCGCGAAGCCATGCTGGCACAAGCCGCGGATCGGGCATGCGCCGAGTCTGCTGCGGTAGCGGCAGACGTTGTCGCCGGTGTCCCACCCGAGAAAGCCTTGGAGGCGATGCTTTGCGCCTATCTCTCAAGGGAGCACCTTGAGCAAGTGGAGAGGGGGTGTCCTTTGGCCGCGCTGGGCTCAGAAACGCTGCGACAGGGGCCCGAAGTGCGTCGAGCCGTGACCCGCCACATCAAGGCGATGGTTGATCTGGTCGCCCGCCAGTCGCCTGGCTGGGGACAGCCTGATGCTCATGAACAAGCACTCGTGACCATCGCCACCATGGTTGGCGCTTTGCTGCTGGCTCGCGCAGTCGATGAGCCAGCTCTAGCGGACCGGCTGCGCGAGGCTGCGTTGAAGCACCTGGTTCCCACCCGCACCTAAGCCCCCTGATCAATGCAACCTTGTCGCTCGCCAATTTATATGATGGGTATCATGCTAAATTATCATGATGCCCTTCTTTGGTGTCATGTGGAATTGCTCCGCACTGTGCGCGCCGGCGAGCTCCAGAATCCCACCCACTGACGGAGAAATTTCATGAACATGCGCGGCAAAATTGCCCTCGTTACGGGGGCCTCCTCCGGCATCGGCCAAGCCACCGCGGAGCGGCTTGCGAGGGCCGGCTACAAGGTGTACGGAACCAGTAGGCGTGTAGATCCCGCCAGTCAGCGCTCGTTCGAGATGCTGCCCCTCGACGTAACCGCGGACGAATCCGTCGATGCGGCTGTCCAAAAGGTGATGGAACTCGAAAGCCGTATTGATCTACTCGTCAACAACGCCGGCTTCGGGGTCGCTCCAGCGGGTGCGGAAGAGAGTTCGATCGAGCAGGCTCAGTCGATCTTCGATACGAACTTCTTTGGGATAGTACGGATGACCCGGGCTGTCGTGCCACATATGCGCCGCCAAAGGGACGGGCGCATCATCAACATTGGCTCTGTGCTCGGTTTCCTGCCGATGCCCTACATGGCGCTGTATTCCGCCACCAAGCACGCGGTCGCGGGCTATTCGGAATCGCTCGACCATGAGCTGCGCACGATGGGGATCCGCGTCTCGGTGGTCGAGCCTGCTTACATCAATACGCCCTTCGATGCGAACCTGATGAAACCTGACGCCCCCCTCGATGTGTATCGCGAGATTCGCGCGAGCGTGGAGAGACGGGTGAAGGAAGTTCTCGTCGGCGCGGACGGGCCTGAAGTGGTGGCCGAGGTCGTGCTGAAGGCGGCCATGGCGACTCATCCAAAGATTCACTACGCCCCCGGCCTCGCCAGCCGCATGCGCCTGCTGCGCAGGTTTGCGCCCGCCAGCGTGCTGGATGCGGGGGTCAGAAAAGATCTGCGGCTCGAAGCCTAGGCAGTTAGCCGCGTCGCTCGCTGTTCCTCGCAAATCTCGGTTTGAAAGAAGACGATGACATTCCAAGCACTGCTCGCAAGCAAGGCAGGTGACAAGATTTCAACCAGCGTGGTCTCACTGAGCGAACAAGATCTCATGCCCGGAGACGTTGTGGTCGCCGTCGACTATTCCAGCGTGAATTACAAAGACGCGTTGGCCATCACCGCTTGGTCACGACTTGCACGAGAGCTGGATCTGGGCAAGCCCGCGCGAACGACGCATGTGGTTGGTCTTGCCGGGGTGCCCGCAGTCATCGAGCGATTGTTCGAAGAACAAGTCCAGGGCCGCACCGTTGTTGACGTCAGCGCGTGAGCATGTCGCGACACCTCCGCCGGAGTCTGCTCCCCGGATACTACTGTGCATCAGCCCCGGCTCATTTACCACGATGAACATCCGCTTCCGCAATGTGGCGATCCTGTACGCACTCGTTTTCTTCGCCTTAGCGCTCACCTGGATGCTTGCGCCTGGTTTGCTGCTGTCCAGCTGGGGCATTGAGCTTTCAAGCCAAGCCGGCTTGGTCGGTCGTCGCGGGGCGGCACTGTACGCCGGGACCGGCGTCATGCTCCTCGGTGCAAGGAATGCGGCGCCATCGCCAGCCCGCTCGGCCTTGCTCAGGGGCGCTGTTGTCGCCTGCCTGGTGCTCGCAGTTCTTGGGGTTTTCGAGTTCGCTACTGGCCATGCCAAGGCCGGCATCTTGGTCGCCGTTGCAATCGAGATCGCGCTCGCGATGGCGTTCTTGCTTGTCGCACATACCCAGCAGTCCATTCAGTAAGAAAGGAATATGCATGTCATCATTCATCGCCAAGCGGTCGTCAGCCGGCCAAGCAACTTCAACCGTTGAAGCCATGGCAATACTTCGTTTGAAACAAGCGACCGCCGTCGGTCTGATCATGGCCGCAGCGCTCGTGGCAACGTCGGTCCGGGCAGGCGATGCCTCGCCTGCCGGCCTGTGGAAGAGCGTTGACGACGTCAGCGGCAAGCCGCGCGCGCTGATCCGCATCACCGAATCGAATGGAACTCTCCAGGGCAAGATAGAGAACGTGTTTCTCACCCCGACCGAAGACCCGAACCCGAAGTGCGACAAATGCGAGGGCGCCAACAAGAATGCGCCGGTCGTCGGACTGGTCATCCTGAGTGGCCTAACGAAGGAGGGTGAAGAGTATGTCGGCGGTCAAATTCTCGATCCCGACAACGGAAAGGTCTATCGCAGCAAGGTCCGTCTGACCGACGATGGCAAGCAGCTCAGCGTGCGCGGTTATATCGGCGCTCCAATGCTGGGCCGCTCGCAATCCTGGGAGCGCCAGGAATGAGGATGACCATGAAAGCATTTCTGCTCGATCGATACGGAAAAAAGCGCGCGTTGCGTTTCGCAGAGGTGCCGAGCCCGGAGTTGGGTGAGGACGAGGTCCTGGTGCAGGTCCACGCGGCCGGTGTGAATCTGCTGGATTCCAAGATCAGGGACGGAGAGTTCAAGCTCATCCTCCCCTATCGCTTGCCCCTCGTCCTGGGCCACGACGTGGCCGGTGTCGTGATTGAGGTCGGGCCTCGCGTGCGGCAGTTCAAGCCGGGTGACGAAGTCTATGCCCGGGCAGATGATTTCCGCATCGGCACCTTCGCCGAGTTCATCGCGGTCAAGGAAGCGTCCTTGGCGATCAAGCCCAAGGCGCTGAGTATGGAAGAAGCCGCCTCGATTCCCCTGGTGGGCCTGACAGCATGGCAAGCGCTGATCGAAAAAGCGGAGCTGAAGAAAGGGCATAAGGTCTTCATCCAAGCTGGTTCGGGCGGCGTAGGAACATTTGCGATCCAGTTGGCCAAGCATGTGGGCGCCACGGTAGCCACCACTACCAGCGGCGCCAACGGCGACTTGGTGAGAGGCCTCGGGGCAGACCTCGTCATCGATTACAAGAATGACGATTTCGAGAAAATTCTTCAGGACTACGATGTGGTCCTGCACAGTCAAGACGCAACGGCGCTGGAAAAATCTCTGCGCATCCTAAAGCCCGGCGGAACACTCATCTCGATCTCCGGCCCTCCCGATCCCACTTTCGCAAGAACAATTGACGCGCCGTGGTTCGTGAACCTGGTCGTTCGTCTTCTGAGTTCAGGCGTCCGGAAGCGGGCGGCGCGTCGTGACCTGCGGTACTCGTTCCTCTTCATGAAGGCCAGCGGACGCCAGTTGCGCGAGATCACCTCGCTCATCGATGCTGGCGCGATACGCCCGGTAGTGGATCGGGTCTTTTCCTTCGACGAGACCAACGAGGCCCTGGCCTATGTCGAGAAGGGGCGGGCCAAGGGTAAAGTCGTCGTCAAAGTGAGGTAGGCGCGATCACTCCGAGTTCGGGCATGACCTGAGGCCACCAGCTACGCAACGTCAGTCGAAAATATGCTCGCGTGGAGCGTATCTCAGCGTCAGGTCTTCCGTATTGTCTTGAACGTCTCTAAAGCGTTCGCTTTAGAACACGGCGAATAATGTACGTCGAGCCTCCGGAGGCCAGCTGAGCTAATCCTGCTGTGTCACAAACGTAGCACCTCGCTGGCACGCCCGCAGCAAGGGAGCCGCCCCATGCGGGCGAGCAGGTGGTAGCTCAAACTATGACGCAGGCTTGTGATCGAGGTGGGAACGTGACGCTGCGCGCGCAGGACTGCCGCGCGGGAGGTCATCCGAGGGAACGGCAGGCACCTGTATGACGAAGTTTTTTTATTGCTGTCGGACTGTTCAGCAATGAGGCGTTCGGTCATCAAGAAGCCATAGGCGGCGATGCTTAAGCTGGCGTGATGGTGGAATCCTCGCCATCCGCGTCCTTCGTAGTGCCCCAAGCCGAAGTCTTGCTTCAAGTCCTGATAGTCGCGCTCGATGCGCCAGCGCTGATGGGCGATGCGGACCAGCAAGTCGATCGGCGTATCGTCGGGCGGCGTCGATAGGTAGTACTTGCTCGGCTCGTTTTCCTCGGGCGGCCACTCGATGAGCCGCCATTGCTCAGGACTCGGCGATGCGAGACCGTTCCGCGGCATTACTCCGGAACGTTCTGCGCCAGGCAGTGCGGGTTCTGCGGCGTGCCCTGCATCCTGGTGTTGTTCTCCAGTGCCCGCGCGCCCGCTTCGACGATGCCGTTCGCGCGCGCATCGAGGAAGGTCCGCGAGGTGCTTTCGGCCAGTACCTGCGCGCCATCGGGGCCGATATGGCTATGGCTGATGTTGAGCGAAGTCAGCGTGGAATTGTCCGCCAATGCCCGGGCCGATCGGCCGGATAGCCGGTTCATGCTGACGTCGAGCGAGGTCAGCGTGAGGCTTTCCGCCAGCGCACTCGCGGCTGCGTCATCGAGCTTGCAATCGCTCAAGTTGAGCGAAGCCAGGCGACCGGTGCTGGCCAGCGCCGTGGCAGCGGCGACGTCGATCGATCGGCAGGCCCATCAGCAGCCTGTTCCAACGTCAACGCGAAGACCTGGGGGGTATGTTGAAATCACTTTCTATTACCTGAAAATCAGAGCTTAACGATACAATTCGCGGGTTCGCCATCCGGCGAATTGGATGACGTCAAAAATAAAACAGGTAGTCAGGGGTGAATCAAAGGGAAGGGCGCGTTCCGCCTCCGGCGTGGTCCGGGGCGCGGGCATCCTCGTCGCCGTGTCCGGCATGGGCCGGCACACCATCATCCGCCGTCCGTTGCCGGACGGCGCACGCCGGTCCTTCCGATTTTCGTTTGTCTGCCACGCACGGCCCGGGCCGTGCCGACGTCATGGGCGCGAGCTACGTCCACGCCTAAATCTCAAAAATTAATGAGTTTATTTCAGTCGTTTTTTACGGGAGAAGTCGAGTGAAACAAGTCTCGAAAGTGATGTTTGCCGGTGCGGCCGTGGTTGCGCTGGGCATGCTCGGCGGCTGCGCGACCGAAACGTCGCAGGCGCTGCCGGTGCAGAAAGTGGAAAGCGCGAGCCGTCCCTACGCCGGCGTGCGCGCGCCGATCGCGGTGGGCAAGTTCGACAACCGCTCGGCCTACATGCGCGGCGTGTTCTCGGACGGCGTCGACCGTCTCGGCGGCCAGGCCAAGACCATCCTGATCACCCACCTGCAGCAGACCAACCGCTTCAACGTGCTCGACCGCGACAACCTGGACGAGATCAAGCGGGAAGCCACCCTCAAGAACACCGCGCAGAAGCTCAAGGGCGCTGACTACGTGATCACCGGCGATGTGACCGAGTTCGGCCGCAAGGAAGTGGGCGACCAGCAGTTGTTCGGCATCCTCGGCCGCGGCAAAGAGCAGATCGCCTACGCCAAGGTCAACCTGAACGTCGTCAACATCGCCACCTCGGAAGTGGTGTATTCGGCCGGCGGCGCGGGGGAATACAAGCTGTCGAACCGCGAAGTCATCGGCTTCGGCGGCACCGCCAGCTATGACTCGACGCTCAACGGCAAGGTGCTGGACCTGGCCATGCGCGAGGCAGTGACCAGCCTGGTCAACGCGATCGAAAGCGGCGCGTGGAAGCCGGGCGCGCAATAAAGCAATCCATAACAACGGGAAGTTCAACAAGGGGTAATCGCAGTCATGAGCAAGTTGTTCGCGCTGTCGCGCGTGGCGGTCGGTGTGGCCGTCGGGAGTGCGCTGCTGGCCGGGTGTGCCGGTCCGAAGACGCTGTACCAGTGGGAAGGCTATCAGCCGCAGGTGTACCAGTACTTCAAGGGCGAGTCGAAGGAAGCGCAGGTCGCGGAACTCGAGCGCGGCCTGGAGAAGATCAAGTCCGCCAACGGCGCCGTGCCGCCGGGCTACCACGCCCATCTGGGCATGCTGTACTCGAGCCTGGGCAAGGATGACCAGATGGTCCAGGAATTCCAGACCGAGAAAGCCTTGTTTCCGGAGTCGGGCGCGTACATCGACTTCCTGATGAAGAACGCGAAGAAGGGGACCAACTGATGGCCAAGCGCTTCCTGAAACTGTTTGCCGCCGTCGGCGTGGTTGCCCTGATGGCAGGCTGCGCGGTGCGGACCAAGCACGTCGACTACGCAGCCTTCAAGGCCAGCAAGCCGCGCTCGATCGTGGTGCTGCCGCCGCTCAACGAGTCGCCGGACGTGAAGGCGACCTACGGCATGCTGTCGCAGGTGACGACGCCGCTGGCCGAAGCAGGCTACTACGTGCTGCCGGTCGCGCTGGTCGACGAGACCTTCCGGCAGAACGGCCTGACGACCGCCGCCGACATCCATGGCGTGCCGGTGGCCAAGCTGAAGGACATCTTCGGTGCTGATGCCGCGCTGTACGTCACCATCACGCAGTACGGCACCAAGTACATGCTGATCGACAGCGTCACCGTCGTGGCGGCCGACGCCAAGCTGGTGGACCTCAAGAGCGGCCAGACGCTGTGGACGGGCCATGCCAGCGCGTCGAACAAGGACAGCGGCAACAGCGTCGACATCAACGCCGGCGGCATCATCGGCGTGCTGGTGTCCGCAGCGGTCAAGCAGGTCGTCAACAGCGCGATCGACTCGGGCTACTCGGTGGCAGGCGCGACCAGCGCGCGGCTGCTGTCGGCGGGCCAGCCGGGCGGCCTGCTGTACGGTCCGCGTTCGCCGAAGTACGGCACGAACTGATCGGCGGATCGTTCATCGCCAAAAAAAAAGCGCCAACCGGAGCGATCCGGTTGGCGTTTTTTTGTTGGCCGGGAAGGTCAGGCAATCGTGCTTTCCGCCTGCGGGGCCCGGGTGCCGGCGTGCACCGTGCCGGCATGCCTGGCGCGCAGGCGCCGCGTCGCTTCCACCATGCCTTGCAGCGCGGCTTCGACTTCCGGCCAGCCGCGCGTTTTCAGGCCGCAGTCCGGGTTGACCCACAGGCGCTGCACCGGCACCACCCGTGCGGCCTTGTCCAGCAGGGCTTCCATCTCTTCCACGCGCGGCACGCGCGGCGAGTGGATGTCGTAGACGCCCGGGCCGATCTCGTTCGGATAGGCGAATTCGCCGAAGGCATCCAGCAGCTCCATGTTCGAGCGCGAGGTCTCGATGGTGATCACGTCGGCATCCATCGACGCGATCGCCGGCAGGACGTCGTTGAACTCCGAGTAGCACATGTGCGTGTGGATCTGTGTGTCGTTGCGCACGCCCGAGGCCGACACGCGGAAGGCGCGCGCGGCCCATTCCAGGTAGCCGGGCACATCGGCGGCGCGCAGCGGCAAGCCCTCCCGGAAGGCCGGCTCGTCGATCTGGATGGCGGCGATGCCGGCGGCTTCCAGGTCGCGCACTTCGTCGCGCAGCGCCAGGGCGATCTGCAGCGCGGTCTGCTCGCGCGGCTGGTCGTCGCGCACGAAGGACCACTGCAGCATCGTCACCGGCCCGGTCAGCATGCCCTTCATCGGCTTGGACGTCAGGCTTTGCGCGTACTTGGACCACTCCACCGTCATCGGCTCGGGGCGGTACACGTCGCCGTAGATGACCGGCGGCTTCACGCAGCGCGAGCCGTAGCTCTGCACCCAGCCGTTGGCGGTGAAGGCGTAGCCCCACAGCAGCTCGCCGAAGTACTCGACCATGTCGTTGCGCTCGGCTTCGCCGTGCACGAGCATGTCCAGGCCCAGGGCTTCCTGGCGGCGCACCACGTCGGCAATCTCGGCGCGCATGCGCTCCAGGTAGGCCAGCGCCTGCAGTTCGCCGCGCTTGTATTGTGCGCGCGCCTGGCGGATCTCCGGCGTCTGCGGAAACGAGCCGATGGTGGTGGTCGGCAGCAGCGGCAGGTTCAGGCGGGCCTGCTGCGCCTCGGCGCGCGCCGGATAGGGCGCGGCGCGCTCGGCGTCCTGCGCGCGGATGGCGGCGATGCGCTTCTTGACGCGCTCGTTGTGCACGCGGCGCGAGGCGGCACGGGAGGCAATGGCGGCGGCGTTGTCGGCCAGGGCGTCCTGGGCGGCGGCGCGGCCCTCGACCAGGGCGCGCTTGAGGAGGGCGAGCTCGTCCAGCTTCTGGCGCGCGAAGGCCAGCCAGCCTTTGAGTTCATCGTCCAGCCGGATTTCCGCGGCCAGGTCTACCGGAACGTGCAGCAGCGAGCAGCTCGGCGCCAGCCACAGGCGCTCGCCCAGGCTTTGCGCCAGCGGCGCGATGCGCGCCAGGGTGTGTTCCAGGTTGGTGCGCCAGATGTTGCGGCCGTCGACCACGCCGGCGGACAGGATTTTGTCGGCCGGCCACGGTGCGAAGGCTTCGAGCTGCTGCGGCGCGCGGACCAGGTCCAGGTGCACGCCGGCCACCGGCAGCGACTTGATCAGCGCCGCGTGATGCGATGCGGCTTCGAAATACGTGGCGAGCAGCAGCCTGGGGCCGTCGGCCGCCGCCAGTGTTGCGTAGGCCGGGCCGAATGCCTCCGCCCAGGCCTTCGGCAGATCCAGCACCAGTGCGGGTTCGTCGATCTGCACCCATTCCACTCCCAGCGTCGCCAAGCGCTGGAGCACGGCGGCATAGGCCTGCAGCAGTTGCGGCAGCAGCGACAGCTTGTCGGCCAGCCCGCCGCGCGCTTTGGCCAAGTGCAGGAAGGTGACGGGGCCGAGCAGCACCACCTTCACGCGGTGCCCGGCGGCCTGCGCTTCGCGCACCTCGTCGAACAGCCATTCGGTGCCCGGGCCCCACTGCCGGTCCTGCAGGTCCGGCGTCAGTTCGGGCACGAGGTAGTGGTAGTTGGTGTCGAACCACTTGGTCATTTCCATGGCGGCGTGGTCGGTATTGCCCCGCGCCAGCACGAAGGATTGCGCCAGCGTCAGTCGGGCCGGGTCGAAGCCGTAGCGCGTGGGCAGGGCACCCAGCAGCGCGGCGGTCTGCAGCACCTGGTCGTACCAGGCGAAGTCGCCGACGGTGACGAGGTCGAGCCCGGCCTCGCGCTGGGCGTTCCAGTGGCGTTCGCGCAGCGCGCGGCCGGTGGCGCGCAGGTCCGCCTCGGTCGTGGCGCCTTTCCAGAACGATTCCAGGGCGAATTTGAGTTCGCGTTGCGCGCCGATGCGCGGGTAGCCGAGGGTGTGGATGGTCGTCATATCGCTGAGATCGCTGATCTGTTTTCGAGTCCTGCGATGATGGGCGACGACCGATCATGAATCAAATGATATTATTTTCGATAGATTTGAATTGAATTCATACTTTGGGAATCGCGCCATCATGCTTGAAATCCGTCATCTGCGGACCCTGATCGCGCTGGCCGACGGCGGCTCGGTCTCGCGCGCGGCCGAGCGGCTGCACCTGACGCAATCGGCGCTGTCGCACCAGTTGCGCGCGCTGGAAGCCCACTACGGGCTGGCTGTCGTGCGCCGCAAGGGCCAGACCGTGGAGCTGAGCGAGGCCGGCGAACGCCTGCTCGAACTCGCCCAGAAAGTCGTCGCCGACATCCAGACCGCCGAGCGCGACTTGGAACGCATCAAGGGCCGCGCGGCCGGCACGCTGCGCATCGCGCTGGAGTGCCACACCTGCTTCGACTGGCTGATGCCTGTGATGGACGCCTTTCGCCAGCGTTGGCCCGAGGTGGAGATGGATCTCGTGTCCGGCTTTCATACCGATCCGCTCGCGTTGCTCAAGGAGGGCCGCGCCGATGTCGTCATCGGCTCCGACGCCAAGATGCGCCGGGGCGTGGTGTTCGCGCCGCTGTTTCGCTTCGAGATCCTGGCCGTGCTGCCGACAGACCACCCGCTGCACAACAGGAAGTGGCTGGAGGCGCAGGACTTTACCGACCAGACCCTCATCACGTACCCCGTGCCCGAGGAGCGCATCGATCTGATCCGTCAGGTGCTGGCGCCGGCCGGCATCCCCTTCACGCGCCGCACCACCGAGCTGACCATCGCCGTGCTGCAGTTGGTGGCCAGCCGCCGGGGCCTCGCAGCGCTGCCGAGCTGGGGCATCAAGAACTACGTCGACTACGAATACGTGATCGCCAAGCGCGTCGGCCGCGAGGGCGTGTGGAGCGATCTCTACGCCGCCATGACGCGCGACTACGCCGAGGCGCCGTTCGCGCAGGACTTTATCGAGACCGCCAAGTCGATCTGCTTTGCGCGGTTGCCGGGGTTGATGGCGCTGGAGTAGGGCGGTCTACCCCAGCCGCCGGCGTTCGGGCGAGGGAAGACAGGGCCGTTGCGCCCGGCAACGGCGGTTTCATTCCGCGTTTGCCTGCTTCATACCCTGATGGTGGGGCAAAGGCGACGTCGCCGGTCGCCGTTGGCGGACCGTACCGTCCGTCATCCTGCGACGGACGGTACGCCGGGTCTCACGGGTAGAGCTTCAGGGCGGACCAGGGATGTCCGGCGTCGGACCGTTTGAATACCAGGCGGTCGTGGAGGCGGAACGGCTTGTCCATCCAGAACTCGATGCAGTTCGGGACGATCCGGAATCCCGTCCAGAACGCCGGGCGCGGTATTTCGCCGACCCCGAATCGCGCCGCTTCAACCGCGACGGACTTGGCCAATGCCGCGCGGGTCTCCAGCGGGCGCGACTGTTTGCTGGCCCAGGCACCGATCCGGCTGGCCCTGGCACGGGAGACAAAATACGTGTCCGCCTCTTCGGCCGAAACGCGGCTGACCGAACCCCGGAAGCGAACCTGGCGACGCAGCGATTTCCAATGCAAGACCGCCGCCGCCTGCATGTTCTCCGCCAATTCGATGCCCTTTTGGGATTCGGTATTGGTGTAAAAGACGAATCCCTCGCTGTCGAACCCCTTCAGCAATACCATGCGCACATTGGGCAAACCGTCCGGGCCGGCGGTTGCCAGTGCCATGGCATTGGCGTCGTTGATCTCTTTGCGGTGCGCCAATTCAAGCCATTCGCCGAACATCGCGAAGGGGTTTTCGCCGGAGAGGGTTTCGTGATCGTTGCGGAACGCCGCTTCCGTATCCATGTCGGTCGAATTCATGGTGGCATTCGGTTGCATGGCTTAGGCTCCCGCGAGCAACTGACGCTCGGGCAGGAGGTTGCGCCACTTGTCGAGATCATTGCCCGGCTTGGTCACCATGTAGATCGTCCCATCGGCTTCAACGAGAACCTCGCCCGCCGGCGGAACGTTGAGAAACTCCATGTGCTGCGTCGCGCAATAGGCGCCGACGTCCAGGATCAGCATGTATTCGCCGGCCTTGATGGCTCCCGGCGCCACGACCTCACCCGGCAGGATGTAGTCGTTTCTCAAGATGCTGCGCCCCCGGACCTTGGCACTGCAGCGCTTGGAGTAGTCGACGACCTCATTGAACGCCGAATCCAGGAACACCGTGTTGTGCGACCGGTTACGCAGCTGGGCCGACGGCATCAGCATGCGCGACCCGTCCGTGACAACGATATTGCCGAGCGAATGCTGCACGATGTCCCGCTTGATACCGGTGAGCAGGACACCGGCGTCCGCCAGCACATCCCGTCCCGGCTCGAACATGAACTTGACCGTCTCGGGAATCTTCATTTCCGTCGCAAGATCGCGGATGGCCTGGAAATACGTGGTCCAGTCGAAGTGCTTCTCGGTCTCCGACCATTTCTCATAATTGAACCCATGGCCTCCCGCGAAGTTGATCGAGCGCGCAGTCGGGAAATGGTCCAGGTACATCCGGAAAATCTGCCGCGCGATGTCGATCATGCCCTGCAGGGAATTCCCGCTGCCGCAATAGACTTCAAAGCATTCAAGCGACCGGCCGCTGGCCGACAGCATCTGCGCCAGGCTGCCCAACTGGTCGACCTTGATGCCGGGCTTGTCGGAGCCAAGACTGTCGATGCGTACGCTGATCGTGGGCGCATTTTCTCGAATGGCGTATGCGATCTCGTCCAGGCTGGCAAGAAAGACCGGGTAGTGCTTTTTGCTCCAGAAGGCGATCTCTTCATTGGAGACATGGCCGGGCGAGACGATGAAATCGGAGAACCCATATTGGGTGATGAGCTTGTATTCGTTCGGCATCTGCAGCAGGATGCCGGCCCCTTCATCGCGCAACGGTTTCAGGATGTGCGGATTCGCGTTGGGGAAGAACGGAACAAAGATCGACACGCGGCCGTCGAGGCCAGCCGCGGAGATCGCCGATTTCACCCGCCTGATGTTCCGGACCAGCTGTGCTTCGCTATAAATGAACACCGGCGTGCCGGTCTGCGCGCAGATGCTCGGCAAATCCGCCTGGGCGATCCAATGGTCGGCCAGGCGCGGTTTCCGATGCAGTTCGGTGGGGACCGCTATGGGCGTGTTCGATTGCATGGTGATGCTCCTTTGGTGTGTGTACTTCTGCTTTTTTTTTGTGTGGGTCAAGACATGGCATCCGAGGCGGCGATGGACCGCTTGACCTACATCGGGAAATCCAGCGTTGCATCGATCGCGGCGAACCGGTGCGCGTCCGGCGCTCCGGTTCCCGGGCCTACGGTGATGCGAGCAGGCGGGCGTGTGTGATCTCACGCGTTGCGCTTTCGATATGACGCGCCCGCATGAGTTGTTCGCCGATGAGAAAGCTGTTGATGCCGGCTTCCATCAGGCGGATCACATCGGTCCGCCCGCCGATACCGCTTTCACTGATGACGATGCGGTTGCCGTCCACCTTGGGGGCCAACCGCTCGGAGGTGTTCAGATCCGCGGCGAACGTGGCCAGGTCGCGATTGTTGATGCCGATCAGTCGCGACTTCATCTCCATCGCGCGCTCCAGCTCCGACGCGTCGTGGATTTCGATCAGCACGCCCATGCCCATGGCTTGAGCGGTGGCCTCCAGTTCGATCGCTTGCGCGTGATCGAGCATGGCCAGGATCAAGAGAATGGCGTCGGCCTGCATGGCGCGTGCCTCATAGACCTGGTAGGGGTCGATCATGAAGTCCTTGCGCAAGACCGGCAGGCCCGATACTTCCTTCGCCAATACCAGGTCGGCCGGCTTCCCCTGGAAGAAGCGTTGATCGGTCAGGACCGACAAGCACGCCGCACCGCCATTGCGGTACGCCTTGGCAATGTCCGCGACATCGAAATCGTCGCGAATGAGCCCCTTGGACGGACTGGCTTTCTTGATCTCGGCAATCAGCGCCACCTCTCCATTGCGCGCGCGCTCGGCGACCGCACCCACGAAGTCGCGAGGCGGGGGCAGTTGCCTGATGGCCTGTTCCAATTCGGAAAGCCTCCGAGCGGTTTTGGCGTGAGCGACTTCTTCTACTTTGCAAAGCTTGATAGCATCCAGAATGCCCATATTTCATCCTTCTCCACGACGCAAAGCCGTTGACAGGCGAACGCGATCAGCACGGTTGGACTTGACCTTCCGGTTGAGACGATTCGATCAGTCGATCCAGTGTTTCCAGCGCCTTGCCGTCGTCGACCGACGCGCGTGCAAGCGCCATGGCATCCGGCCAGTCGTCGACCCGTCCGGCGGCAATCAGACCGCCTGCCGCATTGAACAGGGCGATATCGCGATACGCGCCGGGCTGTCCCTCCAGCACGCGCCGTAGCGCGGCAGCATTCCATCGGCCGTCGGCACCTTTGAGTGCGGCCGGATCGGCGCATGCCAGGCCGGCCATTTCCGGGGTGATCTCAAAGCTGCGCACGCGCCCGTGCGCCAACATCGAGACAAACGTGGGGCCCACCGTGGTGATCTCGTCCAGGCCATCCGATCCGTGGACGACCATGGCCCGCTCCGAGCCCAGATCGCCCAACGCATGGGCCAGCGGTTCGACCCAGTCGCGGGAGTAGACGCCGATCAGGTGATGCCTGACGCCGGCAGGATTGAGCAGCGGCCCGAGAATATTGAAGATCGTCCGGGTCGCGAGATCGACGCGCACCGGCATCAACTGTTTCAGGGCGGGATGATGCGTCGGCGCGAACATGAAACCGATGCCTGCCTCAGCAATGCACCGTTCGATATCCGCGGGTGTCTGGTCCAGATGGACGCCCAGCGCGGACAACACGTCGGCGGCACCGGATTTCGAGGAAAGGGCCCGGTTTCCGTGCTTCGCCACGGGTACGCCCGCGCCCGCGACAATGAATGCCGCGCATGTCGAGATGTTGTACGTTCCTGCGTTGTCACCGCCCGTGCCCACGATATCCACGGCGCCGGCGGGTGCCTTCACCGGTACCATCCGGGCGCGCATGGCCAGGGCGGCACCGACGATTTCATCGATGGTCTCCCCCCGGATGCGCAGCGCCATCAGCAAGGCACCGAGTTGTGCGTGGCTGGTCTGGCCGAACGCCATGTGCTCGAACAGCTTCCACGCGTCCTGGCGGCCAAGGGTCTGGCCTTCCGCGAGGCGTCCTATGGCGGCTTTGAGATCAAACATCTTCGTTCACCACGGACGAAATTTGCGCGATGACGTCGGGCACCCGGCTGGCCTGCCGGGCGCCGGCACGATGGTGCAGGCTCCGTGACGGCGGCGGTGTGTCCAGTGCCTGGTTCCAGTCCATGGCAACGCTCTCGCGGCGGAACGGCGGCGTGTCATAGAGGGCGTTGTCGAGCGTTCTGGCCAGCAGGTGACCGGCGAAGACCGCGGCGGCAATGGTTCCCGGCGCATGGCAATCTCCGATCCGCAAGACACGCGGCACCGCATCGCGCTCCTGCCGGCTTGCGAGTCGCTCCTGGATGTCGTGGTACAGGCGGTCACGCGGCACCTGGGACGTCACCAGCACGATCGCATCGGTGCGGATGAGGGTCTCCCGCGCGGAAAAGACGCATGACACGACGGCGCCATCGCTGGTCACCCGGCTGAGTCGTTGCGACACATGCACGCCCCTGGCGCACTCGATCAGGCGCTTCTGGATGCGGGGCTGCTCGGCGGTATTGACCGTGAAGGCGGAGACCAGGCTTTCCGGCGTGACGAAGTCCACGGCGCAGCCATGCGCGGCCAGCTTTTCGCTGACGACCCCGCCCATGTAATAGTGATCGTCGTCGAAGACCAGCACGCGGCCTTCGGGAATCCTGCCGGCCATGATGTCGTCCGGTGAGTACACCGGGAGCGCATCCAGGCCGGGAATCGGAAAGGCATGGGTGCGGCCCACACCATCCTTGCGCCATTCGGCACCGGTTGCGACCACGATCAGGCTGCTGTCGGTTTCCAGTGCGATATCGGCGCTCACGTCGTTGTCGGGGAGCATCAGGACATGCCGATCCTTGCGCAGCTGGCCCAGGCGCCAGTCGGCCACCCGGCGCCAAGCGTGCAGTCCCGGCAGACAGGATTCGGCCACTGCGCGACCGCCGAAGTTGCGCGCGCGGTCCGCCAGAATCGTCTCGTATCCGCGCCGCCCAAGCCAGACGGCCGCTTCGAGCCCGGCGGGCCCGGCACCGATCACCAGCACCCGATCGTCCGTATCTTTGGGGGGAATGACCTCCGGGTGCCAGCCGCGGCGCCATTCTTCGCCTATGGTCGGGTTCTGCGTGCAGCGCAGCGGAACGCTCAGCTTGTCCGACGCCACGCAGAGATTGCAGCCGATGCATTCGCGGATATCGTCGAACGCGCCGTTCCTGATCTTCTCCGGCAGGAACGGGTCGGCGATCGAAGGTCTGGCCGCTCCGATGAGATCCAGTGCGCCGGACGTGATCAGGGAGAGCATGTGGTCGGGCGACGTAAACCGCCCCACGCCGACCACCGGTTTGCCGGTCACGCGCTTGACGAAGCGAATGTAGCGATCCTGAAACCCTTCGTCGCTGAAACGCGAGGTTTGCCCGTCATTGCCGAACGGACTGAGGTTGACGTCCCACAAATCCGGCAAGTCCGCCAGCATTTCGACCACGTCGCGCCCCTCACCCTCCGAGGACAGGCCACCCGAGCCCATCAGCTCGTCGACACCAAAGCGCAGGGCGACGGCACAGCGGTCGCCCACGGCCTCCTTCGTATCCATGACCAGTTCGCGCAGCAGCCGCACGCGGTTTTCCAGGCTGCCCCCGTATTCGTCGGTGCGCCGATTGTGGCGCCGCGATAGAAAGTGGGCGGGCAGCGTCATATCGTGGCTGGCGTAGACATACACGATATCGAAGCCGGCACGTCTGGCATTCAGCGCCGCAGTGCGATGCCAGCGGCGCACGTCTTGAATGTCCTGCTTGTCCATCGCGCGGGCGGTGACGGGGGCGATGCCACGTGTCGGTGCCAGCGACGGGGCGATGGGAATGGCGCGGGTTTCCAGGTTGCTCACATGAAAGCCGTTATGCGCCAGTTCGATCCCCGCCAGCGCACCGTGCCGATGGATTTCGTCGCAGGCTTTTGCCAGGATCGGGATGTCCTGCGCGTCCCAGAGCCGGAGTTCGCGCGGGTGGCAACCGGAGTAGTGGATGTCGCATTGCTCGGTGCAGATGGAGCCCCATCCGCCTTCGGCCTTGATCCCGCGCATGCGGGCCATGGAACTGGGGTGGACCCGGTTCATGCCGTTGCAATGCGGCACCTGGTAGAAGCGGTTTTTCGCGGTCACCGGGCCCAGTTGCACCGGTTCAAACAGGGGGGCGAACCGCGTCGGCCCGGATGACATGCCGTCCAGCGCCGTCATTGCGCAAGGGGCGCACGCGCGCCGAAAATGGAACTGCCGACCCGCACGTGCGTGGCGCCTTGCGCGATCGCTTGAAGGTAATCCGCGCTCATCCCCATCGACAGGGCGCGCAGCCCGTGATCCTCGGCGATCGATCGCAGGCATGCGAAGTGAGCGCAGGGGTCGAGGCCCGCGGGCGGAATGCACATCAACCCTTGTACGTTCAATTGATAGACCTCGCGGCATTCCCGGATCAAGGCGGGGGCTTCGGCGGGCAGGACGCCGCTTTTCTGGGGCTCCTTGCCGATGTTCACCTGAATGTAGATGGCAGGGGCACGCCCTTGTTTTTCGGCTTCCTCCGCGATGGCCCTGGCCAGCTTGGCCCGGTCCACGGATTCAATCGCGTCGAAGAGACCGACGGCCTGGCGGACTTTGTTCGATTGCAGCGGGCCGATCAGATGCAGTTCGATCCCGGCGTTCCGGCTGCGCAGCTCCGGCCATTTCGTCACCGCTTCCTGCACCCGGTTCTCGCCGAATACCGTCAGGCCCAAATCGATTGCCTGCTGAATGTGATGGGGTTCAACCGTTTTCGATGCGGCGACGAGCGTCACCGCATTGGCGTGCCGGCCGCTGTCGATGGCGGCATGCTGTATGGCCTTCGTGATCCGTCCGATGTTGTCTTCCAGATGGCTACCCATACGTTTGCGCGTTCCTGTGACGAGCCGCCGGTCGGCGGCATGGCGTCGAGAAGGTTGATGACCCGGCCGATGCAGGGGGGGCCTTTGGCTCGGATGGGCTCAGATGTCGCGAGCGAACGTGAAGCGTCGGTGCGAACGCGTCAGCATCGCCTCGTCGGCGATGGTGATGCCCAGGGCTTTCATGCGCAGGCCAATCGATTCGCGCAGCGCCGACAGATCCTCTGAAGCGCTGTCGTGCAGTGCTTCGGCAACGATCAGCACGGTGTCGGACGCCTTCGATACCACCGAGGTCGCACCCTGCCGAAACACCCACCTGCGCGAGTGGGCCTCGCCGGCTGCATCCGCGAAGACGATTTCGTCCTCCGCCGGATGTTCGAGCTCGCCTTGGAAGGTGCGGTAGCGCTCGGTGCCGGTCGCGGGGCGCACGGTGATCCCTTCGACGATGTGGGCGCAGTCGAACGCGGCGATCGGGATCGCGGCACGCATCGATTCCGCATTGAGCGTATCGATCAGCGGATGAAAGCGCGGCAAGTCGCGATCCTTGCGGAACCGGCGCAGCAGCGCTTCCGCCGCGCAGCGATACTGGGTCGGCTTCAACCCCATCGTTGAGTACGCCTGGCGCCAGGCCTGGATGGACGGCAACTCGCCTTCGGGCGTCTGCTCAAGTTGCACGGCAACCCGGCTCAGGGTCGCGTCGATATCCACCGCCGCGTCGCTGGCGGCGCGAACACCGCGTAGCACCAGGGTCAGGGCCGAGAGCGTCGGGAATCGGTCCCATACGGCGTCGGAATGGTAGAAGTACATGTTTTGGGTCATAGGCCTCGGTCGGGCTGGGTCATACGGTGACAGGTCCGATTGCAGGTCACTGCAGATCGCTGTCGAGGGATCTGGAAAGGGGCGGGACGGAGAGCGTGAGCGTCAGGATCGCGAGGATCACGGCAACCACGCCGAATGCCTGCGTTGCGCCGATCCGTTCGTGGAGGAACAGCGCAGCAAGCGCGACGGCGGTCAGCGGAGCCACCGCGGTGAAGGTGGCGGCTTCGCTGCCGCTGACCCGGGCCGCGCCGGCATACCAGAGGAGGAATCCACCGACCGTCGGCACGAGCGCATACCAGACGACGGCCGCGATCGCTGCGCTCGAGGGCACCGTGGAGGGGAAATCGAGCACCGCGAAAGGCAAGGACACCAGCAGGCCCAGGCCGGTCATCGCCGTGGCCTGAAGCAGCGGAGGCAAGGGTACGGGCATCCGCTTGTTGAGCAGAATGAATGCGCTTTCGCAAACGACCGCGCCCAGGATGAACAGCACGCCCATCAGCGGCGCGGAGCCCGAGCCAGTCCAGGCGACCGCCATCACGCCGATCGTTGCCAGCAGCACGCTCACCATCAGCCGCAGCTTCGGCCGCTCGCCAAGGACGACGACCGAGAAGAGCGCCGAGACTGCCGGCAGGGTGCCGATGACGACGCCGGCATCGGCCGCGGGCAGATAGGCCAGGCCCGAAATGAGCAGCGTCGTATAGCCGACGCTGCCGGCGCCTGCCTGCAGAATCAGGAGTCCCCATGCCCTGCGGCTCAGGCTCGGCCAGCGCTCGCCGCGAAGAAGGACCAGCGCGAACAGGAATGGCAATGCGACGGCGAAACGAAGTGCGGTCGCCGGAAAGGGCGGCAGGCTGCCGGCGATGAGCTTGGAGGCGATCACTGTCGAGCCGACGGTCATCATGGCGAGTGAAAGGAACAGATATCCGATCGTGCGATTCGACATGCGCCACCTGGTCTTGGAAAAATCGTCGGTCAAATGAAAATATGAAACATCGCCGGTGCATTGGCGCCTAGATTTCATAACTTGACAGCGCCCATGTCTTGAACAAAATTGCTCTTTTGGGCGACTTTCCTGCTGTCCAGGGGGATGCAGCCGATCCTTTCCCGGCACGGTCATCCGCCTTGATGCTTTTCCATCCGCATTGGCTGAAGGCTGTTCGCCATGCTTTTCCAGTCGAGGAGAACCGAGTGACCAAGCGCGTGAGTGCCGACAGATTCACGGCCGGTGTTTGCAGGCTGCCAGGTGTGGTTGCGGTGGAGGCAACGTCTGCCCGGTCGTTCAGCCGGCACACGCATGATCAGTTCGGTATTGGCGTCGTGTTGCATGGCGCACAGGATTCCGCGAGCGGGCGAGGGCAGGTCCGCGCGGTCTCGGGCGATCTCATCGCGGTCAATCCCAACGAGGTGCATGACGGCAGGCCCGTCGGAGGGGAGCCTCGCGCATGGCGCATGCTGTACTTCGATCCCGCGCTGATCGCGCGGTTTTCCGTGGAGATGGGACGGAGCCCCGGGGGCGAATTCGCGCATCCGGTGCTTGACAATGGACCCGCCGTGCGCGTGTTCATGCGGCTGTACGCGGCGCTGACCGGGGCTGCGCAAGAGCCCTGGCAAGAGATCGCCGAGCAGGAACTCTTCCAGATCCTGGTGCCGTTCTGGGGCGATACGCCGGCCCAGGAAGGTTCGTCCTCGAAGGGGATCGCACGTGCCAAGGCGCGCATCGACGCGTCGCCGGAGATTCCTGTCACGCTGGCGGAACTGGCCGCCGATGCGGGGCTCAGCCGATATCATTTCTTGCGCGCGTTCAAGGCCGCGACGGAACTGCCGCCCCATGCCTATCGCCTGCAGCGCCAGCTTCAGATGGCGCGCAGGTTGATTTCTTCGGGACACTCGCTCGCGCAGTCCACCACGATGGCAGGTTTCGCCGACCAGAGCCACCTCACGCGCCATTTCGTCCGGACCTACGGGCTGACGCCCGGCTCGCTTGCCACGGCCATCCGCGGGGCTGCCTGAGCGCGCTGTCCGCGTTCCTTAACGGACATTCAATCAAAACGCGAGGCTCGGCGACGGTAGCATCAAGCCGTCGCGAACGTCGACCCGGCGCGTGGTGCTGCGCAACAACTGCACGCCCAGCGCGCGCTCGAATGCCTTGAGCCGGTGGCCGACGTTGGAGCGCGTGGTCTGCAGCTTGCGCGCATAGAGGTCCACAGCGGCGCCCAGACTGGTGAACCAGGTTGGACAATCTGTTCATCGGCGCCTGGATTGTCAAAACCGCCCGGCCCGCTAAGATGGCCGGGACCATCCAACAATCCAACAGGAGCGGGCGACATGGCGCTGGACGACGAATCCTTCGGCCTGCTGCAGTCAGCGGTGCAGCGATTCATCCGGGAGCGCCTGGTCCCAGCCGAGAACATGCTCGAAGAGGAAGACGAAGTGCCCGCCGACATCGTCGCCGACATGAAGGCGATGGGGCTGTTCGGCTTGTCGATTCCCGAGGCGTACGGCGGCATCGGCCTGTCGATGGCGCAGGAGTGCGAGGTGGTGTACGACCTTGGCCACACGTCGTTCGCGTTCCGCTCGGTGTTCGGCACCAACGTCGGCATCGGGTCGCAGGGCATCCTGATGGACGGCACCGAGGCGCAGAAGGCCGCGTACCTGCCACGCATCGCCAGCGGCGAGCTCATCATCTCGTTCGCGCTGACCGAGCCGGACGCGGGGTCGGATGCGGCCTCGCTGCAGACGCGCGCCACGCCCGACGGCGACCACTACGTGATCAACGGCACCAAGCGCTTCATCACCAACGCGCCGCGCGCGGGCGCTTTTACGCTGATGGCGCGGACCGGCGGGGAGGGCGCGGGCGGCATCTCGGCCTTCATCATGCCGGCCGATACGCCCGGCATCACGCTCGGCAAGCCCGACAGGAAGATGGGCCAGCGCGGCACCAAGACCTGCGACGTGATGCTGGACAACGTACGCGTGAGCGCCGCCAACATCATCGGCGGCGTGGCCGGGCAGGGCTTCAAGACGGCGATGAAGGTACTGGACCGGGGGCGCCTACATCTCTCGGCGCTGGCCTGCGGCATGGCGCATCGGCTGATCACCGATGCGGCGGCTTACGCCAAGGGGCGCCGGCAGTTCGGCCAGCCGATCGCCGATTTCCAGTTGATCCAGGCGATGCTGGCCGATTGCCAGGCCGAGTTGTACGCGGGCCTGTCCATGGTGCGCGACTGCGCGCGCCGCTACGACGCCAAGCCCGCCGGCCGGCAGGACCACGAAGTCAGCATGCTGGCCTCCTGCAGCAAGCTGTTCTGCACCGAGATGGTCGGCCGCGTGGCGGACCGCGCGGTGCAGATCCACGGCGGCGCGGGCTATATCGCTGAATACAAGGTGGAGCGCTTCTATCGCGATGTGCGCCTGCTGCGCCTGTACGAGGGCACGACGCAGATCCAGCAGTTGATCATCGCGAAGCACCTGCTGCGGGACTGAGCCGGCGCCGCCGGTGTTGAACTCCCCTCGGGGAGGGCGGTCTAGGGTCTGTCATCAAATAGTCCAGATCACAGCGGAGGCCAGATGGATGGCGCCGAGGAAAGCGGCGGCAGTCTTATCGTAGCGAGTGGCAATGGCCCGGTATTGCTGGAGCTTGGCGAAGAAGTTCTCGACGAGGTGGCGAGCTTTGTACAGGTGCGCATCGTATTCGCGCTGCACCTTGCGAGTTCGAATGCTGGGGATGACGACCGCCTTGCCGGCCTGCAGTAACGGCTCAACGACGCGCTGTTGTGCGTCGTAGCCCTTGTCTGCGATGACCGTCTGCGCTTCGGTGTCCTTGAGCAAGACGTCGGCACCCTCCAGATCCGAGGCTTGCCCAGGCGTCAGATACAAGCCCGTGGGATTGCCCAGCGCATCCACGGTTGCGTGGATCTTGGTGCTCAGGCCTCCTCGGCTGCGCCCGATGGCTTGTGAAGCGACCCCCCTTTTCCTCCAGCGCTGTGCTGATGGGCTCGCACGATCGTAGCGTCAATCATGGCGTATTCGTTATCTGCGTGTTGAGCCAGCGCTTCGAAGACCCGCTGCCACACTCCGCGCCGACTCCAGCGCATATGGCGTAAATGCACTACCCGAAAGTCACCAAAGCGTTCGGGGAGATCGCGCCAGGCAATGCCAGCACGGTAGCGATAGAGCACGGCATCCACAAACAATCGATTGTCCTTCGCTGGCGCTCCCACATGGCCGCGCCTACCAGCCAGCAATTCTTGTATGCGCTCCCATTGCGCGTCTGTCAGGGCGTATCTGCGAGTCATACACTTCTAACGCTCATCGCGGGAATTCGATGACAGGCCCTAGGGAGGCTTTCCAATCGGACCCCTCCCCATGATCGATACCCGTATCGCCAAGGCTTGCATGGTGCTGGCACTGGCTGCCTTTGCTTTGACCGTTGCCTATGACAACGTGGTGGATTTCAACACCAATTACGTCTACGTCCAGCACGTGTTCAGCATGGACACGGTGTTTCCCGACACGGCGCTCAAGAGCCGGGCCGTCGTGTCCGAGCTGGTATGGCGGGCCGGCTATTGGCTGATTATCGTGTGCGAGGCGGCGATCGGGGCGCTGTTCCTGCTGGGGCCGTTGCGATGTGGCGGGCGCGGCGTCAGCCGGCCGCGGTGTTCCGGCGCGCCAAGACGCCGGTCTACGCGGCGGCTACGCTGGGTTTCCTGCTGTGGTTCTTCGGCTTTGTCGTGGTGGGCGGCGAGTGGTTCCTGATGTGGCAGTCGCGCACGTGGAACGGCATCCAGCCGTCGTTCCGCATCTATCTGTCGATCCTGGGCGTGCTGATCTTCGTCAACCAGCCGGATCCGGATGCGCCTTGAGCCGCATGCTGGCCCCAAGTCATGGCCGCCGTGTGGCGCTACCGGTCGGGCCTGCGCGGGTGCACAATGAACACGTCCGCCCGCCATTGAGCGGGGCGTGAACGGACGTCCCTTGTTGTTACCGGAGCTACGATGTACGTTCCCACCGACTTCGATGAATCGCGCCCGGAAGCGCTCCATGCGCTCATCGCGGATTACCCGCTCGGCACCCTGGTCACTCACGGCAAGAGCGGGCTCGATGCCAACCACATCCCGTTCCTGCTGAACGCGGAGGAAGGCCGGCTCGGGGTGCTGCATGCCCACGTCGCGCGCGCCAATCCGGTCTGGCAGGACGTGGCCGATGGCGATGAGGTGCTGGTGATCTTTCACGCGGGCGACGCGTATATCTCGCCGAACTGGTATCCGAGCAAGCCCGAGCATCACGAGCATGTGCCGACGTGGAACTACCGCGTGGTGCATGCGCACGGGCGCATCGCCATCCGCGACGACGAGCGCTTCGTGCGCAGTGTGGTGGCCCGTCTGACGCGCACGCATGAAGCGGCCCAGCCCGTGCCCTGGAAGATGGCGGACGCGCCGGCGGACTACGTCAGCGCGCTGCTCAAGGAGATCGTGGGCATCGAGATCGACATCACGCGCCTGGTCGGCAAGGCCAAGCTCGGCCAAAACCGGGAAGCCCGCGATGCCCGCGGTGCCGCGATGGCACTGAAGGCGTCGGGCAAGGGCGTCATCGGTGACGCGATGCTGGCGTGCCTGGCCGAGAAGGCGGAATGAAGGAATGAGGTGACCGGCGGCATGGCCGCCGCCGGCCGCCCCTGACACCATGACTATTTGACGCTGCGGGCCGGCAGGATTTCGCCGCGCACCTCGCCGAAGCCGACGCGATAGCCGTCGCCCTGGCACCAGCCCGTCATGACGACCTCGTCGCCGTCTTCGAGGAAGGCGCGCGTGGTGCCCTTGCCACCGTGATCGAGCTGCAGCGGCTGCTTGCCGTTTGCGGTCAGCTCCAGCAGGCTGCCGTACGAATCGGGCGCGGTGCCGCTGATGGTGCCGGAGCCCATCAGGTCACCCACGCGCACGTTGCAGCCGGACACGGTGTGGTGGGCCAACTGCTGCGCCATGGTCCAGTACATCGCGCGGAAGTTGGTGCGCGCGATGGTGGCGCGCTCGCCGCCGTGCGGGCGCAGCGCGGTCTCCAGGGCGATGTCGTAGGCGTTGGGCCGCGACTGGCGCAGGTAGTCCAGCGGCGCGGGCGATTGCTCCGGGTTGGCGACGCGGAACGGCTCCAGCGCGTCCATCGTTACGATCCACGGCGAGATCGAGGTGCCGAAGGTTTTGGCATTGAACGGCCCGAGCGGCACGTATTCCCATTGCTGGATGTCGCGCGCGCTCCAGTCGTTGAGCAGCACCATGCCGAACATGTGGTCCGGCGCGGCATCGACGGAAATCGCTTCGCCCAGCACGCTGGGCTTGCCGACGATGAAGGCCATCTCCAGTTCGTAGTCCAGCTTGCGGCACGCGCCGAAGATCGGGCGCGGCTGGTCCGGCAGTTTGATCTGGCCCAGCGGCCGGTGCAGCGGCGTGCCGCTGACCACCACCGAACTGGCGCGGCCGTTGTAGCCGATGGGAATTTCCAGCCAGTTGGGCAGCAGCGCGTTGTCCGGGGCGCGGAACATGCGGCCGACGTTGGTGGCGTGCTCCTTGGACGAGTAGAAATCCGTATAGCCGGGAATGTCGACGGGCAGGTGCATCACGGCCTGCGCCATCGGCACCAGCACGCGGCTGCGCAGGGCGGCGTTGTTCTGCACATGCGTGTCCGCGGCGCCGAACAGCGCCTGCAGGCGCGCGCGCGTCTCGTGCCACACCGGCTTGCCCAGCGCGATGAAGGTATTGAGCGTGCCGGTGCGGAACGCGCCGCGCGCGGAGGCGGGCAGATGGCCGGTGTCGTCCAGCGCGCCGAGGTCGATCACCTGGTCGCCCAGTGCCGCGCCCGCGCGCGGCGAGGGGTTGTCCCTGGTCGAGAAGATGCCGTAGGGCAGGTTCTCGAGCGGGAAATGGGTCTCGGACGTGTTGGCGCTGGCGAGCCAGCTCAGTTGTCGTGCGGTCATGTCGGATCGGGGGCGTGGGTGGGTTCGGATGGTCTGGCGGTCTGGCGCGGCGGGCTCAGCGCTTGGCCGGGTCGAATTGTTTCTTCAGGCCCTGCCAGCATTCGAAGTACCTGGCCTGCAACTGCGCCGATTCGGCCGCGAAACGCGTCGGGCGGATCACGGCGCGGGTCTCGAACATGAAGGCCATCGTCGCATCCACCTTGTGCGGCTTGGTTGTGTCGGCATGACTGGCCTTCTCGAAGGTCTCGGCATCGGGGCCGTGGCCCGTCATGCAGTTGTGCAGGCTCGCGCCGCCCGGCACGAAGCCCTCGGCCTTGGCGTCGTACACGCCCTGGATCAGGCCCATGAATTCGCTGGCGATGTTGCGGTGGAACCAGGGCGGACGGAACGAATGCTCCATCGCCAGCCAGCGCGGCGGGAAGATGACGAAGTCGATGGTGTCCACGCCCGGCGTGTCGGAGACGCTCTGCAGCACCAGGAAGATCGACGGGTCCGGGTGGTCGTAGCTGATCGAGCCGATGGTGTTGAACAGGCGCAGGTCGTACTTGTACGGCGCGTAGTTGCCGTGCCAGGCCACCACGTCCAGCGGCGAATGGCCGATCCGGGCGCGCCACAGATGGCCCTGGAACTTGGCGACGAGCTCGAAATCGCCCTCGCGGTCTTCATACCAGGCGTGCGGCGTGAGGAAGTCGCGCGGATTGGCCAGGCCGTTCGAGCCGATCGGCCCCAGGTCGGGCAGGCGGAAGATCGCGCCGAAGTTCTCGCAGAGGTAGCCGCGCGCCTGGCCGTCCGGCAGTTCCACGCGAAAGCGCACACCGCTCGGGATCACGGCAATCTCCAGCGGCCCCACATCGATCACGCCCAGCTCCGTCAGCAGGCGCAGGCGGCCCTGCTGCGGCACGATCAGCAGTTCGCCGTCGGCGTTGTAGAAGAATCGGTCGGTCATCGACGCGTTGGCGGCATAGAGGTGGATGCCGCAGCCGGTCTGCGCATCCGGCCCGCCGTTGCCGGCAAAGGTGACGATGCCGTCGATGAAGTCCGTGCCGGCGGCCGGCGCGGGCAGCGGGTCCCAGCGCAACTGGTTGGGCGACGGGGGGACGGCGTGGAAGTCGCTGTGGAAGCGGTCTTGCGCGATGGCCTCGAACGGCAGGTGCACGGCGGCCGGGCGGATGCGGTACAGCCACGCGCGGCGGTTGTGCGCGCGCGGCGCGGTGAACGCCGTGCCGGACAACTGCTCGGCGTACAGGCCGTACGGCGCCTTCTGCGGCGAGTTCTGGCCATACGGCAGCGCACCCGGCAGCGCCTCGGTGGCGAACTCGTTGCCGAAGCCGCTCTGATAGGTGGGGTGGTCCAGCGACGCGGTGGCGAAGGCGTTCGTGGCCACGGGGGCAAGCATGTTCATGGTCAGGTCCTCGGAGGAACGGGCATTGAAATCCGATCGAGATGACCTCGCCGCTGCCCGTCGGGCCGAAGTCGGCAGGTGTGGCGCGCGGGCCGCATGGTCGTCTCCTGTGGCGGTGCCGGCCGCCGTGTGTATTAGGTCTTGTTAGGCCGCATTCTCCAGATTCTCAAGAAAATTTGAAATATCAATGCGAGAATGATCGACGTTGATATTGTGAATGTGGAGGGGGCGTGCTGAACCTGCGCGATGTCGACCTGAACCTGCTGGTGGTCTTCCAGGAAATCCTGCGCGAGAAGCGCATCGCCGCCGTGGCGGAGCGGCTGGGCCTGTCGCAGCCGGCCGTGAGCAATGCGCTGGCGCGCCTGCGCCAGACCTTCGGCGACGATCTGTTCGTCCGCACCCCGCGCGGCATGATGCCGACCGCACTCGCCGAGCAGTTGGCCGAACCGGTGTCCGCCGCGCTGGACACCTTGCAGCGCGCGCTCGGCCAGCGCACGCACTTCGATGCGGCCAGTTCCGCGCGGGCCTTCACTGTGGCCATGAGCGACGTCGGCGAGGTGTATTTCATGCCGGTGCTCGCGCAGTTGTGCGTGGAGCAGGCGCCAGGTGTGCGCATCGATACCGTGCGTGCGGGAACGCTCGACATGAAGGGGGGGATGGCGTCGGGCGCGATCGATCTGGCCATCGGCGCGTTCGACGATCTCTCGGGCGAGAGCGTGTTTCAGCGCCGCCTGTTCCGGCAGGACTACGTGACGATGTTCCGGCGCGGCCATCCGCTGGAGCAGGCCGCGCAGGCGGGCGGACTGACGCTGGAACGCTTCCGCGCCGCATCGCACCTGGTAGTGGCGAGTTCGGCCAGCCCCTACAACGCCATCGGCCCGCTGCTGGAGAAAGCGGGGATCACGCAGTCGGCGCGCTTCTCGGTGCCGCACTTCGTGGCGGTGCCTTACATCGTCAGCACCACCGATCTGGTGGTGACCGTGCCGCGCAAGCTGGCCGAGCGCGCGGCACCGCCGTTCGGGCTGCGGTTCGTGCCGCCGCCGCTGAAGCTGCCGGTGTTGCAGACCAACGTGTTCTGGCACCGGCGCTTTCACCAGGATGTGGGCAACCAGTGGCTGCGCAATCTGGTGGCGGCACGCTTCGCGGAGGTGGAGGGGTAGCGGTGCAGGTTCGCTTGCGGCCGCTGTGCTTCGAGTCGGTTAGCCGCCTTCCGCCGGCTCGAACCGCTCGCCCTTGAACACACGTCGTGGGTTGCCCCGTTCCACCTGATGGTGGAGCGTGCGCCGCTGGGCCCGCTGGGCGGCATTCATGGTCTCCTCGTGGCTCGCCAGTCTGTGCGCCAGCAGCAGGACGGCCAGGCGCTTGTTGGCGTGCTGGCTGCGCTCGGTCTGCACCTTGACGCTGATCCCGGTGGCCACATGGATGGCCCGCACCGCCGATTCCGTCTTGTTGACGTGCTGCCCACCGGGACCGGATGCGCGGGTCGTCTCGAACCGGATTTCGCTCGGCAGCGTGACCGCGGGCGCCGCGCAGCGTGCCACGCCGAAGAACCAGTTCTTGCGTGCGTGGCGCGGACGGTAGGGGCTGGGGCACGTCCACTGGATCGTGCCTTCCCATCGCTGCGCGATGTCCGTCCCGGCATCGCCTTCCAGGCTGACCAGCGCGGAGCGCAGCGTGCCGGCGCGCTCGCCGTCCTCCTGCTCGACGATTTCGGCCCGCACCCCGGCCCGCGCCGATTCGCGCAGCAGGCAAGCCAGTGCCTTGACTACGGCCAGCTCGCATTCGGCCGGCCCTTGCGCGGATGAAAATTGCAGCAGGATCATCGGCAGCACGCCCCGCGCGTCTTGTAGGTGAGCACCGGGCGCAGGCGCGCGATCACCTTGAGCAGTCCCGCCTGTTCCAGCGGCGCGATGACGCTATCGATCGGCTTGTAGGCCTCGGGAGCCTCTTCATAGATCAACTGCTTGTCTTCGCAGATCACGTGGCTGCCCAGCCGGGTCCGGTTGAGCTGAGTCGGGCTGAAGCGTCGCGCCAGGCGGTCCTTGCATTCGCTGCGCATCCATTTGCGGCCGGCGCCGTGCGCGAGCGAAAAGAGACCGTGCTCGCTCGGCTGCGGTGCGACCAGATAGCTGAAATCGCCGCGCGAGCCGGGGATGATCACCGGCCCCGCATCGGAGGGCGTCGCGCCCTTGCGGTGCAGCCAGCCGTGTTCGCCCTTGATGATCGCCGGTGTCACCAGGTTGTGGTGCACGTCCAGCAGCGGTTTGCCCTGCGCGTGCAGGCGGTCCAGCATGCGGCGCGCGATCAGCTCGCGGTTGGCCTTGGCGAAGCGCAGCGCCGTATCGTGCCGCGCCAGATAGGCCGCGCATGCGGGGCTGTCTTGCGGCAGCCCGTCGTGTCCGTGCGCACGCAGTTGTTCATCGAGGATGGCCTGGCCGAGCCCGCGCGAACCGCTGTGCACCAGCAGCAGAAGCTGCCGTGCGTTCAGCCCGAGCGCGTCCGCCGCGGCGGCGTCATGGACCGTGTCGAGCCGCTGCAGCTCGGCGAAATGATTGCCGCCGCCGATGGTGCCGAGTGCGGCATCGAAGCCCGTGCCGGCCGGCGCCAGCGCGGTGGCCTGTTCGCGCCAGGCATCGTCGAGCGGCACGTCGAGATTGCCGAGCCGCTTTTCGAGCTTGTCGAGGCTGGCCTTGTTCGCGTCGAGATCGGTGGCCCAGAGCGCCATGCCGCAGCCGATGTCGTTGCCGATCAGCGCCGGATAGAGGCGGCCGACCGAAAAGAACGACGCGCCCACCGGGTAGCCTCGGCCCGGGTGCAGGTCAGGCATGCCGGCCACATGGCGCATGCCGGAAAGTGTTGCCGTGGTTTGAAGTTGCTGGATCGCGTTACCTTCGATCCAAGTGTCGTCCGAGGCGATCAGGGTGACGCCGTCGGCCAAATGCAGGGTGCAATTGCCCATGGAATATCCATATCAGGTTCAGGAAAAACGTCTGATGTGGCAGGCCGAGGCCGGGGCAATGCGAAGGGGCCGCGCGCTATGGCGAGGCAGATTCGATCAGCCCAGGCGGGGCCTGCAGAGAAGGGAAACGGCGTGTTGCATGATGGTTGTCCTCCTGTGCAAAAAGGGGTTGATCGGTAAGCGGGGCGGATACTAGCACCCAACGCCGCGCCGCTGCAATGGCGATGGGGCGGTGGGTGTTGGTTGGTTGAAACGCGGGTGGGCCGGTGCAGACCCCGTCGGGAAGGCTCAGTCGGTGGCAGCAGCCGGCAACGCCATCCGCGCAGCCGCCAGCGCCTCCTTCAGCACCCCCATCTCGCCGATATGGTTGGCCAGCAGCAGGATCAACTGCGCATTGAGCATGGCGCTCTGCGCGTCGGAGAGACCGCGGTGCGTGTCGATCAGCGCCTCGTAGAAATCGTCGGGGCGCGGCAGGTTGGGTTGCGTGTTCAGCGGCATGGCGGTCGGGATCAGGCAGCGGCGGCGCGGGTGGGCGGTGTGGCGGCGGTGCGGCCGCTGGCGCGCTGCAGGGCGACGGCGAGCGTGGGCGCATCGGCGCCGCGCCAGCGCGCGCAGACGTGCTGGTCGGGGCGGATCAGGTAGGTGGTGCCGGGGCGGGCGTCGTAGCGCTGGGCGGCCAGCCCATCGACATCTTCCAGGGCGATGACGCCCGGCGCGACCGGGCCGATGCCGCCGGCCGGAAAGACCGCCAGCGTGGGCCATGGCAGCGCATCGACATGCTCGCCGGCGGCGCAGAAGCGCACCACGCCGAACCGGTCGCCCAGGCGGGACAGCAGCCAGCCGGCGCGGCCCTCGCGGTCGCGCACCGGCGCATCGGGCGCGACGGCGCCGGGCACCAGCGGGCCGGAGAACGGCGCATCGTCCGGCGTCAGCAGCGCAGAGCCCTCCAGCACGGTGGGCGTCGACAGCCGCCCGCTGTTGACCAGCGTGCGCGCAAAGGCGTGGTGCTTGGCCAGCCGCAGCACCGCATCGCGGAAGAGCCGGCTGACCGGGCTCTTGGGCGTGATGAAGTCGGTCGAGTGGGTGGCGTGCCGGATGTTCTCGTCCGCGGCTTGTTCGCGCTCGCTGGCATAGGTGTCGAGCAGCGCGTCGGGTGCCTCGCCGTTGAGCACCATGCGCAGCTTCCAGGCCAGGTTCTCCGCGTCCTGCAGGCCGCTGTTGGCGCCGCGCGCGCCGAACGGCGAGACCCGGTGCGCGGCGTCGCCCACGAACAGCACGCGGCCATGGCGGAAGCGGTCCATCCGCTCGCACGAGAAGGTATAGATGCTGACCCACTCCAGCTCGAAATCCACGCCTTCGCCCAGCAACGCGCGCACCCGCGGGATGACGCGCTCCGGCTGCTTCTCGGCGACCGGGTCGGCATCCCAGCCGAGCTGGAAATCGATGCGCCAGACATTGTCCGGCTGGTGATGCAGCAGCACCGACCGGTTGGGATGGAAGGGCGGGTCGAACCAGAACCACCGCTCGCTGGGGAAGTCCGCCTTCATGCGCACATCGGCGATCAGGAAGTGGTCTTTGAAGGTCTGGCCGTGGGCTTCCAGGCCCATCATGCGGCGCACCGGGCTGCGCGAGCCGTCGGCGGCGACGGCGTAGCGGGCGTGCAGGGCGTAGGGGCCGTCGGGTGTGTCGATGGTCAGCGTCACGCCGTCGGCGTCCTGCGCGAGCCCGGTCACTTGGTTCTTCCAGCGCAGTTCGAGGTTGGGCAGCGCCTGCGCGCGCTCGACCAGGAAGCCTTCCACGTAGTACTGCTGCAGGTTGATGAAGGCCGGGCGCCGATGGCCGGTTTCGGGCAGCAGGTCGAAGCTGTACAGCAGCTCGTTCTTCAGGAAGACCTTGCCGACGCTCCAACTGACGCCCTTGTCGACCATGCGGTCGCCGCAGCCGAGGCGGTCGAAGATCTCGAGCGAGCGCTTGGAGAAGCAGATCGCGCGCGAGCCGGTGGACAGCGTGCAGTCGTCATCGACGACGACGACCGGCACGCCCTGCTGCGCCAGGTCGATGGCCGTCGCCAGACCCACCGGCCCGGCGCCGACCACCACGACCGGGCGGATGGCGGCAGCCGCGCCTGGCTGCTGTTCGGCGCACGGCGTGTAGGGAAAGACGCGGGTTTGGTAATCGGGGTTCATGTCTCGCTCGCACCCGTGCCGGTCGTGGCCGGCGCGTGGTGGGGTGGGGTCGATGCTTGCGCAGGCTCAGCCTTGCAGGGCGGCCCACATGTCCTGGTCGCGCTGCGCGGTCCAGATGCGCGGGTGCTTGATGCCGCTGGCTTCATCGTAGGCGCGCGTCACGTCGAAGGGCAGGCAGTGCTCGTAGATGAAGACGTGGCCGAACTTCGGGTCCGTCGCCGCGCGGGTATGGGCCATGGCGGCCTTCAGGTCCATCTTCTGCGCGACGGCTTCCTTGCCGCGTTGGAGCAGCGTCGAGACGAAGTCGCGCGTGTAGGCCAGGCCCTGGTCGACTTCTGCCGGGTTCAGCAGCGCCGGGCCGCGGCCGGGCACGAGCTTCTCGGGGCCGAGCGCGCGCAGGGCGTCCAGCGTGGCGGGCCATTCCTCGAGCTGGGCGTCGCCGCAGTAGCAGGCGGCGTCGTATTCGACCAGGTCGCCCGAGAACAGTACCTTCTGCGACGGAATCCACACCACTGTGTCGCCCTTGGTGTGTCCCGGGCCCAGGTGCAGGATCTTCACTTCCAGCTTGCCGAGGAACAGCGTCAGCTCGCGCTCGAACACCAGTGTCGGCCAGGTCAGGCCGGGCACGGTTTCGACGCCGGCGAACAGGCGCGGGAAGCGCTCGATCTCCGACTTCATGTCGGCCTCGCCGCGCTCGACGATCATTTCGTACGTGCCGCGGCTGGCGATGATGTTCTGCGCGCCCTCGGCCAAGTAGGCCGACGCGCCCAGCACGCGCACGGCGTGGTAATGCGATAGCACCACGTGCTTGATCGGCTTGTCGGTGACGGCGCGGATACGGGCGATCAGGTCCTGTGCCATTGCCGGCGTGGCGGTAGTGTCGACGATCAGCACCGCGTCATCGCCGACGATGACGCCCGAGTTCGGGTCGCCCTCGGCGGTGTAGGCGTAGGCGTTGGGGGAGAGCTGGGTGAAGGTGACGTGTTTGGCCTCGAGGTCGGCTTGCGAGGCGAAGGCTTTGGTCATGCCGTCACTCCTTGTGTAGTGGGTTATGTTTGGGGGAATTTTTGTGGACCGGCAGGCTTGGCAAAAGCGTGGTCGGGGAAGCGTCATATCAAGCATGGCCGGACGGCGTCATCATAGTTCTGGCCGAATCCAGGCGCGCCTAGGGTATACGAGAGTTATGAATAGAAGCATTGTTTATACAATGCAGAAAAATTAGAACGCATGCCCGGCAAGGCGAGCGTGCTACGCTCGCGGCACTTGCCGGCTCCCGGTATCCGCCAACCCGCGCCCCACAAGGTCATGGAGACATCCGAAGTCGAACCCGACGCGCCGCCCCAGGGCGATGCCGAAGACGCCCGCGCCGGCCGCGACCGCGCCGGCATCCAGTCGATCGAGGTGGGCGCGCAGTTGCTGGTTGCGCTCACGCGGGCCTCGCGCGCGATGGCGCTGGGCGATCTGGCGCGCGCGGCGGGCATGCATCCGTCCAAGGCCCATCGTTATCTGGTGAGCCTGCAGCGCGTCGGCGCGGTCTCGCAGGATCCGCTGACGGGCCGCTACGAGCTGGGTCCCTTCGCCCTGCGCCTGGGGCTGGCCAGCCTCAACCGCGTCGAAGCCGTCAGCCGTGCCCGCCCGCTGCTCGCCAGCCTGCGTGACCGCACCGGCCATACCATCGGCATCGCGGTCTGGAGCGAGCGCGGCCCCACCGTGGTTCACTGGGAAAGGGCCGGCGGCGCGCCCGGCGTGAACCTGCGCATCGGCGACGTGATGCCGATGCTCAACTCCGCCACCGGCCGCCTGTTCGGCGCCTATCTGCCGATCGAGCAGACACTGCCGCTGGTCGAGCGCGAATTGCACGCGCGCGCCAACGATGACCTGCCGGGCCTGCCGCGCTCCCTGACCGATTACTACCGCCTGTGCGAAGACGTCCGCGCCGAGGGCGCCGCGTGGGTGTCGGGTGGCCTGCTGCCGGGCGTGAGCGCGCTGTCGCTGCCGGTGTTCGGCGCGCGCGGCGAGCTGGCGCTGGTGCTGATCGCGCTGAACCTGCAGCCGCTGTTCCTGGCCGGGCCCGGCGGCGAGCAGGAGAAGACGCTGCGCACCTTCGTCGATCAGCTATCCGCGATGCTGCGCTCGCCTGTGTCGCTCGCATCGCCGGCGGGCAGGGGCGGCGGCCGGCGCAGCCGCTGAGGGCCGCTCCCGCATGGAATCCGGCGCATCCGGCGCGGACGGATGCCATGCGGGAACGGCCCCTCGGGAGTTGCCACCCATTTCACTCTGTCGTAAAAAGTTGACCCTCTCGTAACTCGCGGCGCCCCTCGCGCACCCGGCGCGACCCCGCGATGAGGCAAAGGAGACCCATGGACCTGTCGATTGCCGCCATCCTGGCGCAGGACGGCGTGACGTCGGGCGCGATCTACGCGCTGCTGGCGTTGGCGCTCGTGCTGGTGTTTTCCGTCACGCGGGTGATCTTCATCCCGCAGGGTGAGTTCGTGGCCTACGGCGCGCTCACGCTGGCGGCCATCCAGACCAACAAGGCCCCGCTGTCGGCCGGCCTGCTGCTGGCGCTGGGCGTGCTGACCTTCGTGGCGGAGATGGGCCGTACGCTGCTGCAGCCCGAGCTGCGCCGGCAGGCGCTGCGCACCGGCGCCATCTATGCGGCCAAATACCTGCTGTTTCCGCTGGCGGTGTTCGCCGCGGCCAACGCGCTGGCCCCGATGACGCTGCCGCAGCCGGCACAGGTGGCGCTGGCGCTGCTGATCGTCATCCCGATGGGGCCGATGATCTATCGCCTCGCCTACGAGCCGCTGGCCGAGGCGAGCACGCTGGTGCTGCTGATCGTCTCCGTCGGCGTGCATTTCGCCCTGGTGGGGCTGGGCCTGGTGATGTTCGGCGCGGAGGGCTCGCGTACCGAGGCGTTTTCGGATGCGCGCTTCGACGTGGGCGCGCTCACGGTGTCGGGGCAGAGCCTGTGGGTGGTGATGGTGTCGGCGCTGATGATCGTCGCGCTGTATTTCTACTTCGGCCGCACGGTCTCGGGCAAGGCGCTGCGCGCGACGGCGGTCAACCGGCTGGGGGCGCGGCTGGTCGGCATCGGCACCACGCAGGCGGGGCGGCTGGCCTTCACGCTGGCGGCGGCGCTGGGTGCCCTGTGCGGCATCCTGATCGCGCCCCTCACCACGGTTTACTACGAGTCGGGCTTCCTGATCGGCCTGAAGGGGTTTGTCGGCGCCATCGTGGGGGGGCTGGTGAGCTATCCGGTGGCGGCGGCCGGTGCGCTGTTGGTGGGGCTGCTGGAATCGTACGCATCGTTCTGGGCGTCGGCCTTCAAGGAAGTGATTGTGTTCACGCTGATCCTGCCGGTGCTGCTGTGGCGTTCGCTCACTACCCAGCACGTCGAAGACGAGGAATAAGCCGATGACCACGTTGACCAACTCCTCCAGCAACGCCACGCAGCGCGGCTGGCTGTCGCGCAACCGCCTGCTGACGGTGGCCTTCGTGATCGTGCTGGCGCTGCTGCCGGTGCTGCCTGCGCCCGAGTTCTGGATCACGCTGCTCAACTACATCGGGCTGTACAGCCTGGTGGCGCTCGGCCTCGTGCTGCTGACCGGCGTGGGCGGGCTGACCTCGTTCGGGCAGGCCGCGTTCGTCGGGCTGGGCGCCTACAGCACGGCGTATCTGACCACGCAGTACGGCCTGTCTCCGTGGCTCGGCCTGCTGGCCGGGCTGGCGATCACGATGGCGTCCGCCTACGTGATCGGCCTGATCACGATGCGCATGTCCGGCCACTACCTGCCGCTGGCGACCATCGCCTGGGGACTGTCGCTGTTTTTCCTGTTCGGCAACCTGGAGTTCCTGGGCAAGTACGACGGGCTGAACGGCATCCCGGTGCTGAACCTGCTGGGCAAGCCCCTGCAGAGCGGGCGCGAGATGTTCTACCTGATCTGGGCCGTGGTGGTGGTGGCCGTGCTGGCGGTGCAGAACCTGCTGAATTCGCGTCCGGGCCGCGCCATCCGCGCGCTCAAGGGCGGCGGCACCATGGCCGAAGCGATGGGTGTGAACACGGCGTGGATGAAGGTGGTGATCTTCGTGGCGGCTGCCATCCTGGCGTGCATCTCGGGCTTCCTGTACGCGCACCTGCAGCGCGCGGTGAACCCCACGCCGTTCGGCCTGAACTACGGCATCGAATACCTGTTCATGGCGGTGGTGGGCGGGGTGGGGCACGTGTGGGGCGCGGTGCTCGGCGCCGGCCTGCTGACCATTCTGAAGGACAGTCTGCAGAGCCTGCTGCCCAAGCTGCTCGGCTCCACCGGCAACTTCGAGATCATCGTGTTCGGCGTGCTGCTGGTGCTGCTGCTGCAGTACGCGCGCGACGGCGTGTGGCCGTTCATCCTCCGGCTGTTTCCGTCCGCGCCGACGGCCCGTGCCCCGGACGACGCACCCGCGCTCCGGCAGCGCGAGAAACCGCAGGCCGGCGAGCGCATCCTCGATGTGCGCGCCGTGCGCAAGGAGTTCGGCGGGCTGGTGGCGGTCAACGACGTCAGCTTCCAGGTCAAGGCCGGCGAGATCATCGGCCTGATCGGCCCCAACGGCGCGGGCAAGTCGACCACGTTCAACCTGGTCACCGGCGTGCTGCCGGTCACGCGCGGCGAGGTGCTGTACCGCGGCGAGCGCATCAGCGGCAAGCCTTCGCGCGAGATCGTCCGGCGCGGCATCGGCCGGACCTTCCAGCACGTGCAACTGCTGCCGGGCATGAGCGTGCTGGAAAACGTCGCGCTGGGCGCGCACCTGCGCGGCGATTTTGCCGCCCAGGGCGGCGTGCTGGCCAGCGTGGCGCGCATGAACCAGCACGAAGAGCAGAAGCTGCTGTTCGAGGCGCGCCGCCAGCTCGAGCGAGTGGGCCTGGCCGATTGCATGTACCAGGAGGCGGGCAGCCTGGCGCTGGGGCAGCAGCGCATCCTGGAGATCGCCCGAGCGCTGTGCTGCGACCCCGCGCTGCTGCTGCTCGACGAGCCCGCGGCCGGCCTGCGCTACAAGGAAAAGCAGGCGCTGGCCGCGTTGCTGGCCAGGCTCAAGGCCGAGGGTATGAGCGTGCTGCTGGTCGAGCACGACATGGATTTCGTCATGAACCTCACCGACCGGCTGGTGGTGATGGAGTTCGGCACCAAGATCGCCGAGGGCGTGCCGCAGGACGTGCAGCAGGACCCGGCAGTGCTGGAAGCGTATCTGGGCGGCGTGGAATAAGGAGCGCGGGCATGTCGATCATTCTCGAAGTCAAGGACCTGCACGTCCGCTACGGCAAGGTGGAGGCGCTGCACGGTGCCAGCCTGAAGGTGGGCGCCGGCCAGATCGTCACCGTGATCGGGCCGAACGGCGCGGGCAAGTCGACCATGCTGGGCGCCATCATGGGCGCGTTGCCGGCGACCGGCTCGGCCAGCGGCTTGGTCGCCTACCTCGACCACAACCTGATCGGCCTGCCGGTGGAGAAGCGCGTGGCGCGCGGCATGTGCCTGGTGCCCGAGAAGCGCGAACTGTTCGCCACCATGAGCGTGGAAGACAATCTCGTGCTTGGCGCCTACCGCCGCAAGCGTGCCGGCGAGCGCAACTACCTGGACCAGATGGACGTGGTTTACCAGCTCTTCCCGCGCCTGAAAGAGCGGTGCCGGCAGGAGGCCGGCACGCTCTCCGGCGGCGAGCGCCAGATGCTGGCGGTCGGCCGCGCGCTGATGGCCAAGCC
Source organism: Ralstonia solanacearum K60 (assembly GCF_002251695.1). Lineage (NCBI taxonomy): Bacteria > Pseudomonadati > Pseudomonadota > Betaproteobacteria > Burkholderiales > Burkholderiaceae > Ralstonia > Ralstonia solanacearum. Next base: position 744,841 of record NZ_NCTK01000002.1, read on the forward strand.
GCAACTGCTGATGCTCGACGAGCCCAGCCTCGGCCTTGCGCCGCTGATCGTCAAGGAGATCTTCCACATCATCAGCAACCTGCGCAGCACCGGCGTGGCGACGCTGCTGATCGAGCAGAACGCGCGTGCGGCGCTGCAGGTGGCGGATTACGGCTACGTGCTGGAAACCGGCGACATGACGCTCGAAGGGCCGGCGCAGGAACTGGCCGTCAACCCGCGCGTGATCGAGACCTACCTGGGGCTGGCAAAGAAGGTCGCGTAGGGCGGCCGCTCAGCGGCATCGCGTGGGGGGCGACTGTGTCCCGCGCGTCGGTGCCGTCGCCTCGCGGGTCGGGTCGCAGCGGCTGCGCGACGGTTCACTCGTCATCGTCATCGTGGCGGTGATGGCGGTGGTGCCGCCGCCATTCGTGCTCGCGCCAGCGTTGTTCGCGCCATTGCTGCTCTTGCCATGCGCGGGCTTGCCAGTCGTCCTCGTAGTAGCCGGGTGCGGACGGGACGATGATCGGCTGCGGCGCGACGATCACGGGCGGCGGCGCATAGACCGGGGCGGGTGCGACATAGACCGGCACGGGCATGCCGATGCCGATTCCCACGTTGACGCCGGCCAGGGCGGATTGAGACGGCAATGCGGCGGCGGCCAGCGCGCACAGCGCAAATAGCTTCTGCATGATGAGGCTCCTCGACAGCGATGGCACTCTAGCCGAGCGGTGCGGGCGCGGTCTTGCAGAAGGTATACGGACGTAACGAGATGTAACGACAGGCCGTCGGTATCCGGCCGTTCCATGGATGGCGTTCGCTTCATCCGCGCCCGGTCTTGCGCTTTGATGGCGCAGCGTGCCGGAGTTGAGGTTTTTTGTGCAAGTGGAGCGGGGGCATCGCGTATGCTGCCTGGCGATTTCCCAGCCTGGGCGGGTCGGGCGTTCGATTGCCGCCGGATCCGATGCCGTGGTCGTGCCCGCTGGCCGCTGGTGGCCGCCGTTTTGTCCGCCGTTTGTTCATTCGCAGCCGGATCGCCGCGGCGCCGGCGTGGATTGCGAAATCGGCGACGGGTTCCCGCATTTTCCTGAATGCGGCACGTAGCGATCGGGTGTCGATTGCCTAGACTGCAAACCTCCGTTTATCCGTTCTAGCCGGTTTCATGAAACTCGCCGATCTGTCCACTCCTTCGTTCCTCGAGAACCCCTATCCCCTGTACGAAACGCTGCGTGAGCAGGGTCCGTTCGTGCGCATCGGGCCGAATGCGCTGATGACGGGGCGCTACAGCATCGTCGATGCCCTGCTGCACAGCCGGCAGATGGGCAAGAACTACATGGACAGCATCCGCTTTCGGTACGGGGAAGATGGCCCCAACATGCCGCTGTTCCAGGGGTTCAGCCGGATGTTCCTGCTGATCAACCCGCCCGCGCATACGCGCCTGCGCAGCATGATGATGCAGGCTTTCAACGCGCGGCAGATCGAATCGATGCGCGAACTCGCCACCGTCACCGCGCATCAATTGATCGATGCTTTCGAGCAGAAGCGATCGGCCGATCTCGTTGCGGAATTCGCCTTCCCGCTTCCCGTGCGGATCATCTGCCGGATGCTGGATGTCGATATCGACGACGCCATGGTGCTGGGCGCGGCGGCGAGCAAGCTCGCCAAGGTGTTCGATCCCGCGCCGATGAGCGCCGCTGAGCTGGTCGAGACGAGCGCCGCCTACGAGGAGCTCGCGCAGTACTTCACGAAGGTGATCGAGGCCCGCCGCGCGCAGTCCGGCACCGACCTGATTTCGATGCTGCTGCGTGTCGAAGAGGACGGCCAGAAGCTGACGCACGACGAAATCGTCTCCAACGTGATTCTGTTGTTCATCGCCGGCCACGAGACGACGTCCAACATGATCGGCAATGCGCTGGTCGCGCTGCATCGCAATCCGCAGCAGCTCGACCTGCTCAAGCGCGATCCGTCGCGGATGCCGAGCGCGGTGCTGGAATGCCTGCGCTACGACGGGTCGGTGCAGGTGACGATCCGCGCGGCGATGGAGGATGTCGAAGTCGAGGGCGAAGTGGTGCCGCGCGGCACGACGGTGTTCCTGATGCTGGGCGCCGCCAACCGCGATCCGGATCAGTTCACGGAACCGGACCGCCTCGACATCGGCCGGCAGGAAGGGCGCCTGCAGACGTTCGGTGCGGGCATTCACCATTGCCTCGGGTATCGGCTGGCGCTGATCGAACTGGAGACCGCGCTGAGCGCGCTGTTCACACGCCTGCCCGATCTGCGGCTCACCAATCTCGACCAACTGAGCTGGAACCAGCGCGGCAACCTGCGCGGCGTCAACGCGCTGATGGCGGCGTGGTAGTCCAAGGCCGCCGCTTCCGGGCGAGGTGACCCGCCGCTAAGGCTTGGTCGTCTGGCCCGGATCGAGCGGTGCGGCCGCGCGCCTGGTCTGCGTGCGGCTTGCCAGCACCAGGGCGATGCCGCCCAGGATGGCAGCGGATGCCGTGACCAGGCGCGGCGTGAGCGGCTCGGCCAGGAACAGCACCGCACCGAACGCGGCGATCGGCGGCACCGACAGTTGCACGGCCGCCGCGCGGATCGCCGACAGCCCCTTGAGAGCCGCATACCAGAGCACGTAGCCGATGCCCGAGGTGAGCGCGCCCGAGGCGAGCGCGAGCCCGATGCCGAACGGGGCGGCGTGGGCGCGGCTGTGCAGCAGCGCGCTCAAGAGCAGCGCCATGGGTGCCGCGCGCAGGAAATTGCCGGCGGTGGCCGCCAGCGGATGGTCCTGTCCGCGGCCGCGCAGCGAATACACGCCCCAGGCCACGCCGGCGGCGGTCATCAGCGCCGCGCCCAGCGGCGTCGGCGCCGTGACGCCGGGCGACACCAGGTACACCAGCCCGCCCAGCGCCAGCACGAAGCCCAGCCAGCCGAGCGGCTCGAACCGTTCGCCCGCGCGCAGGCCGGCTCCCAGCATGGTGAGCTGCACCGCGCCGAACAGGATCAACGCGCCCGTGCCCGCGCTGAGGCTCAGATACGCGAACGAGAAGAACGCCACATAAGCAAAGAGCATGGCCGCGGCGGGCCAATCCGCCCGCATCCGCGGCGCGCCGCCCGAGCCGGCCCGCGCGATGAGGGCGAGCGTGACGGCGCCCGAGAGCAGGCGGATGCTGGAAAAGCTCGCCGCATCGATGCTGGCGTGCTGCAAGGCCAGCCGGCACAGCAGCGAGTTGGAGGCAAACGCCACCATGGTGATGCCGGTGAGCAGTACCGTGCGCAGGGCGGGCCGTCGGTCGTCTGCCGCATCCATGTCGGCCTCACGCGACGGGCATCACGCCCCAGACGTGCGCCGCGGCCAGCAGCGCCGCCCCGGCCAGCAGCGCCACGCCGAGCGGTGCGGACAGGCGCCGTCCCCACGATACGTTTTTCTCGATGGCCATCAGGGCGGCGAGCACCAGCATCCAGCCGAGGCTGCCGGCGCCCACGACAAACATCAGCAGCATCAAGGCCCAGCAGCACCCGACGCAGAACAGCCCGTGGCGCAGGCCTAGCGCGAACGCCTGTCGTTCCCGGGCGCGGCCGCCCCAGTGGCTGATTACGAAGCTCATCGGCGTGCGGCACTGCTCAAGGCATCGATACTTCAGCGCGCTGAACTGGAACGCGCCGGCGCCGGCGAGCGTGGCGGCGCCGATCAGCCAGCCATTCCAGGTCAGCATCGGCACCCGCGCGACGCCGGCCAGGAGCAGCGCGTGCAGGCCGTGCGCCAGCAGGCCGAAGGCGCTCCACGTGACCAGGTAGCCGGCGCCCAGGAGCGCCAGCAGGCGCAAGCGATCCGGCCGCCCCGCGACGACGCGCCCGAATGCCTGGAACAGCGGTAGCGTGGTCGGCAGCATCATCGCCAGGATCATCAGCGCCCACGCCAGCGCATAGAGCGCCGCCGGCACGATCAGCGAACCGGCCGGGATCGCCCGGCACAGCCACGCCGCCGGCCCCGATGCGGTCCAGTCGCCATGGTCGAGATAGCGTCCGTAGGGGCTGCGCGTCCACAGCCACAGCGTGGCCCAGGCAAGCGTCACCAGCCCGCCCAGCACGGGCAGGAAGATGCGTTGATGACGCGAAGCGGCGGGCATGATCGGCACGTTGCGGTGCCGGGCACGGCGGCGGGGCGGGCCGCGTGCCCGGTGCCGGGCTCGGGTTCAGGCTTCGAAGCGGAAGGTGCTTTGCAGGGCGTTGTGGTTCTTGAGGTCGACGTCGATGCCGATCGCCGCGTTTTTCGAGCGGTAGATCGGCGCCTTGCCGACGAACACCGGCGCGCCGGGCACCGTCGAGAACACGGTGTCGGACAGCGTGGTCTGCGCGCCGCTCGGGCCGACGTAGGGTTCGAGTTCCGCGTAGTAGTCGGTGCCGATCTTGAGCGTGCCCTTCGCGCCGACGATGTCGAACGTGATCGGTGCGCGCTCGACCGACACGACCTTGCCGATCAGCTTCGCCAGTTCGGCGATCGGTCCGCCGGCCTGGCCGGTGTAGACCCTGAGCAGCGCTTGCTCCTGCGCCTGCGACGCGGAGTCGTTGACGAAGATCGCGGCGGTCCAGTTGCCTTCCAGGATGTTGCCTGGGACATGGCATACCGCGGCGATCGTGTTGCCGGCCACGTCGACGCCGTCGATCGTGCCCTGGTCCATGTGCCACGCAATGATCGTGTCGCAGGTCCCGAAATCGGGGTCCTCGCCGATCCAGCACGGACACAGGACGCGGCAGTTGCAGACCTCGAGCAGCCGACCTTCAAGGTGATAGCTCATTGCTTCCTCCATGGGCGCAGTTGACCAACGACGCGTGTTGCGCGCTGCGAGGCGGGCGCCGGCCTGGAACATGGCCGGCATCGGGGCTTCGCCCGGATGGAGGTACGGAAAGGAGCAGACAGCCGGCCGTATCGATGACAAGCGGACTCAGCAGCCCCGCGACCTGAGTGCGGCGCGCCATCTCCCCATTCTAGGAAGCGGCACCCGGTAAGCAAGGCCGTCGCCGATGGGTCTGGCATGACACCGGGCCGGACGCCTCATCCCTGTTGGGGCAGGTTTGGGCGACGTTGTTTCATGTGTGTTACGGGCGTCGTTGCGTGCCGTGCTCAAGGTTGTGTTCAGGCTTGCAACAATGTTGTGCGGAATCCGTCCGTTCCATCAATTGGGCATCGTCGCCGTAGACGGCGCGCAGTGCCTGCCGTTGAACGGTATCGGTGCTTGCGGGACGATAGCCGAGCCGATGCCAGAACGCATCGGCGCCTTGCACCGCGACCAGGCGGGAGCGGTGCAGTCCCTGCGCTCGCGCCGCCGCGCAAGCCGCGGCATAGAGCCGTTCTCCAAGCCGGCGCCCGCGTCCGGCCGGCGCGATCGCCATGTCGTGCACGAACCAGAAGCGCTCGGCCGTGGCCGGGGCGTCCGGCGGCAGCGGCAGGTGCAGCTTCGGCGGCGTCCATGCGTGCCATGCATGCGAGAGCAGGTAGCCGATCACCCGGGCACCCTGCGTGGCGACGAGGCACAGTGCCGGGCTGCGCGTCCAGCGGCTGGCGAGTGCTTCGGGTGGTTCCAGCAGCGCATCGCCGTAGCAGGCCCGCTGCACGGCGAGCACGCCGGGCAGGTCGGCATCGGCGACGGGGCGGATCGTGACGTCAGGCATGGGACGAGGGCGTCTGGAAAGCCGCCGAGTCTACCTGAGGCATGCGGGCATCATGCCGTTTGCGCATAACGTGGGCGTGCCTCGACACCGGCGCCGGCGCGCACGTATCCTGTCGATTCGTCGGCAGGGCGGTCCCGCCGATCCTCGCATCCTTCTCTTCCAGCATGTCCCGAATCGTCTTCCTGAACGGCCAGTACGTGCCGGCCGCCGAGGCTACCGTTTCCATCATGGATCGCGGCTTCACCTTTGCCGATGGCATCTACGAAGTGACCGCGGTGGCGCGCGGCAAGCTGGTCGACAACGAGGCCCACCTCGCGCGCCTGACGCGCTCGCTGTCCGAGATCGGCATCGACAACCCGTACACCGAGGCCGAATGGACGCGCGTGTGCGAGGAACTGGTCGCGCGCAACGGCCTGGAAGAGGGCGTGGTGTACATGCAGGTCACGCGCGGCGTAGCCGAGCGCGACTTCGGCATTCCCGCGCAGATCGCGCCGACGGCGGTGGCTTTCACGCAGGTCAAGTCCATCGTCGACAGCCCGCTGGCGCGCAAGGGCGCCACGGTGGTGACCGTGCCCGACCTGCGCTGGAAACGCTGCGACATCAAGAGCGTCGGACTGCTGCCGCAGGTCATGGCCAAGCAGATCGCCGCCCGCGCCGGCGCCCACGAAGCCTGGATGACCGACGGCGACCGCGTGACCGAAGGCGCCTCGTCCACCGCCTTCATCATCACCACGGACAAGCGCCTGATCACACGGCCGCTGTCGAACGCGGTGCTGCCCGGCATCACGCGCGTCTCGGTGATGGCGCTGGCGCGCGAGCACGGCCTGGTGCTGGAGGAGCGCACCTTCACCGTGCAGGAGGCGCAGCAAGCGGCGGAGGCCTTCTTCACCAGCGCTTCCACCTTTGTGATGCCCGTCATCGCCATCGATGGCGTGCCGGTGGGCGACGGCCAGCCGGGTCCGCTCACGCGGGCCCTGCGCACGCTGTACCTGCGCTTTGCCGGCGTGGAGACCGCAGCACCCGCCGAACAGGCCTGACGCCGCGGCGCGCTCACCCGGTAGAATCGCCGGGCTGATAGGTAGCAAGGCGAGTCCGTTCCATGAAGGCAGGAGGCTGGCGCCGGCAAGGCGCCATCGCGGCAACCGTGCTGGTGGCCGCGCAATGGGTGTCGATGCCCACGTTCGCGCAGGATGCGCCGACGCATGATGCGATGCAGGCGGCGGCGGGCGCACCCGCGTCCGGCCCAGGCGGCGCGGCCGCTCGCTGGCACCGCTTCGTCGGCGTGAACGGGGTGGAGTCGTATCTCGATCGCCAGTCCGTCAGGCCGCAGGCCGGGGCGGATGTCGAGCCCCCCACCGTGTCGTTCCGGTTGCTGCGCAACGTGCTGCCGGACTTCACCATCAAGACCTCGGACGGCGAGCCGATCCGCTCGTCGGTCAAGCAGGTGGTGCTGGACTGCGCACGCCGCTCCTACACCGTGATCGCGCAGACGCTTTACCGTGCCCGCAATGCCACGGGCAAGCCCCTTTACCAGATCCGCTACGGCAGTGATGCGCAAAGCCGCGCCTTGCGCGAGGGCTCCGTGTTCGACTGGATCGCCGGCCGTTTCTGCACGCCGCCGCATTGACGGTGCGATGGCACCACGGCGCCACTAGGCCGGCGCTTCCGCCTCTTCGCGGCCGCGCGCGTAGGGCTGCCGCTCTTGCTCGAGATCGGGATACTGGCGCGAGGCAAACGCCGTCGCGGCTTCGTAAGACCCGAATTGGCGCGACTCCGCAGCCGCGCCGTTGTTGATCAGAATCGCGTACCACTTGCCGTACAGCGGTCCGTAGACCACGATCTTGCTTTTCATCGTGCTGTCCCTGCGCTTTTCTTCTTGGTTTGAAGACCGGGGCAGCGCGGGTGGCGCCGTCCGGCCCGATGCATCCGGCCTGGTCAGGTCATGGTGACCGGCGGGAGATGATTGCAGCGGACCGCAGGCGCGTCAACGTTTGCGTTGTCCATAAATTTCCCGCGCAGTCGTCACGGATTTCGACAGCGCCGGCGGCTTTTTGTGATCCTGAATTCATACGAGAAGCGCGTGTCAGCGCACTGACTGCGAGGCGGTGCCGCCGGGCCTGCTGGAACGGAGCCGTGGCGGCCAGCGGGTCACCGGACTCCACGGCGCCGGCAACGCGGCGGATGCCGTCCGTCATCCGCTGACGACCCTCAGTCGCAATCTCCCGTCATGCCGCCAGCCGCGCGGCTTTCGCGCCTGCCTTGCCCGCTTGGCGGTGGGGTTCACGCATCGGCCCGATCGATCGCACCGGCGCCTTTGCCGCGCGTGTTTGTGGGCAGGCCAGCCATGGATCGGGTGTGACATTGGTGGCATGGTCGCATGTGTGCCGGTTCACAACAGTCAGGTCCGGTTTTCACAAATTCCCCACACAGCCAACGATTTCTCCTGACAGTTCCCTTAGAATGCGAACGAGAATTGTTCCTGTTACCATTAATTTGTGTATTTGCGGGCGCTTTCATCGGTGTTCGTCTCAGGGAAATGCAAGAAAAAAAACGAGGAGGAGACGGCGCCGCAGTGCGCCGGGCCATGCCTGCGGTATGGCGTATGGCAGGAGGGCTCGCCTGTGCGGCCATCGTCACCGCGTGCGGTGGCGGCGGGGATAGCCGTGCCGGTAGCGCCGGCAGTGCCGCCGCGACGACCACCCTGTCGCCGATGGCGCAGGTGGGCAAGGCGATCTTCTTCGACCCGGCCCTGTCGGCCTCGGGCAATCAGTCGTGCGCGTCGTGCCATGATCCGGCGCGCGCCTTTACCGACCCGAACAACCTGGCGGTATCGATCGGCGGGCCGAATGCCGACCTGCCGGGGCTGCGCAACGCGCCGTCGCTGAACTACGCGTCGTACACGCCGAACTTCCAGGTCGACGGCACCGGCACGGCCTCCGGCGGCTTCTTCCGCGACGGCCGCTCAACCTCGTTGATGGACCAGGCGCAACAGCCGTTCACCAACGCATTCGAGATGGCCAACGCCTCGGCGGACGACGTGCTCAAGTCGCTGCTGACGCGCCCGTACATTGACCAGTTCACGGCCGTGTTCACCACGGCCGCCATCCAGGACAGCACGACGGCGATGCAAAGCATCGGTCGCGCACTGGCGGCCTACCAGTCCGAAGACCCGGGCTTCCACACCTTCGACAGCAAGTACGATGCGTACCTGGCCGGCAGGGCCACGCTCACGGATTCGGAGATGCGCGGCCTGGTGCTGTTCAACAATCCGACCAAGGGCAACTGCAACGCGTGCCATGTCTCGTCGCGCACCGGCGGCACGCCCGCGCTGTTCACCGACTTCACCTACGACAACGTCGGCATCCCGCGCAACTGGAGCCTCGCCGTCAACCAGGAAGGCACCACGCTGCCCTACGTGCCGAAGAACGGCGCGGCGCTCGGCGCCCCCAACTACAGCTACTACGATCTCGGCATCTGCGGCCCGCTGCGCACCGACTTCCGCGTGGGCGGCCCGACGTGCGGCCAGTTCAAGGTGCCGACGCTGCGCAACATCGCACTCACGCCGCCGTATTTCCACAACGGGGTGTTCCAGACGCTGGACCAGGTCGTGGCGTGGTACGTCACGCGCGATACCGACCCGGGGCGCTGGTACGTCAAGGCCGACGGCACGCCCGACGTGCCCTACAACGACCTGCCGGTCGCCTTCGACGCCAACGTGAACGTGTCGGAAGTGCCCTACAACCCGGCCACCGCGCCGTCGATGACGAGCCAGGAAATGAGCGACCTGGTGCACTTCCTGTGCACGCTCACGGATGGGTTCGATCCGGCCCATCCGTCCGCCTACAACGTGCCGGCGCAGTGCCAGTCGTCGACGGCCGACAGCGTGGCGGCCACGCGCATCCAATCCGTCGCGGCGACCGGCGCCACGGCCGCCAAGGCGAGTCCTTCCAGATAATCCGATCACACCAGGGAGCCACACGATGAAGCGAACCGCCTTGTCGGCCGCAGCCGCCGTCGCACTCATAGGCGCGGGCGCGGCCCATGCCGCCACCAGCCAGCAACTGGAACAGAAGCTCGACGCCATGGCCGCGCAGATCGAAGCGCTCAGGGCCGAGCTCAAGGAAGTGCGCGCGCAGAATGCCGCGCTTGCCTCGCAGCAGCAGACGCAGGCCAAGGCCCAGGCGCAGCAGGGCGCCGACCTGCAGAACGTGCAGCAGACCGTGCAGACCGCGCAACTGGCGCAAGCCCGGCCGTCGCCGCTGGACAACCTCACGCTGTGGGGCTACGGCGAGGCCAACTACAGCCGTCCGACCCGCAATGCGGACGACACCAAGGCCGACCTGGCGCGCGCCGTGTTCGGCATCGGCTATCGCTTCAACGACAAGACCCGCTTCAATTCGGAGTTCGAGATCGAGCACGGAGTCACCTCGTCGTCCGATGCGGGTGAGTTCGAGGTCGAGCAGTTCTATATCGACCACAAGCTGACCGACAAGGTTGGCCTGAACGCGGGCCTGTTCCTGATCCCGACGGGCTTCATCAACCGCAACCACGAGCCGACCAACTATTACGGCGTGCATCGCAACTTTGTCGAGACGCTGATCATCCCGAGCACGTGGCGCGAAGGCGGCCTGTCGCTGTATGGCGATACCGATTTCGGCCTGAACTGGAACGTGGGCCTGACCACCGGCCTGGATCTGGCCAAGTGGAACTTCAACCCGGAGAACCCGCTGTTCAGCTCCGCGCTGGACATGCAGAACAACGCCATCGCCCCGATGCAGACGTCGCACCAGGAGTTGGGGCTGGCCAATGCCCGGAACCTGTCCCAGTACGTGGCGCTGAACTACACGGGTATTCCGGGTGTGACGCTGGGCGGCTCGGTCTTTACCGGCAAGAGCAGTCGCGCGGGCACCGAAGCGCCGCTGCCCGATCAGCGCGCCACCCTGTACGAAGCCCACGCCCGCTGGACGCCGGGCAAGTGGGATCTGTCGGCCCTGTACGCGCGCGGCACGTTCAGCAATACCGCCGCGGCCAATCTGCAGAACCCGGGCGCGGCCAACCCGATGCCGGCGGCGTTCTACGGCTGGTACCTGCAGGCGGCCTACAACGTGTGGCAGAAGGGCGATTACCGCCTAGCGCCGTTCGTGCGCTATGAGCGCTACAACATGGGCTCGAAGTATGAGGGCTTGGCGCCTGGGTTTGCGCCGGTCGCCGGCTGGCCGGCGCTGTACGATACGGTGTACACCATCGGTGCGAATTTCTATCTGAACCCGAACGTGGTGATCAAGATCGACTACCAGCGCTTCACGCAGAACCGCGATTTTTCGCGCGTCGACCTGGGCCTGGGCGTGTCGTTCTAAGTTGAGTCGAGTGGAGTGGAGGGAGGCTTCATGCGTTACCAGCCGGTTCCTGTCGTCCTGGTCTGCGCCGCCGCCATCGGCGCGCCGGGCATGGTCGTGACCCGGGCCTATGCGGCGGACTACCTGAGCGTCGCCGAGGCCCAGAAGACGATCTTTCCCAATGCCACGGCGTTCGAGCCGGTGGCGGTCGCACTGTCCGCCGATCAGCTCAAGCAACTGGCCGATCGCGCCGGCGGCCAGCCGCGCGCCGGTGCCTGGCGCGTCTGGCGGGCGGTGCAGGGCGGCAAGCCGCTCGGCTACGTCGTGACCGATGCGGTGATCGGCAAGTTCGAACTGATCAACTACGCGGTCGGGCTGAACCCGGCCGGCGAGATCGTCGACGTGGAAATCCTCACCTACCGCGAGAGCCACGGCTACGAGGTGCGCAACAAGCCGTGGCGCGCGCAGTTCACCGGCAAGTCGGCCAGGTCGGCGCTGCGCATCGGCGAGGATATCAATAACATCAGCGGTGCCACGCTGTCGTGCACGCACCTGACGGACGGCATCCGGCGCATCGCCGTGCTGGCGCAGCTGGCACTGGTGCCCGCCTAGGTGTTTCGTCCCGGCGTGGCCGGCCGATGTGCCGGCGCGGGGCGGGCTGCCCGGTCGGCGGGGCCTTCGGGGCGGCGGATGGCGCTTCGTCCTTGTCCGCCGGCGTGGCTGCTGGATGCGCGTAGATTGCGCGCATCGTTTCCCCGTGGTTTCCGCAGCACTGACCGGGTACCACGGGCCACACCAATTCCCGACGCTGTTCTGATCGCCCCATGATTCGCTCTTTTTCCACTGGCACATTGTCTTGGCTGACGGAGGAGTCCGCGCCAACCCGTCCTGTCTCGGCTGCATGGCGGGCCGCACCGGCATACGATTCGCCGATGCGGATGCCGCCCCGGCGCGCCGCCTCATTGGACGATCTGCGCACCTGTGCTACGGCCAAGCCGGCATCGCGGAGCCCCGTGGCCATCCGCGCCAGTGTCGAGCGCGTGAGTGCCGGGCGGAGGAAGACGATCGATGCGGTGCGCGTCGATCTTGCCGGTGCGCTGCGCCACGTAGAGCTGGCATCCGGCCCGACCCGTCTACGCCCGGATGCCGGCAACCTCGATGCCACGCGCCGCGAAGTCCTCGAATGCATGCGCGCCTGCGCTGGCGAAGCCTACACGGCGGATCTCGGGAAGATTCCCGACGTCGGCCGGCTGCGGTTTGCCGCGGAGCTGTCCACGCCCACGCTGAAATGCTGGGAGAGCGCCTCGCATCGCGATGTGCTGGCGGTCGTGGTCGGATTCTCGGGGACCCGCATGGAAGAGGCGGACGATCTGCTGTGCGATCTCAAGAGCCAGATCGCCCATCCGCACGTCAACCCGCTCGACGGCCGGCTGCCGCAACTGGGCCACGTGGGCGCGGGCTGGCAGGAGCGCTGGCAGGCGGAGGCGCGCGCACGGCGCGGCGGCGGCCTGCACATGGCGGACATCCTGGCCGGCTATGTGGCCACAGCACGGGAGCGGCGGCAACAGCTGTCGGTGTCGGTGGTGGGCCACAGCCTGGGCGCGGTCGTGGCCACGCTGGCGAGCTTCGACATGGCGAATTACCTCGGTGCGAGCGGCGCGAACGGTAAGGTCAGCACCTACGCCTTCAACCCGCCGCGCCTGGGGCTCAAGGGTGTCGAGGACGCCTACCGCCGCGCACTGGCAAGCCGCGCCGCATCGGGGGACGGCCCGCTGCGCTTCACGCTGCGCCAGTTCACGCGCGACATGGACCCGATCCAGTCCGTGCCGTTCCTCATGCAGCACCCGGACTGGACCGACGGCGCCCGGCGCGGCCAGAGCGGCGCCTGCGTTGTCGAAGCGAGCGGCGGCGTCCGCATCGTCACGTACAACGATGGGGCGGCCAGCCGGTTCAATCTCCCGCTCAATCACGACCTGTCGCTGTGGAAGACGGCCATTGCGTCCGGCATCAGCGATGCGGCGCTGCAGAGCCTGTTCGATGGCCATCCGAAACCCGCGTCCGGTGCCGAGGCGCCGCGTCTGTCCCGGCGACGCTTCTTCCTGTCGCTCGTCGATGGTGCGGCAGGGTAGCCGGTGCGCGCCCGCGCGTGAGTCGCAGGCGGCCGGTCAACCGGTGCGATCCGGATGACCGGGCCGCGGTCCATGCGGAGCGACCGCGTATACTCGCCGGTTCCCCCGCCCGCTCCGTCTTCGTCTCGCGCCATGTCCGCACCTTCCCGCTTGGCCCACCCTCTGCGCGACAGCGCGTTTCGCCTGACACGCCGGCGCCGCTGGGCGGTCTACGGCGTGTTCGGCGTGCTGCTGCTGACAGGGCTGGTCTGGCTGGTCCAGCATTTCACCGACGACGGCAGCGAAGGCGGCATGGCCGTGCTGGCCTGGAGCATGAAGCTGCATGGCGCCGCCGCCATGGCCAGCCTCTACCTGTTCGGGATGCTGTGGGGCTCGCATATCCGCAACGCCTGGGTGCGGCGGCGCAACCGCGCGGCGGGCGCGGTGTTCGGCGGGCTGACGGCGCTGCTGGTGGCGACGGGCTACGCGCTGTACTACGTCAACGGCGAGCTGCCGCGCCAGTGCGCGGAGGTGCTGCACTGGGTCGCGGGGCTGGCGGTGTGCGTCGCCCTGTGGGTGCATATCGTTGTCGGCCGCCGCCGCCGCAAGGCGGGGGCGGCGTTCCAGATGTAGTGGCGGCGCGGTCGATCTTCGATCCGACGCCTCAATCCATCTTGCCCTGCCGTGGCGGGTTCGACGTGCCTTGCGACGCATCGGCTGCTGACGGCCGGTCGGCGCGACGTGCGGACCGACCAAGAAAAAAGCCCGCCAGGAGGCGGGCCGGAAGGGTTGACAGCAGGAAAGACCGATCGATTGAACTGCTGGGCAGGCGGGACGCGGTCCGGATTCCCCAATCGGACCACCACCGGCCCCCGGCTACGATCACGGCCGGAGGGTTTGCCTGGCACCCGACCATCCCCGTTTGTGTCGATGACTGCCGTGCACTTGCGGAAAATAATTAACGCCAAGCAATGGGTGCACTGTATGGCCTGCATGCTTTCGTCTAACTTTCGAGCGGCAGCGGCGGGCATAGGTAGTTACCCACCCCGGAGCCGGCGCTGGCGCCCCCGCTGATGTCCTGCCCACGTTGCTTGCAGACAGTATTTGCCACGGCCGCGAGCGATCCCCCAATCGCGCGCTGGCGGGGTGGCGTTCTCCCATGACCGTGGTCCAGTGGGCGCCCCATGTCCGATCGCACCCCGATTTCGCCCTCGTGGGCCCCGCATGGGCCGATAGCCGAGCGCAGCGCCAGGGCCGATCCCGTCATTGTGCCGATACATGACAAAGGGGACGGTGTCATCAAGAATAGCCAGGAGGGGGCTCGCGGCTTGAGCCGGACAACGGTGGTACAGCAAAAGGAGCCGAAGATGCTGCATGTATCGATGGTCGGTTGCGGGGCAATCGGGCAGGGTGTGCTGGAGCTGCTCAAGAGCGACCCGGATCTCTGCTTCGACACCGTGATCGTGCCCGAGCGCGGCGTGGACAGGGCACGGGCGGCGATCGCACCGTTCGCGCCGCAAGCGCGGGTGGCGACCCGCTTGTCCGCCCTGGATGCGCGCCCCGATCTGCTGATCGAATGCGCCGGCCACGACGCCCTGCAAGAGCATGTCGTGCCGGCCCTCGAACTGGGGATCGACTGCCTGGTCGTGTCGGTGGGCGCGCTGTCCGAGCCGGGCCTGGCCGAGCGGCTGGAAGCGGCGGCGCGTCGCGGCCATGCGCAGATGCAGTTGCTGTCGGGCGCCATCGGTGCCATCGACGCACTGGCGGCGGCGCGCGTGGGCGGGCTGGACGCCGTGGTTTACACGGGCCGCAAGCCGCCGCGCGCGTGGAAGGACACGCCGGCCGAGCAGCAGTTCGATCTCGATGCGCTGGACCGGCCGACCGTCATCTTCGAGGGCAACGCGTGCGAGGCGGCGCGGCTGTTCCCCAAGAACGCCAACGTGGCGGCCACGCTGTCGCTGGCGGGCCTCGGCCTGGAGCGTACCCACGTCAGGCTGATGGCCGATCCGACCGTTCACGAGAACATCCACCACGTGGAAGCGCGCGGCGCGTTCGGCGGCTTCGAGCTGATCATGCGCGGCAAGCCGCTGGCCGCCAATCCCAAGACGTCGGCGCTGACGGTGTTCAGCGTGGTGCGTGCGCTGGGCAACCGGGCGCATGCCGTTTCCATCTGAGGCGGGGCGGCGTGTCATGCGCCCTCCGGGTCGCGGCATCGAGGGGGCGCGAGGCCGGCGCCCGTGGTGTCGACTTCGGCCGCTTTGTCAGTTGTCGTAGACGTGCGCCACGGTCCAGCCCTGCCGTGGAGCGGTCCGCAGCAACGCCGACAGCCGCGCCACCGGCGTCAGCACCGCGACGCGCGGCTGGTCCGGCGGGTCGGACATGGCCTGCGTGACAGCACGTGGCCCGGCAACGGCCACCTGACGGCATCGCGCGGCACTCACGGCGTTGACCTGCCCTTGACCTGCCCCCAAGCCGGTGGCGCCCAAAGCCATCCACATATTCGGAAAATAGCGATGCCCGGATCAACCGCCATGTCATCCAGAATGCCCGCGTCGTTTTGGCCTCTCGCGCTGCTCGGGTTCATTGTCCCGAGCGCCACCATCCTTCAGACCTTGGCGGTGGCCTGGCAACTGTCAAAGACGGGGGCGATCACTTCCGTGTTGCCAACGATGGTTGCCCTCGGCGCCGCAACCAGAATCGCCAGCGGGATACCGCTTGGCCATTGGGTCAGGGTCAAGGGTGCCAACACCAGTTGCTTCATGGCATTGTGGATTGAGGTAGGCGTCCTGCTTGGAATGGGTATCGTTCTGTCCGGTATCGGCTCGATCTGGCTGCTGGTGCCGCTGGAGATTGCGTCAGCCCTGGCCGTCACCGGTTTCCTGATCTCCAGGCAGACTTTGCTCAAGGAGATGCTGGCGGAAAGCCATGGCCGCGAGGCTGCGTCGGGGGTCAACCGCGCCCTGACCTATGCCAGCAAGCTTGTTCTGCCTGTTGTCGGCGGGAGCCTGCTCATCTTCATCGACGCCTACGTGGCATTGCTGTGCTGTTCGGCCGTGCTGGCGCTCAGCGCCATGCTCCTCAGATCAAGCATTTTCAGATGCCAATCCAGTTGCCAGAATCCTGCCGGGAAGGATGATTTCATCGGTGGAATTCGCAAGACCTTGTCCTTTTATAGCGGAAGCCCCGAGGCACTGGACGCGGTGATCCTGATGGCCCTGTTCAACTTCGTCTTGGCGCCGCTTACGGTCATCATCCCGATGCACGTATCAAAGTTGCCATTCGCAACGAGCCTCAGTCTAGGTTTGTCTGAAGCATCGCTCGGCGCGGGGGCTGTATGTGGGGCCATTCTGTTCGCAAGACTCAGGACAGGCTCCCCGAAACATGCTTCCCTTCCGGTTGCCGGCGCCAGCCTCGCATTATTGGTTTCCGCGCAGCCGGAGATCACCTTTGGCTACCAGCTATTCAACCTGTCGCTCTTTGCTCTCGCAATGAGCGTCGCCTACTCGGGAAGCCTGATCGATTCCCTCTTGATCAGGCTGATACCAAGCAACCTGTATGCAACCATCGTGGGTGTGCAGATCCTGTTGGTCGGGGTCAGCTATCCACTGGGACTTTGCGTCTCCAGTTGGTTCCTCAAGAGCGAGCGCTTTGTGGCCATCATCGCTGGCTACAATGCCGCGCTCGCTCTTTTCGCATTTGCCCTCTTGCACGCACGGGAGATCACGCGATGCTCCGCGAATCGGCATCCCACGTGACGGCCGAGCGCTGGTCCCGTTGGCCTTCCAGTTCCACCAGGTCGTGAACCACGGCCTCGGCCGCCCTGCTCACATCGGTACGATTCCCGGCTTCCGGTCTCTTGGGCGTCACACGGAAAGTGACGTTCCCGATCCGCCCTGAGAATAGGGCCCAAGAACCATCGCTGCTCGGGCAATGGTTTTTCACCGTCCCTTCATAGACTGCAGACGTGCCGGTCAAACACGCATCGGCGCCACGGCAGAGCGGGAGGGAATCATGTCCACCACAGCCACCTGGATCGTCATCCTGACCTGTGCTTACATGGAGTACAGCACATGGCGCGGGCGCTACATCTATCGCCGCACGGTCGGCTACGAGAACGTCGTGTGGTGCTGAGCGCTGCCGGTCAGCGCTTGGACGACCCGGTTGCCAATCTCAGGATCAAATCGCCATGTGCAGGATGACTCTCCAGCAATGCGCGGCTTTCCGCCAGCGCGAATTCGCTGAATTCGAACCCCGGCGCAACGGTGCAGCCCACGAGCGTGTAGCCGTGCGCACCCGCGACGCGCTCCGCCGCAAACCAGCGGCCCGCCGGCACCATCGCCTGGTACGCCGACTGCTCGTCCTCGACCGAGGGCCCGAGGCGGTGCGTCGTGACGCCGCCGCCGGCCTCGAGCACGTACACGTTGAGCGCATCGCCCGCATGGAAGTGCCACAGCTCGTCCGACCGGATGCGATGCCAGGCGGAATACGCATCATCGGCCAGCAGGTAGTAGATGGCGGTGCAGGCCGAGCGCTCGACGGCGGGGATGCTCCGGCGGACGCGCTCCTCGCTGCGATAGGTCTCGCGATAGAAGCCGCCTTCCGGATGCGGCAGCAGGCCGAGGCGGTCGATCAGGCGCTGCGCGGCGGGAGCGATCGGCATGGCGGGCTCAGGTCGGAGTGGGAGTGGCCGGATGGGTCGGATTGCGACGAAACGGAAAGCGCTGCTGATTGACGAAGCCGTCCGGCATGTAATCGCCCACCACGCCGTATTTTTCCGGGAAGGCCTTCTTCGACTTCACCGCCGTGCCGAACAGGTAGTCGATGAAGGCGAAATGCGCCGCGTAGTTCTTGTCGATGGCCTCGTCTTCCGACGAGTGATGCCAGTGGTGGAAATCCGGCGTCACGAAGATGTACTTCAGCGGCCCCCACGGCAGGTGCACATTGGCGTGATTGAACACCGCCTGGAAGCCCACGATGATGATGTAGGTGTCCACCACCGACTTGTCGAAGCCCAGCACGAACAACGGCCCCAGCACCGCCACCCGCGTCACGATCAACTCGAGGATGTGCTGGCGCGAACCGGCCAGCCAGTCCATCGTCTTCACGCTGTGGTGCACGGCATGGAAGCGCCACAGGAACGGCACCTCGTGGTACGCGCGGTGCGTGACGTACTCCATCAGGTCCGCCACCAGCATGCACAGCAGCAACTGCGGCACGAACCAGATGTGCTGCACCATCTGCTGGAACCCGGCATGGACCATCCACCCGAACACGCGGTGGATCAGGAAGTTCACCACCAGCAGCACCAGCCCCACGATGAAGTGGTTGACCGCGAAATGCACCATGTCGGTCTGCCATTCGGGCCGGAACACGGGCTGCTTTTTATAGAGCGGGAACAGTTTCTCCAGCAGCACGAAGATCACGGTCGAGCCGAGCAGGTCGAGGATGAACCAGTCGAGCCCGATATACGGCGTGTGATCCGGAAAATCGCCCACCTGCACGCGCGAGCCGCCCAGCACCACGGCCGCCAGCACGAACGCGAAGGCCAGCCCGTTCAGCCGCCGGCGGTTGTCCAGCACGATGTTCGCCAGCGCCAGGCCGCCCGAAACCAGCAGCGAGAAGAACAGGATCTTGCGCATCACGTCCACCGAGTATGCGTGGCGCAGCTCCGGTGTCGTCAGGTACTGCGGGAAGTGGAACGCCATCACCCCCAGCAGGCACAGGAAGCCCAGCACCAGCGCCAGGATAGTGGCGATCAGGCCGTTGCCGAAAACCAGGCTGCCGTTGCTGTTGAGCAATTGGTTGGCATCGCGCACCGTGGCATCGGCCACGCGGATGAGGGCGGGCGGCGGCTCCTGTTCGGGCGGCGTCGCGGAGTGTCGAGGTTGCGTCATGGGGGTGCCCCGTTCCTGTTGTTTTTGATTTGAAGATGGCTTGACGCCCGGCGCCGGCGGTCGTGCGCTCGCTGCGTCGTCGCGAAAGGCAGCATGTTAGCCCCATCGCCGCCCTTGTTTGTGAACGGATGGAAATCTTTCGGGGGGTGGCCGCCGCATTTTTTCCGGCGACCTTCGCCGGCCGTTCCGCGCGCACCCCGTTACTATCTTCGTGCCCCAATAATCGGGGCTTTGGCCAGCCAGGGCCGGCATGATTCCCGCCCCCAGTCGCCCATGATCCGGGGGGTGTTGTCACCGGCCTGGTGGGTGGCTGGTGATCGCTGATAGGGGCTTGGCCAGGACTTCCTTAGGCCGTCCGTAACGTGGATGCCGAGACTTGCCACCGATGTTGCCGGCCAATGTGTTTCATTGCGTCTCACCTTCATGCAAGAACCGCTTCAGCACAATTCCATTGATGTCTTTGTCGGCGTCGATGTCGGCAAGGGCCAGCATCACGCCGTCGCGCTCGATCGCAGCGGCAAGCGCCTGTACAACAAGGCGCTGCCCAACGACGAAGCCAAACTACGTGCCCTGATCAACGAACTCAAGGCGCACGGCCAGCTTCTGTTCGTCGTCGACCAACCCGCCACCATCGGTGCGCTACCGGTGGCCGTCGCTCGCGACGAGGGTGTCTTGGTCGCCTATCTGCCAGGGCTGGCCATGCGCCGCATCGCAGATCTACACGCCGGTGAAGCCAAGACCGACGCTCGCGACGCGGCAATCATTGCCGAAGCCGCCCGCTCCATGCCCCACACCTTGCGCTCGCTGCGGCTGGCCGATGAGCCGCTGGCCGAGCTCACCATGCTGTGTGGCTTCGACGACGATCTGGCCGCCCAAGTCACTCAAACCAGCAACCGCATTCGCAGCCTGCTCACCCAGATTCATCCCGCCCTCGAACGAGTGCTGGGGCCGCGCCTGGATCATCCTGCCGTGCTCGATCTGCTTGAGCGCTACCCGTCACCCGCCGCACTTGCCGCGACCAGTGAGAAGACCCTTGCCAACCGACTGACCAAACTCGCTCCGCGCATGGGCAAGCGCCTGGCCGCCGAGATTGTTCAAGCGCTTGGCGAACAGACCGTCGTTGTGCCCGGCACCCAGGCCGCGACTGTCGTCATGCCACGCCTTGCCAAGCAGCTCGCAGCCTTGCTGCAGCAGCGCGACGAGGTCGCCAGTGAAGCCGAACGCCTCGTGCATGCGCACCCTCTTTACCCGGTCCTGACCAGCATGCCCGGAGTCGGCGTCAGGACCGCCGCCAGACTCCTGACCGAAGTCGCGCACAAGGCCTTCGCTTCGGCCGCACACCTGGCCGCCTACGCCGGCCTCGCGCCGGTCACCCGGCGCTCAGGCTCGTCGATCCGCGGCGAACACCCCTCCAGGCGCGGCAACAAGGTGCTCAAACGAACCTTGTTTCTCTCCGCGTTCGCTGCCTTGCGAGACCCGATCTCACGCGCCTACTACACGCGCAAGATCCAGCAAGGCAAGCGTCACAACCAAGCCCTCATCGCGCTGGCTAGGCGTCGTTGCGACGTCCTGTTCGCCATGCTGCGCGACGGGACCTTTTACCAACCCAAAACCGTCCCTAACGCTTGACGAAACACATAGGGGCACCCCCCGATTCGAGCGATTGCCGCCAGTGTCCGTTCGCACAAGCTCACAGGCACTTCGCGCCACGGCGCAACCCAAAACCGCTATCGATATGAGAAAACCGCATATCACAAATCGGCACCGCGTTGGCGAATGACGTTCGCTTATGCGAACACATCTTCGGTGCGGGCGGGAAGCGCTGCATGCTGCAACCGCGCACTACGCCCATCAGCGAACGCAAAACGCATGGCGCGAAGGCGAAGGCCTTCATCGCGTTCGCATCGGCAGTTCAGGCAACCCACCTCCAGCACGAACGGTGCCGAGACCGCTTCGCGCGCCGTGAAGCGCTCCACCACCAGGTTGTCGGAGGCCAGCGCTGTCTGCAGCGTGATCTGGCGGGTCTGCTGCCCGAGCAGCGCGCCGAGGATGGCCTGCGGCACGGCGGCCGGCAGGGAAGACAGTGACTTCATCGGAGCGGCGTCGCGCGCAGTCTTGGAGCGGTTCAGCGGGTGAAGCGATGGCCCGCGGCCTCAGGGCAGCGAGATGGTCAGGTGCGAGAAGCGCGGCCCGAGCTTGACGATCTGCGAATAGCCTTCCAGCGTCTCGTTCGTTTTCGAGCGCAGCGTGGACGACAGACCGATATACCCCAGCAGCGCGATCAGCGCGAACACCGCGCCGAAGATCCACAGCGGCGTTTCGCGCTTGAGGCGGTGCGTCACCTTGTCCGGCAGCAGCCAGTGCGGCGCGAAGGGTGCGCGCTTGCCCTTAATGGCGGAAATCTCGTCGCCCAGGCGTGCGGTCAGGTAGGCCAGCTTTTCGGGCCCTTCGAGGATGTACTTGCCGCGGAAGCCCAGCAGCAGGCACATGTGGAACACCTCCAGCGCCTGCAGGCGGGGCGCTCCGTGCGCGCGCAGTTCTTCCAGCTTGATGAAGAACGTTTCGCCGGCGAGCTGCTCGCCGAACAGCTCCAGTTGCAGCGGACGGCGTTCCCACGCGGTGCGGATGGAGAAGTTGGACGACAGGATGGTCTCGTCCACGGCGGCGCAGAACGCGTACTTGGCGTCGAACACGTCTTCGGCCGATACGTTCAGCCGCTTGGCCCCGCGGTCGAAGTCTTCCAGGAAGGCGCGCACGTGGGCGAGAAAGTCTTCCGCGCTGGTCGGCTGCTGGCCGTTGCGCAACTGGAAGAGCATGAAGAAGCCGTCGTACAGCAGGTCCAGCAGCGTGCGCACGTGCGTGTTGGATTCGTGCGCATCGGCAGCGGCGTTGCCAGCGGGGGCGGAGCCGCCGAACAGCGAGGGCGTGGTGGTAGCGCTCATGAAGTCACCGCGATGAGTTCAAGTTTGAGTTCCCGGATGCCGGCCGGGGCATAGATGGTGATGGTCTGGGCCTGCAGCATGCGCTCGTACAGCATGCCGCGCGATTCGACCGCGAAGTAGCACGCGCCCGGACGCACCGGAATGGCGGGCGGCACCTGCGGCGTATAGGTGAGCGGTACGCCCGGCATGGACGACAGCACGAGCTTGTCCACGTCGTCCGGCGCGCCGACCTTGAAGCGCGCGGGAATCGCCTCCACCAGCTCCGCCACCGGCATGTCGGCCGACACCGACAGGTAGAAGCTGGTTTTGTCGTCGATCTTGCCGGAGTCGATCCGGCCGAGATGGAACGACGGCCGCGTCTCCTCCAGCGCGATCGCGAAATAGCGCGTCGAGATCACGGTATCGAGCAGCTCGCGCACGATGGTGTCCAGCCGGGAGAACACCGGGCCGGGGTCGTCGTGATCGTAGGCCGGCAGATCGGCCAGGGTGTAGGTCTTGGTGAACGTCATCAGCGCGCCGGCCAGGCGCAGCACCTCCTGGAACAGCCGCTCCGGATGCAGGTCCGGGTGGTGATAGAGATGCGACAGCGCCGCGAAGGCGGCATTGGCCGTGTGCAGCAGCCAGAACGATGCGATATCGCCCGAGCGGAATTCGATGATGTTCTTGGTCGGCTCGCGGTGAAAGCCATACAGCGCGTTGACCTTGGCCTGCAGCGCGTCCAGCAGCCGGCGCAGGCGCTGGTACAGCACGGACGACGCATTGATCGACAGGCTCGGCGGGACGAAGGTGTCGTCCAGCTCGAACCCGCCGGTACCTGTGCGGCGCACCCGCACGACGGGCAGCGAGATGAACTGGTCGCGCGGCTCGCTTTCCGCCACCAGCTTCACCGACTTCTTGAGGTAGGTGATGGACGCGGATTCGGCTTCGGTGAACAGATCCGCTGTCTCCGCCTCGGTGGAGACGAAGCGCGACACTGTGCCGCCCTCCGGCTGCTCGCGGTAGTTGCCGCCGCTGTCCTGCAGCGGATAGAGCGCGAGGTGGAAGGTCAGCTCCGAGATGCCGGCCGGGATCGCATCCAGCACGAGCGGCGGCGGCAGGGTGTCGGCCTGCGGCGCGAAGTACAGCTCGCCGTCCGGAAAGAACAGCGACAGCCCGGTCGCGCGCAGCACGCCGCTGGCGAGGGCGTCGGTGTCGAACTGCGCGTGGCGGATGCCCCATCCGTACGGCTGGATCATCTGCGCCGTCGCATGCAGGCGGGATTCGTGGTACGCGTCCTGGCGCTGGAAGTGCTGGGGTCGCAGGAACAGCCCTTCGCCCCAGAGGATTTTGGCGGAATAGCTCACGTTGGCTCTTGGTTGACTCTTGTCGTGCTAGTGCGGGTGCATGGGTGCGCCGGATCAGCCGCCGCAGTTGGCCGGTGAAAGCAGGTTCAGGTCGGATAGCGGTGCGCCGCCCGCGGGCGTGGTCGGCGTGCCCGTGGTCAGGGTCATGGCGCAAGCATGCAATCCGATCATGATGCCGCTTTTTTCATTCTTTTCTGCATTAAAAGCGAATTTCCACCGTTGGGCGGCGGGGCTGCGGAATAGCGCAACCACGCCAAGTGTACTGGCTTCGCGCGAAACCTTTTCCGAGAATTCATAACGCTGGCCGGGAATCAGCGTCATTTCCCGGACCTGGACCAGATCGGCCCCGAGCGTCTGTTTTTCGCGCGCCGGATCAATAAACGTGTCATACGGCGCCTGCAGGAAACTGGTCGGGTCCTTCAGGGCATATAACCGGACCACCAGTGCGACCGGGCGCCGGTCCGTCGCCGCGTTCAGGTTGGCGCCCGCGGTCAGCTTGAGCGGAACCTCGCGGGGCGGTTTCTGCGCGTCCGGCACACTCGACGTCTTCAGCCCCACCGCCTCCAGCGCGCCGCTGGCGGCGCCCGCCAGCACGCTGGCGCCGGTCGAGCAGGCGGTCAGGGCGACCACGGCCATCCCGGCAAACGCCCGCTTGAGTCCGGTCGCGACGCGGTCCGGCATCCTCGTTGCAGCCTCGAATTCAAAGTTATTCATGCCTGATTTATTCTGTATTTAACTCTCTCGGATTGGCTGCGGAGGCCGCGCCAGGCCAAAAGAGCGATCGAAATATTTCGATTTCTTAATAATCCGTGCCGTCAAAATAGACGGCAAAATGTTTCGGTTTCTTAATAATCCATTAATGGTTGTCAATTGCAGCGAGCGGAGTGTACTATTTCGCGCCAGTCAAGACCAACATATAACGCGCCAATTCTCGCGTATTTGATTGACTTCCGACACCCGCTTTGAACTTCAGAAGAGTCTCGCCGTGGCCACTTTCCTGCTTACTTCCCGCGTTATCCGTTCCCTGGCCGTGATGGCCAGCACCGCTGCCCTGATCACCGGCTGCGCGACCACCTCCGGGCCGCAAAGCGACGAAGCTTTCGGCAAGAGCATGTCGGAGGCCGAAGCCGCGGCCAAGGGCGGCCAGCAGGACAAGGCGATCGACCTCTACCAGCAGATCGCCAAGGCCAACCCGACGCGCGACGAGCCGTGGGTGCGCGTCGCCCAGATCCAGTTCGGCTCGGAAAAGTATCCGCAGGCCATCCTCGCGGCGGAAGAAGCGCTGCAGCGTGACAACAGCGATCGCCAGGCCAAGAGCATCCTGGCCGTGAGCGGCCTGCGCGTTGCCCGCCGCTCGCTGCAGGAACTGCGCGCCGACAGCGCGCTGGCCGGCGACGTGCGCACCGATGCCCAGGTGCTGGCCAAGATGCTGCGTGACACGCTCGGCGAGCAGGCCCTGTTCCCGGCCGAGCAACCTGTCAGGGCACAGCCGCGGCGCGCCCGCGTGGTCAAGCGCAGCGCTGCTGCAACGACCGAGGCAGCCAACCATGGTGCGGCCGCCCCGACCGCGCCGGCTACGCCCGCTGCCGGCAATGGCGGTGGCAGCGCCGATCCGTTTGGCGCGCTGCGCTGATCGGTTTCCCCGGTTCCACATGAGCGGAGGAACGTGATGGCCAAGAAAGAAAGTGTGCAGAAGCGTTTGCAGAAGGTGCGCCCCCCCGCGTGCAGCTGACGTACGACGTTGAAAAGGGCGACGCGATCGAGCAGAAGGAACTGCCGTTCGTGGTCGGCGTGGTGGCGGACCTGGCGGGCCAGTCGGAAGTGCCGCAGCCCAAGCTGCGCGACCGCAAGTTCGTCAACATCGATCGCGACAACTTCGACGACGTCATGTCGGCGGTCGAGCCGCGCGCCGCCTTCCAGGTGCCGAACACGCTGACGGAAGAGGGCGGCCGTTTCGGCGTCGATCTCAAGTTCCGTTCGCTGGAAGACTTCGCGCCGGAAGCCGTGGTGAACCAGATCGAGCCGCTGCGCCAGCTGCTGGAAGCGCGCTCCAAGCTGGCCGACCTGCGCAACAAGCTGGCCGGCAACGACAAGCTCGAAGACCTGCTGTCCGACGTGCTGAACAACACCGAGGCACTGCAGAAACTGGGCGCCAAGAAGGATGGGGGCGAGGATGCTTGACAACCAATCCGCCGCGCTCGCGCAGAGCGCACCGGCAGCCGAGGCCGTCAACCTGCTCGACCAGATCGTCGACCAGAGCCGTGTCGCCAAGTCGGACGCCGAGCATGCACGCGCCAAGGACATCATCGGCGAGCTGGTCAACCAGGTGCTGCAGGGCACGGTGGTGGTGTCCGACAACCTGTCGGCCACGCTGGATGCCCGCGTCGCCGAGCTGGATCGCCTGATCTCGTCGCAGTTGAGCGCCGTCATGCACGCGCCCGAATTTCAGAAGCTGGAAGGCACGTGGCGCGGCCTGTCGTACCTGGTCGAGGAAACGCAGACCGGCACGATGATCAAGATCAAGGTGCTCAACGCCACCAAGCGCGACCTCGTGCGCGACTTCAAGACGGCGATCGATTTCGATCAGAGCGCGCTGTTCAAGAAGGTGTACGAAGAGGAGTTCGGCACCTTCGGCGGCGCGCCGTTCGGTACGCTGATCGGCGATTTCGACGTCACGCGCCAGCCGGAAGACGTGTACTTCATCGAGCAGATGTCGCATGTGGCCGCGGCCGCGCACGCGCCGTTCATCGCCTCGTCGTCGCCGGAGCTGTTCGGCCTGGAATCGTTTGCCGACCTGGGCAAGCCGCGCGACCTGGCCAAGGTGTTCGATACGGTCGAGTACGCCAAGTGGAAGTCGTTCCGCGAGTCGGAGGATTCGCGCTACGTGGGCCTGACGATGCCACGCTTCCTGGGCCGGCTGCCGTACAACCCCATGGACGGCACCACCGTCGAGGGCTTCAACTTCGTCGAAGACGTGGACGGCACCGACCACAGCAAATACCTGTGGTGCAACGCCGCCTGGGCGTTCGGTGCGCGGCTGACCGCCGCGTTCGAAGACTTCGGCTGGTGCGCGGCGATCCGCGGGGTGGAAGGCGGCGGGCTGGTCGAAGACCTGCCGACGCATACCTTCAAGACCGACGACGGCGAGATCGCGCTCAAGTGCCCGACGGAAATCGCCATCACCGATCGCCGCGAGAAGGAACTGAGCGACCTGGGCTTCATCCCGCTCGTGCACTGCAAGAACTCGGACTATGCCGCGTTCTTCGCGGCGCAGTCGGTGCAGAAACCCAAGAAGTACGACACCGACAGTGCGAACGCCAACGCGGTGCTGTCGGCGCAGCTGCAGTACATCTTCTCGGTATCGCGCGTGGCGCACTACCTGAAGGCGATGATGCGCGACAAGATCGGCAGCTTCGCGTCGGCCAAGAACGTCGAGACCTTCCTCAACCGGTGGATCTCGCAGTACGTCCTGCTGGACGACAACGCGACCCAGGAG
This sequence comes from Ralstonia solanacearum K60, assembly GCF_002251695.1. Lineage (NCBI taxonomy): Bacteria > Pseudomonadati > Pseudomonadota > Betaproteobacteria > Burkholderiales > Burkholderiaceae > Ralstonia > Ralstonia solanacearum. Next base: position 771,606 of record NZ_NCTK01000002.1, read on the forward strand.
CAGAAGGCGCAATTCCCGCTGCGCGAAGCCTCGATCCAGGTGTCCGAAGTGCCCGGCAAGCCCGGTACGTACCGCTCGGTGGCGTTTCTGCGGCCGCACTTCCAGCTCGATGAACTGTCGATCTCGCTGCGGCTGGTGGCGGACCTGCCCAAGCCAACCAATTCCTGACCGGACTCTCCCCGGGGGGGAATGTTCGGGCTTAACCGCTCGTCATGTATTGCAGTACCAACAACCTATCAGATAAGAGGGTCTCAGCATGAAGGATATCTACGTCAAGTTCGACAGCCCGGCCATCAAGGGGGAATCGCAGGACAAGGATCACAAGGACTGGATCGAAGTCAACAGCTGGTCCCAGTCGATCGTCCAGCCGCGTTCGGCTACCGCCTCGACCGCGGGTGGCCACACCGCCGAGCGTTGCGAGCACCGCGACATGGTGTTCACCAAGGACCTGGACGTGGTCAGCCCGCTGCTGTACCAGCACGCTTCGGGTGGTACGACCTTCGGTGAAGTGACGATCGAGTTCTTCCGCGCCGACGGCGAAGGCAACCGCGTGAAGTACCTCGAAGTCAAGCTGAAGAACGCCATCCTGAGCGAAGTGGATTCGCAGGTCGTGGCCCAGGGCATCCCGACCGACACCTTCAGCCTGCGCTACGCTTCGGTGCAGTGGAAGTACACGCAGCAGAAGAGTGCCGGCGGCCAGGGCGGCAACTCGCAGGGCGCCTGGAGCCTCACCAAGAACGACAAGACCTACTCGGTTTAACGTTTGGCGCCGTGACAAGACCAGCCGCAGCATCGCGCTGCGGCGTCTTGTTTTATACGCATGAAAGGTTTCGAACCCAGCCTGCTCGATAAGCTCTTCGACGACGAGCCGCATGCACCCATGCCCACGGCTCTGCGGCAGCTTTCGCTGGAAGAGCTCAAGAGCACGGTGGCGCGCGATATCGAGTCCTTGCTCAATACGCGCATCGTTTTTGAAGAGGACGACCTGGAAGGCCTGCCCGAATGCCAGCAGTCGCTGCTGACCTACGGGCTGAACGATTTCGCGGGCCTGAGCCTCGCCAGCTTCTACGATCGCAACTACATCTGCCAGTCGCTCACCAAGGCGATCGAGCGGCACGAGCCACGGCTGCAGAGCGTCAACGTCTCGCTGGAGGTCAACGAGCGGGCGACCAACGCGCTGTGCTTCGGCATCAGCGCCGTCCTGCTGGTCGGGCCGGCGCGTGAGCCCGTGAGCTTCGACGCGATGCTGCAGCCCTCCACGCTGCGGTATTCCGTCTCGCGCGGGCGCGGCTGAGATCGCGGCCGGCCTGGGCGTATCGGGTTGCCAACGGGACGGACACAGGACCGCCAGTCAACATGGAAGAGCTGCTGCCTTATTACGAACGAGAACTGGCCTTCCTGCGCCGGTACTCGCGCGACTTCGCCGAGCGCTACCCGAAGATCGCCGGCCGCCTCGCCATGTCGGGCGACGGCTGCGACGATCCGCACGTCGAGCGGATGATCGAGTCGTTCTCGCTGCTGACCGCCCGTGTCAGCAAGAAGCTGGACGACGACTACCCCGAATTCACCGAGGCGCTGCTGGAGGTCCTGTACCCCCATTACCTGCGCCCGTTTCCGTCGTGCTCGGTGGTGCATTTCGACGTGCGCGGCGTGGCGGCGCAGATCAGCGCGCCGGTGCTGGTCCCGCGCGGCACGTTCCTGACCTCGCGCGTGGTGCGCAAGGTCGAGTGCCGTTTCCGCACCGCTTACGATGTCACCTTCGCGCCGGTGCGGATCGCCGCGGCTGCGTTCGAGCGCGCCGTGTCCGCGCCGTCGGCGGTCAGCCTGCCCAAGGGGGCGACCGGTGCGATCGTGCTGACGCTGGAGTACGTCGGCGAGCGCGGCGGGTTCGAGTCCTTGCCGCTCGACCGGCTGCGCGTCTACATGGACGGCGAGCCTTCGTTCGTGGCCGCGCTGGGGGATGCGCTGTTCCTGCAGACGGCGGCGGCCTATGTGGAGGGCGAACGCCCCGGCGTGTGGACCCGCCTGTCCGGCGTGCCGCTGCAAGCGGTCGGCTTTACGGAAGACGAGGCGCTGATCGATTGCCCGCCGCGCTCGCATCCGGCCTATCGGCTGCTGACCGAGCACTTCAGCTTTGCCGAGAAATTCAATTTCTTCGACATCGACTTGGCGGCCATGCGGCGCGGGTTGACGCCCGGCGTGCCGGTCCGCCGGCTGGTGCTGCACCTGGTTTTGAAGGACGTGCGCAGCGACTCGCATGCCGCCCGCCTGCTCGAGGGCCTGCAGGCCGACCACCTGCGGCTGCATTGCACGCCGGTGGTCAACCTGTTCCAGCAGATGGCCGACCCGATCCGCATCGAGCACACGGCCAGCGCCTATCCGGTGGTGGCCGACAGCCGCCGCGCGCACGGCTTCGATATCTACTCGATCGACAAGGTGCACTTGGTGCGCGAGACCGCCGCGCACGAAGAAGTGACCGAGTTCCGCCCGTTCTACTCGCTGCATCACGGCGAGGAGCCCGGGCAGTCTGGCCACTACTGGATCGCGCGGCGCAACGAGCTGGTGGCGCAGCGCAGTCCCGGCTTCGAGACCGAGATTTCCATCGTCGATACGCAGTTCGACCCGGCCAGCCCGCAGACCGATACGCTGAGCCTGACCGTCACCTGTACCAACCGCGATCTGCCGTCCACGCTGGCATTCGGCCAGCCGGAGGGCGACCTGTCGATGGAGGGCGGCTCCATCGCCCGCAGCATCACGTTCCTGCGCAAGCCGACGCCGTCGATGCGGCTGGGCGGTGGCCGGGCGGTGCAGTGGCGGTTGATCTCGCTGCTGGCGCTCAACCATCTGTCGCTGGTGCAGAACGGGCTGCCGACGCTCAAGGAGATGCTGCGCCTGCACGATCTGCCGCACAGCGCCATTTCGGCGCGGCAGGTCGAGGGCATCGTCGGCCTGGACTACGCGCCGGCCACGCGCTGGCTGGCCGGCAAGCCGTTCGCCACCTTCGTGCGGGGGCTGGAGATCCGGCTCACGCTGGACGAAGACGCCTTTGTCGGCACGGGCCTGCATCGATTCATCCGCGTGCTGGACCACTTCTTCGGTCTGTACGTCCACATCAACAGCTTTGTGCAGCTGATCGCGGTATCGCGCCGCAGCGGCAAGGAACTGGTCAGATGCGCACCCCGCAGCGGCGAATCGATCCTGGTGTGATCCGCAGGCTGCTGCGGCAGCCGTACCGGTATGAGTTCTTCCAGGCCGTGCGGCTGCTGGAGCAACTGTTTGCGCGCCGGGGCAATGCCGCCCCCGAGCATGCGCTGGCCACGCGCGTGAGCTTCCGCAATACGCTGGCCCTGTCGTTCCCGCCCAGCGAGCTGCAGGCCATCGAGGCCGGGAGCGTGACGCCGGACATGCTGGAGAGCGATGCGGCTTTCATGGCGGCGCTCGACGACGGCGCGCTCGATACCGTGGCCATCACGCCGACCTTCTTCGGCATGCTCGGCGTCCAGGGGGCGCTGCCGCTGCGCTATACCGAGATCGTCGCCGAGCGCGAGGCCGTGTGGCGCGACCGCGCGGCGCGGGCTTTCTTCGACATCTTCTCGAACCGCGCGACGGCGCTGTTCTACCTGGCGTGGAAGAAGTACCGGCTGCCGTTCCAGTACGAAGTCGACAACAACCGGCATTACCTGCCGCTGCTGCTGTCGCTGGCCGGCGTCGCGGATCGCACGCTGCGCAGCGATCTGTCCGGCACGCCGGGGCCGGTCCATGACGAAGCGCTGGCCGGCTATGCCACGGCGATCCGCCATCGGCCGGTGTCGGCGGCGTACCTCCAGCGGGTGCTGGCGGACTACTTCCGGGCGCCGGTGCGCGTCGAGCAGTTCGTCGGCAACTGGTATCGCGTGCCGCCGTCGCAGTATTCGCGGCTGGGCGGTACCAACAACGTGCTCGGCGCCACCGCGCTGGCCGGCGAGCGCGTCTGGCAGCGCGACCTGCGGGTGCGCGTGTGGGTCGGTCCGCTGGCGCGCGCACAGTACCGCAACTTCCTGCCGGGGGCGCCCGGCGCACTGGCGCTGCGCAAGATGCTGACGATCCTGTGCGGCGCCACGCTCGAATTCGAAATCAAGCTGATCCTGCGCCGCCAGGATGTGGCCGGTTGCACGCTGGCCGCGCAGGGCGGTGGCGACAGTGCGGGCCGACTGGGCTGGGACACCTTCCTGTGCTCGCGCCCGGCGCAGCACGACCGCAGCGACGCGCAGTACACCCTCGAACCGCTGCATTGACCTTTCACTGACTGATCGGAGCCCTTGCCGCCATGGCCACCCCACTCAAGACCTTGATCGCCAAGCTGAACGCGACCAGCCGGCAGGCCGCCGAGCGCGCGGCCTCGCTGTGCATGGCGCGCGGCAACTATGAAGTCGACCTGGAGCATCTGTTCCTGGCGCTGCTGGAAAACCGCCGCAGCGATTTCGCCGTGGCCGCGCGCGCCAGCGGCATCGATCTGGCGGCGCTGCAGCGCGACCTGGAAGCCGAGATCGCGCGCTTCCAGACCGGCAACACGCGCACGCCGGCGTTCTCGCCGTATCTGCCCAAGTTGTTCGAGCATGCGTGGCTGATCGCCTCGCTGGATTCGCAGATCACGCGCATCCGCTCGGGCCACCTGTTGCTCGCGCTGCTGACCGAGCCCAGCCTGTCGGCGCTGGCCGAGCGCGGCTCGCGGCTGTTCGGCCGCTTCGAGGTGGAGCGGCTCAAGCACGATTTCGAACGCATGACCGCGGGCTCGGACGAGCAGGAGCAGGCCGTCGATTTCGCCGACGGCACGGCTGTGCCGACGGATGACGGCCGCACCGCGCCCGCCGCCGCGCTGAGCTCGACGCCGGCCCTCGACCAGTTCACCGTGGACCTGACGCAGGCTGCCCGCGAAGGCCGCATCGACCCCGTGATCGGGCGCGACGCCGAGATCCGCCAGGTGGTCGACATCCTGATGCGCCGGCGCCAGAACAACCCGATCCTGACCGGCGAGGCCGGCGTCGGCAAGACCGCCGTGGTGGAGGGCCTCGCGCTGCGCGTGGCCGCCAACGATGTGCCGCCGCCGCTGCAGGGCGTCACACTGCGCACGCTCGACATGGGCCTGCTGCAGGCCGGTGCGAGCGTGAAGGGCGAATTCGAGAACCGTCTGAAGAACGTGATCGACGAGGTCAAGAAGAGCCCGAAGCCGATCATCCTGTTCATCGACGAGGCGCACACCATCATCGGCGCGGGCGGGCAGGCCGGCCAGAACGATGCGGCCAACCTGCTCAAGCCCGCGCTGGCGCGCGGGGAGCTGCGCACCATCGCCGCGACCACGTGGAGCGAGTACAAGAAGTACTTCGAAAAGGATGCCGCCCTCGCACGCCGCTTCCAGGTCGTCAAGGTCGAAGAGCCCAGCGAGCCGCTGGCCGCAGCCATGCTGCGCGGCATGGCGCCGCTGATGGAGCGCCACTTCGGGGTGCGCGTGCTGGACGAGGCCATCACCGAGGCCGTGCGCCTGTCGCACCGCTACATCAGCGGGCGCCAACTGCCGGACAAGGCCGTCAGCGTGCTGGACACGGCGTGCGCCAAGGTGGCCCTGGGCCAGAGCGCCACGCCGGGCGCCATCGAAGACGACCAGAAAGCGCTGGAACGCCTGCTGGGCGAGATCGCCGCGCTGCAGCGCGAGCAGAGCGCCGGCGCCGCGCACGATGCCCGCCTGGACGCGCTGCAGGCCAAGCGGACCGAGCTGGAACAGCGCATCGCGCAGAACACCGAGCGCCTGGCCCAGGAGCGCGCACTGGTGGCGCGCATCCAGGCGCTGCGCGAGGCCCGTGAAGGCGGTGCCGCGCAAGCCGGTGCGCTGGACGCGGAGCCGGTGGCGGCCAACAGCGACGTGGTCGCGATGCCGGCCAAGCGCGGTCGCCCCGCCGCCGTGCCGGACTCGCCGGACGAACTGGCCGCGCTGCTCGCCGAGCTGCGCGCGCTGCAGGGTGAAACGCCCATGGTGCCGCTGCAGGTGGACGGCCATGTCGTGTCGGAGATCGTCTCGGCCTGGACCGGCATTCCGCTGGGCCGCATGGTCAAGGACGAACTGCGCACCGTGCTCAACCTCAAGCCGCTGCTGGCCGCGCGCGTGATCGGCCAGGACCACGCGCTGCAGGCCATCGCCCAGCGCGTGCGCACCGCCTCGGCCAACCTGGAAGACCCGAACAAGCCGCGCGGCGTGTTCCTGTTCGCCGGTCCGTCCGGTGTGGGCAAGACCGAGACGGCGCTGGCGCTGGCCGACATCCTCTACGGCGGCGAGCGCAAGCTCGTCACCATCAACATGAGCGAGTACCAGGAGGCGCACAGTGTCTCGGGCCTGAAGGGCTCGCCGCCGGGCTACGTGGGCTACGGCGAGGGCGGCGTGCTGACCGAAGCGGTGCGCCGCAACCCGTACAGCGTGGTGCTGCTGGACGAAGTCGAGAAAGCCCACCCCGACGTGCTGGAGATGTTCTTCCAGGTGTTCGACAAGGGCGAGATGGACGACGCCGAAGGCCGCCCCATCGACTTCCGCAACACCATCATCATCCTGACCTCGAACGTGGGTTCGTCGGCCATCATGCAGGCCTGCCTGAACAAGCCGGCCGAGGAACTGCCCGACGCCGATGCCCTGGCCGAGACGCTGCGGCCGGTGCTGTACAAGACCTTCAAGCCGGCCTTCCTGGGGCGGACCAAGGTGGTGCCGTACTACCCGATCGCCGACGACGTGCTGGCCGAGATCATCACGCTCAAGCTGGGCCGCATCCGCGACCGCGTGGCCGCCAACCACAAGGCCACGTTCCAGTGGGACACCGCGCTGGTGGAATCCGTGCTGGCCCGCTGCACCGAAGTGGACGCGGGCGCGCGCGCGGTCGACCACATCCTCAATGGCACGCTGCTGCCCGAGATCGCCGAAGCGGTGCTCACGCGCATGGCCGAAGGCGGCAGCGTCGAGAAGATCAAGGTCAGCGTCGGCAAGACCGGCGAGTTCAAGTACCGCATCAACTGAGCAACTGAACAACTGAGCTTTGCGCTGGAGTACACCATGGTCTCACCGACCGAGCTGGCCAACCTGCTGCGTGCGGCTTTCACCGAGGCCGACCGGCTGCTGCGCCTGGAAACGCCGCTCGGGCCGAACGCGCTGCTGCCCGAGCGGCTGGACGCCGCCGAACACCTGGACGCGGGCGGCTTCCGGCTGGAGCTGACGGCGCTGTCCGACGACGCCGATCTTGACCCGGCGCGTCTGCTGGGGCAGCCCGTCCGGCTCGATCTGCTGACCCAGCTGAGCCGCAGCACGCTGCGGCCGTTCCATGGCCACGTCACGCGGTCCGAGCGACTGGGCGCCAATGGCGGGGTTGGTGCGCTACCGGCTGGTGATCGAGCCGTGGCCGGCTTTCCTGCGCCACCGGCGCGACAGTTTCCTGTTCCAGGACATGTCGGTCATCGAGGTGATCGACAGCCTGTTCGGCGACTACAACGGCCAGGGCCGCCTGACGCCAGCGTGGCGCTGGTCGCTGCATGATGCCTCGGTGTACACGCGCCGCAGCGTCATGCGAGCATCTGGTGAAGGCGGCAGCCCAGCACGAGTTGAAGCTGCGACAGAACTACAACCGCGAGGCGCCACGGCTGGCGGGTCAGATTGGCCGCTATGCACACGCCAAGCAGTACAAGCGCATGCGGCGCGCGCTGCGCGGGTGGGGCGGGTGATGCGCGACGTTGAGCGGCAGCTCGGCTCGGTGGCAGCACAAAGTGGCAGCACAAAGCCGCGCGGCGCTGGAAGAACTGATTGGCCGCACCAAGCGGCTTCTGTCGCAGAAGCCGAAGGACAAGCACAAGGTCTACGCGCTGCATGCGCCGGAGGTCGAATGCATCAGCAAAGGCAAGGCCAGAACGCCGTACGAGTTCGGTGTGAAGGTGTCGATCACGACGACGCGCAAGGAAGGCCTGGTACTGGGCGCGCGCTCGATGCCAGGCAATCCCTACGACGGGCATACGCTTGCCGAGGCGCTGGAGCAGGCGGAGATTCTGAGTGAGGTTAGGCCGCAGATCGCGATCGTCGATCGGGGCTATCGCGGTGTCGCAGTGCAAGGCGTGCAGATCTACCACCCCGGCTTGCGGCGCGGGATCACGCGTGGCTTGCGCGCGATGATCTGACGGCGCAGCGCGATCGAGCCGGCCATCGGGCATATGAAGGCTGACGGCAAGCTCGATCGGAACTGGCTCAAGGGCGCATCGGGTGATGCGATGCATGCGGTGCTGTGTGGCGCCGGCCACAACCTGCGCATGATCCTCAGGAAGCTGCGGCTTCTTTATGCCCTGATCCTGGCCGTGCTATCTGCTCGTACACCACTGTCCGCGTCGGCTGCGTGAGATTAGCCGGCGGGAGAAGCGAATTGTTCAGGGCCGACCACCGAGGGCCTCAAGGTGGGGGCCAGTTTCCAGGAGGACCAGCGGGCCGCGCTGCAGAGCGCATTCCCCGACGGCAAGCTGGCCGCTTACAAGCCGAGCAAGACGATCGCCATCGACTGCCTGAACCGGCAGTTCGTCGGCCTGACGCTGGCGCTGGCGGACTGCCGCGTCGCGCAGCCCTGAGACGGGACGCGTTGTTCAGCACGGAGTCCGACAGCCTCCAGAAGCGCGTTGCTTCGACGCCTGTTGTCCGACCCGGACCCGGGCGAGCGCGGGGGCTCCGACATCCGCGGGTCGCCCACGCAATGCGATGACGGCGCACGGCAGTCTCCAACGCCGCAGGCGCTCATCGCCCACACAATCGATCGCTCATCAGAGGAGAGCATGATGCCGAAAGCCAGTCATTCGCAGCCCTGTACCGGCCGATCGCAGGGAGCCGAAGCATGAGCCGGCGCGACGATCGGAAGTTGCCGCAAGCCGAAGGTCAGGCGCCCTCGCCGCTGACGGACGAGATGGCGCAAGACGCGGGCATGCCGCGCCGGCGCTTTCTGGCCTGGAGTGCGCTGGCGGCCGGCGCCGGGATGCTGCACTGGCCGCTCGATGCCGGGGCGTCGGGCGGGGCGGGCGCATCGGGCGCATCGGGTGCGACCGATGAGGTCCGGGCCAGTTGGGTCGCCAGTGTGCTCAACCTGGATTGGCCGAGCCAGGCCTCCTCGCAGATCGAGAACGTTCAGGAACGGGTGCGGGTCCAGCAGGACGAACTGGTGCGCATCCTCGACGAAGCGGTGGCCATGAACCTGAACACGCTGGTGTTCCAGGTCAAGCCGTGCGCCGATGCGCTTTATCGCTCCCGGCTGCTGCCCTGGTCGCCGTACCTCACCGGCGTGGTGGGCCAGGACCCGGGGTTCGATCCGCTGGCCTTCCTGCTGGAGCATGCGCACGCGCGTGGCATCAAGGTGCATGCGTGGCTGAATCCCTATCGGGTCTCGATGAACACCCGGCAGGACACCGTCGATGCATTGACCCGCGCGTCGACGGATTCGCCGTCCAGCGTCTACGTTCAGCACCCGGACTGGGTGCGCGTCGCGAACAACCGCTTCGTGCTCGACCCGGGCATTCCCGAGGTGCGCGCGTGGCTGGCGGGCGTCGTGGCGGAGATCGTCCGCAACTACCCCGTCGACGGCATCCAGTTCGACGACTATTTCTACTACGAAACCCGCGACTCGCTGCTGGACGATGCGGCCACCTACCAGCGTTACGGCGCGCGCTTCGCCGACAAGGGCGATTGGCGCCGCGACAACACCTATCGGCTGATCCGGGATATCGCCTGCACGATCAAGGCGATCAAGCCCTGGGTCGTGTTCGGCATCAGTCCGGCCGGCGTCTGGCGGAACAAGCAGGACGACCCGCTTGGCTCGGAGACCCAGGCCGGCGCGCCGAACTACGACGTCGCCTACGCCGATACCCGCCGCTGGGTGCTGGAGGGCCTCATCGACTACATCGCGCCGCAGATCTATTGGCCGTTCGCGCGCCAGATCGCGCGCTACGACGTCATCGCCCGCTGGTGGGCCGATACCGTGCGGCAGACCCGGACCCGGCTCTATATCGGCATGGCGCTGTACAAGGTGGGCACGCCGAGCACCGCCGAGCCGGACTGGACGGTGGAGGGCGGTGTGCCCGAAATCGCGCGGCAACTGGATCTCAATGAGACGTTGCCTGAGATCCACGGCAGCATGCTGTTCCGGCACGGGTTCTTGCGCGAGCCGCAGACGCAGCCGGTGGTGGCGTACATCAAGCGGCGCTGGCAGGGGCGTTAGCTGTATTAGCCGGCCACGGGATGCGCCCGTCGGCCCGCCCGGAAAGCGGTCGCGCATGCGCACGTTCCCGGCCTCGGCCCTGTCGCTTTACGGCACCTCACGCAGTAGACTTGCACCAACTTTTTCGATCGTTTCTGACCCATGGCAACCCTCCAGCTCGACCAGCTTCTCGCCCCGCTCTCCGGCCCCACGCCTTGCGGCGAGGACATGCTGTTCTCCTCCGAATTCGACGCCATCCAGGAAGCGCGCCGCTTCGACGACCCCTCGCTCGACCAGGGCGAGTGGGTGACCGAGATCAAGGAGGCGGACTGGCGCGCCGTCGTCGCGGAAAGCACGGCGCTGCTGCAGACGCGCACCAAAGACCTGCGCCTGGCCGCATGGCTGACCGAGGCCCTGTCCAAGGAGCGCGGCTTTACCGGCCTGCGCGAGGGCTACGAGCTGATCGCGGGCTTGTGCGAGCAGTACTGGGAGCACCTCTTCCCGCTGCCCGAGCCGGACGACCCCGAGGCGCGCACCGGCAGCATGGCGTGGCTGGCGGCGCGCTCCAGCCAGCTGATCCGCGAGGTGTCGCTGGTGGATGCGGGCAAGGGCGGCTTCAGCTATGTCGATTGGGAGGTCGCCACCAACCTGGTCGAGGCGATCCGGCGCGATCCGGACCAAGCGGATGAGCTGTCGCGCGGCAAGGTCACGCAGGAGCAGTTCGAATCGGCGCGGCGAGCCACGCCGGCGGCGTTCTACACGACCTTGCACAGCGACGTGGTCGGTTGCGGCGCGGCGCTGCTGCGGCTGGAGTCCGTGCTGGATGCCCGCGCCGCAGATCACGCGCCCAGCTTCCGCGCCGCGCGCGAGGCGCTGCAGGCGGTGCGCGCCCTGGTCGAGCGCTTCGGCGGCAAGACCGAGACCAAGCCGAATGCGAACGGGGCCAAGACGCCCGCCGCGCCGCAGCAGACCGCCCAGCCCGTCGCCGAGGCCGAGCCCGACACCGTGATCGGCCCGATCCGCACCCGCGCCCAGGCGCTGAACCAACTACGCGAGGTGGCCGAGTTCTTCCGCCAGACCGAGCCGCACAGCCCGGTGGCTTACCTTGCCGCGCGCGCGGCCAAGTGGGGTGACATGCCGCTGCACGCCTGGCTGCGCACGGTGGTCAAGGACGATGCGACGCTGTCGCAGATCGAGGAGTTGCTGGGGTTGGGCGATCCGCCCGCCGACAGCGCGAGCTGATCGCAGTGACGCGCGCAGCGGCCTTCTGAGCCGCCGCGCGTGTATGGTCGTGTATGGTCGCGCCGGCTTATTGGCTCGCGCGGAACTCAATGCGCCGATTGCGCGACCGTCCCTCGTCGGTGGTGTTCGCCGCCACCGGCTGGTCCGGGCCGACGCCGATGGCGGTCAGCGTGCCGGGCTCGGCGCCCTTGTTGATCAGGTAGCTCTTCACCGTTTCGGCGCGGGCCTGGCTCAGGTTGAGGTTCATGGCGCGGCTGCCCGAGTTGTCGGTGTGCCCGACGATCTCGATCTTGCGGCCGTTCAGGCGCGGCAGCACGGCGGCCATTTCATCCAGGATGCCGCGGCCCTTGGGCGTGAGCGTGGCGCTGCCGGTCTCGAACTCGATGATGCGGTTGGCCAGGGTCTGGTCCAGCAGGCTCTGCTCCGAGACGGCGGCCACGCGCAGGCCATTCTTGATCGTGTAGCTGGCGCCGAGCGTGGTGGCCATGTCGCTGGCGAGCTGCTGGCGCTGCGCCTCGTTCTGCACGTCGCCGTGCACGGCCACCTGCGTGCCGTCGATGTTCAACTGGCCGCGGTTGACCTGCTTGATCTGCGGCGACAGGATTTTTTGCACATTGCCCGTCCAGTTGGGCGGCGACACCACGTTGCCGACCTCGATCTGGTCGACCACGTTGGCGCTGCCGTACAGCTCGCGCAGCCGGGCCAGCACGCTCGCCTTGGTGGCCTCGTCCGGGACCATGCCGCCGGCCACCACCTGGCCCGGCACGGGGTTCGCCGCGGTTGCCGGGGCGGGGTCGCCGGGCGCGCCGTATGCGGGCAGGGCGGCGCCCAGGCAGGCGGCCGTGGCGGCGAGCGCCAGGATTGCAGGCCGGAAGCCGTGCTTGATTGCATCCAGACCCATGTTCATTCTCCGATGAAGACTTCGCGGAAGGTGTCGACCGCCACGCGCAGCGAGAGCTGCGGCTGGTCCAGGTAGCTGACGAATTTGCCCATGCCGTATTCCGTACCGACGTGCTGGTCGACCCATTCCGGATCGTCGATGTTGATGTTCTGCTCGGCGTACGCCAGCGGTGAAATGATGCTGTGCAGGGTGCGCGACGACGCTCCGTTGAAGCCGATGACCAGCCGCTCGGCGCCGTTGATCCGGCCCAGGAACAGCGAAAGCTCGAAGTCGGCGCGCTGCAGGAAGCGCGAGACCAGCTCCAGCCAGAAGCTTGCCACCAGGCTGCGGTAGAGCGGATCGGCCGGCAGCGGCAGCGTGAGCCCCTTCTCCAGTTGCGACGAGCCGCTGGACATGACCGGCTGCAGCAGCACGCCCAGCGCCAGCAGTGTGCGGCGCAGCCGGATCTTGTGGCCCTCCGCGCGCAGCATCTGCTCCAGCCCGGCCACGGTCTGGAAGTCGATGAAGTCCGAGAAGCTCGCATCGTAGGTCTGCGTGCCGGCGCCGGTCTCGACGTCGTGCTGCGATTCAGCCAGCAGGCGCAGCCCCTCGGTGGCGTCGGCGGCGCCGCTGAGCGAGAGCATCTGCTGGCCGGCGCGCGTCCACAGCCGCGCCAGCGCCAGCGGGCTGCGGGCGATGAAGTTGATCGGGCGTTCGACCTCCATCGCCGTCGCCGTCAGGAACGGAAAGCGGCGCGAAGACAGATCGCTGCTGGCCATCAGCGTGCCGGCGATCGCCAGCCGGCTCTGCGAGCCCAGGAAGGCGAACTGCACCGGCTGCCAGGTATCGTAGGTGGCCTTCCAGTCGGGGGCCTCGGCCAGCAACTCCATGCCCTGGGCGAGCCAGCGGTCCAGCGTGTCGAGCAGTTGGACGTTGTTCGCGCTTTTGACGAAGTCGCCGCGCGAGGGCAGCTTGCCGAAGTAGGCGAGCTGCAGCTGGGTCTGACTCATTGCGCCGTCCCCCCCTGCTCTTGCGCGACGATGGCCCGGGTGGTGGCCTGGGTTGTCGCGGCGGGCGCGCTGGACGGGCGGCTGCCCGCCGGCGCCGGCGGCGTGGAGGCGTTTTGCGAGGCGTTCGCATCGGCGATGGAGGTCGGCAGGCGCAGGCCGCGCAGGCCCTGGCCCTGCGGCGAATCGGAGGCCGACGCGCCGGCCGTCTGTGGGCTGCTGATGATGCGCAGGCTGACCGACACGCTGATGCCGTCACGCGCCCACGTCAGGTCGAACGCGCCATCGGGGCGACGCTTGCGGCTCGCGGTGGCGATCAGGCGCTCCAGGCCGAAGCGCCCCGGCTCATTGAGCAGTTCCACCGTGCGGCCGTCGAAGGTCGTGGCCGACACGCGCGCACCCGGCGCACCCTGCGGATTCGGCCAGACGAAGTTGGCCCATTGCGGCGGCGTGTTGCGGTAGCGCAGTTGCTGGCCGTCGATCTCGATGGTGTATTCGGTGGTGCCTTGCGACGGCACCGGCAGGACCTGGAACACCGTCTGCGGCGCCGCCGCGGCCGCGCCACCGGCGCCGCCCGCCGCACCGCCCGTCAGCGGGGCGATCCAGCGCGTGAAGCCGGAGGTGAACTCGGGCACGAAGGCCAGGCCCAGGTCGCCCCAGGTGCGCGCGGCCAGCATGTCGCCGCGGCGCACCGACAGCGGGCCGATGGTCGTGTTGGCGAACTTGGCGATGGCGCCTTCCGGCCCGAAGATCTGGCCGATCTCGGCCGCGCTGGCCTCGATCTTGGCGTTGGCGGAGAACGGATACTTGTCGGCCAGCGTCTGGCTGAACGGCTGGTAGACCTGCGCGTTCCACACCTTGTTGATTTCCACGCTGGCCGGGCGGACCACCACCGCGTACGACTGCAGCAACGGACGCACCAGCAGCGGGCGCAGCGTCTGGCGTTCGCTGTCGGTCATGCCGGTCAGCATCTGCTCATCGACGTACTTGAGGGTGTCGGCCAGCTCGGAGCCGTTGCCGTCCAGCGTCTGCTGCATCAGCTGGCGCGCGCCGGGGCCGGGGTCGCCCTGGTTCTTGATGAGGTTGAAGCGGGTGCGCACCTTGGACAGCGCATCCATGTAGCCGCGCAGCAGCGACTTGTCGTCGCGCACCACCACCACGCGCGCCAGCCCGGCGAACTCCTTGCCCACCGGTCCCATCGGCATGGCGCCGGCATCGGCGTTGCCGCCCACGTCCACGTTGACGTTGATCTGCGACGGCGTCTGCCGCGAGAAGAGCTGCTTGAACCGGCCCAGCATGCCCGACTTGGCCTGCTTCAGGCCGGCGTTGAACATGGACGGGTTGTCCCACGAGGTCTGGTCGTAGGCGGTGTCGAGCACCTTGCGGATCGGCGAGTTGGTCGGATCGCCCAGCAGGTTCATGCCGGCCACGGCCTGGTCGAAGCCGCTGAAGTCCTGGACGGCCACGCCCTGCATGAAGCGCTGCCATTCGCGGGCGTATTCGGTCTTGTACATCGTGACCAGGGTCTTCTGGATCTGCTCGGGGCTGCCTTCCAGCGTCAGGTCGTCGCGGGCGGCCACATTGAGCACCCAGTCCTTGGTCTGCAACTCCTTGCTGGCGGCTTCGCGGATGGCGCCCTGCACGTAGCCCTGCCACGCTTCCTTGGTGAAGGTGCCGGGCACGGCGTAGCTGCCGGCGATCACGTTGGAGCCGGTCTCGCCGACGATGCGCGCGACCGTCATCGGTGCGTAGCGGGTCGAGGCGCGGGCCTTGATCTCGGCATAGGCACGCTCGCGCGCCGGCATGCCGCGCACCACGCGGCGCAGGTTCTCGCGGGTCTGGTCGATCAGCGACAGGTTGCCTTCCAGCAGCGGCCAGTTGTCATCGTTGACGCGGGCCAGGAAGAACGACAGGTTGCGCTCGGCCGAACGGATCATCTGCTCGCGCGGCATGTTGCCCCGGTTGTCTTCCAGCCAGCCGCGCCAGAAGCGCGTGATCTGGTCGGTCAGGTGCGCGACTTCCACGTGGCGCTTGTCCGACAGCATCAGGTAGGTCTTGAGCGCGTTGTAGCCGTCTTCCACGTTGGTGGGCGAGGCATCGGTGAAGCGCTTGCCGGCCGCTGCGGTGGCTGTGGCCGCGGGCGATGCCGGCGCATTGGCGGCGGCGCCCGAAGTCGCCACGGTGGCCGTCGCCGAGGTGACCGAGGTAGCGATCACCGCGCCGGTCTCAGGCGGGCGCACCATCGGCGCGAGCTGGTCGGGGTGTGTGTTGACGTCCGCCAGGAAGGTCTCGAGCGCGTCGCCCACCGGCTTGAGCATCACCTGGCGCAGGCCGTTGTAGTACTCGTCGAGCAGCTTGTGCTGCAGCGCGTCGCCCTGGTACAGCCCCAGCGACAGCGCCAGCGGATGCTCGCCGCGGAAGCGTTCGAGCTGTTCGATGCGGTCCTGCAGGATGTCCAGCGCTTCCAGCCGGGCTTGCAGGTCCACGCGGTTCTGCTGCAGCTTGACGATCTTGTCCAGGTCGGCCTGCACGTTGGCGGTCAGCGTGCGGTTGCCCATGTACGACCACGTCCAGCCGCCCAGCAGCAGGCCCAGCGCCAGCACCAGCCCGAAGAAGGTGGCGATGCGCAGCCGCGTCTTGGCCGGGCTGGCAAACTGCCGCACGGTGTGGCGGTCGGAGAAGATGATCTTGGAGAACAGGTCGCGCAGGAAGAAGCCGTTCTTGGAGAACACCTCGCGGCTGCGCGCGGCGCCGTCCATGGACAGGCCGAAGCGGCGCGCGATGCGCTCGGCCGAGGCGCTGTTGGTGGCGCCTTCCTGCAGCGCGCTGGTGAAGTAGAAGCCGCGGAACACCGGCTTGTACTGGAAGGGGTTCTCGTCGAACAGCGTCACCAGGAAGCTGCGCAGCGCCGGCTTGATCGACGCGAACTCCAGCGGAAAGCTCAGCAGCCCCGGCGACAGCTTGTTCTTCTGGTGCAGCGCGATCTGCGCCACGCTGATTTCCTTCAGGCCGTCGCACAGTTCATCGAAGCGCTGGTCGAACAGCGCCGCCACATCGGGCTTGGCATCCGGCTCGAAGGGCAGGCTGGCGCCCCACACGCGGTCGCGCTCCTGCTTCTCGCTGTCGCCGAAGAATTCCGTGAAGCCGGTGATCAGGTCGGCCTTGGTGAACATCACGTAGACCGGGGCGAACACTTCCAGCCGCTCGGTCAGCTCCTGCACGCGCTGGCGCAGGTTCTTGGCGAGGTTGATGGCGAACTCGGGGCGGTTCTGCGTGAGTTCCGACACGCTCACCGTCACCACGATGCCGTTGATCGGCGCCTTGGGACGATAGCGCTTGAGCAGGTCCAGGAAGCCGAGCCATTCGCGGCGGGCGTCATCTTCCACCGAGTAGCGGCCGGCCGTGTCGAGCAGGATGCCTTCGGTGGTGAAGAACCAGTCGCAGTTGCGCGTGCCGCCGATGCCCTGGATCACCGCGCCGCCCTTGTCGGCGAACGGAAACTGCAGGCCCGAGTTCAGCACCGCCGTGCTCTTGCCGGCCGACGGGTTGCCGATCACGATGTACCAGGGCAGTTCATACAGGGCCGCGTCGCCGGACAACTGCCCGAGCTTGGAGTGCTTGATGGTCTTGACCGCCTCGGCCAGGCGCATGCGCAGGGCTTCGACCTCCTCGCGCTTGTCGGGGGCGGCGGACTTGTCGGCCGACTGCTCCAGCGCGCCTTCCAGGCGGGTGCTCGCGCGGCGCGCGCGCCAGCGCTTCCAGAGCGCGCTCGCCAGCCATAGCGCCAGCAGCACGCCGAGCGCGATGCCGGCCCAGACCAGGCCAATCTCGAAGGTCTGCGCCATCAGCAGCAGGAAGATCGTCACCACGATCACGCCCAGGATCGAGAGCGTGCGTGAGTGGGTCAGGAAGTTGAGGAAACGTTGCATGTTGCCTTCGGCTCGGAAACGAATCGGGAATCGGGGTCAGGTCAGGCTGGGCGCGACCGCAATCGCGCCGCGCTGCTGGACATCGTTGGCGGTCAGGGCCAGTACGGGGCGTCCGGTCTGCAGGCTCAACCGATGGGCCAGGGCCACGGGCAGCAGCGCGCCGGCCGCGCCCAGGTAGCCGCACGGACAGCCGAGGGAGAGCACATCCTCGGCGGCGTCCAGCGCCGGAAGGCGCTCGGCGACCACGCGCGCGACCTCCGTGGTGCGCACCGGGTGCATGCCGGTGTCCGCGACGATGGCGGCGATATCGGCGATCTGCGGTGGCGGCGCGGGCGCTGCATCGTCGGCGGGTTTGCCCTTGGTGTTGTCGTTGGCGGCATTCGGCTTCGCGGCCACCAGTGTCTCCAGCACCTGGCCGACCACGCCGCCCAGTGCAGCGGTGTCGGGGCGGCGGCCGCTGTCAGTGGTCGGTGCGCCCAGTCGCGCCACGCTGGCCCGGGTGAGGACGAGGGGGGCGGCCGGCGCTTCGTCGTCTGCGGGGGCGCTTGCCCGCGTGCCCTGCGCCAGTGGGTCGGCCGGCGAGCACAGCAGCACGCCGGCCGCCGCTTCGCCGGGCAGGCGGCCGTGCTTGTTCTGATCGCCGTCGTACAACTGCGACTGCTGCGTCAACTGCTCCACCGCGTGCGTGCCGATCAGCGAATCGGCCACCACTACCATGCGCAGCGTGCGTTCCTCGCTCGGGCGATTCAGGGCGAGGGTTGCGCGGTCGAGCAGGAGCAGGGCATCGGCGTCGCCCTTGGCGGCGATCGGCTCCAGCGTCACGCGCTCGGCCGGCCAGTGCGGGCGGATCCGCTGGCGCAGCCAGTCGTCGTCGGCGGCTTGTTGCTGGGGCGTCCAGTCGCGCGGCAGCAGGGCGGTGACGATCAGCCGAGCGGGGTCGGCACTCGCATGCTCCGTCTGGCTTGCGGCCGCCTGCGCGGCCAGATCGTCAACCACGTCGGCGCATAGCGTCAGCGCGCGCAGGCTTTCGTTCGTCCAGTCCAGGCCGGGGTGGCGCTGTGCTAGTTTGCCGCGCAGGTCGTCGATATTGAGCCCCTCCACCGGCGCCGCGAAGATCGGCGAGCCGAACCCTTGCACATCCGTCATCTCCGGCTGCGAGTAGGTCTGGGCGGCCTTGACCAGCACCTCGGCGTCGGCGCCGGCGATGGTGCGCAAGGCGCTGCCGAGCAGCACGGCGCGCCAGTGGCGGGAGGTGTCCTGCGGGTCGGCCGCGGTGGCTGCGTTGTCCGTGGCCGCCGGTGCGGTCGCCGCCGCGAGTCCCCGCCCTGCCGCGACGTTGGTGCGGATGCCGTCCAGCGCACGCTTGATGACCCGGGAGCCGATCACCATGCCCAACGGCAGCAGGACCAGGCAGGTGACGATGTCGGCCGTGGTCGGCATGCGGTTGATGCCCTGCCACCACGCGATGGTAGCGATCCACACCACGGCGAACACCGCCAGCAGCGTCAATCCGGAGCGGAACAGTCTGTTTGCGAGCATGGAGCGGCCGTCAGATGCTGCCGGTGGTGCCCTGGCTGGCCAGGAGAGTGGCGCCGCAGGCCGTCTTGTCGCCATGGCGCGCGGCCTGCCGGACATCGATGACGACGGTCGGGTCTCCCGTGACGATGACGGTCGTGCCGCCGTGGCCCGACTTCGGACACGTGACCTTGTCGCCGACGCACGCGATGCCCTTGCCGCCGGCGATCGTGTTGCCCGATGCGGTGATCACCACGCCGCCGTGGTCGGTCTTGTCGCCCAGGAGGATGAACGGACGTGTCATTGCTTTTGCTCCAATCGAAGTACGGTGCCGATCCGGCGTCAGCCCGGGCGCTTGCCGAGCACGCCGCGGCGGCGCAGCTCCACGTGGCCCAGGTCCATCATCTTCCAGCGGCCGCCCCAGACCAGGCCGACCGATTCGGCCGCCTGGCCGTAGAGTTCGTAGCCGCGCATCGCCCACGGGTCCTTCTCGCTGATCACCAGCTTGCCGTCGCGGAAAAACGCGCTGTCGGCTGCCAGGCCGTACTGGTGGTAGCTCTGGAACGACGTGGCCTGCGTGACGTTGCTGCCCATGGCGGCGAGCTTTTCCTGCCGCTCGGGGCTGCGGTAGCCCTCCAGCAGCGCCATTTCGTAGCCGTGCTCGTCGCGCATGATCTTGTAGACCAGCAGCAGGCGCTGGCGGAAGTCGGCGTCGAGCAGGTTCCAGTCGCGGCTGGCGTCGCGGATGGCCGGCCGGATCAGCTCCACTTCGCGCGTGGTGAACACCTCGGGCGGCAACGGCGGCGGCGGGATCAGCCGCTCGCCGTTGAGCAGCGCCGAGATGTGCGGATCCGGCTCGCGCACGGTGTCGTCATCGAACTCGAACGACTGCCGCTCGCGCAGCGCCAGCGCCAGCATGGGCGGCACCGACAGCACGCCCAGCGCGCCCAGCAGCAGGGCGCGCCGGCGCACCACGAACTGCTTGAAGGCCGAGGCGTTCGATGTTGCGCTGTCCACCGATTCGCGCAGCGTCCCGGCCGAGCGCGCGCCCACCACTGCCGCGCCCGCCGTCAGCCGGCGCCACTGCGCGCGCGCGGCCGCGGCGCAGCGCTCCCGCACCGACGGCAGCAGCAGCACGGCGGCGACCGCCACCATGGCGAGGAAGTAGAGAACGAGGACGGCAAGAACCATACTGACTGGCGAGCGTAGGCGTTGAAGTCAATTCAATTTGACTTATATCTGTATTTTGGTGGCGGAATATTAAGAAACGGTAATTTAACCCCGGGTTTGAAGGTCGGTAAATATTAAGAAACGATAAAGAAAAGCCCTGACCATCCCAACAATTTGTCTTTCATGAAGCCCAGACTTAGAATCAGCAGCCATCACCGGATTCGGTATGTTTGTTGTACCTGATGCTCGGGCGTCGTTTTTTTCATGCATACGCTCGCCGCGCATTCTATTTCAATTCTGGACCCGTATGAGTAATAACGGCGATTTGAAACCAGAAGGGCATCCGACGCTCTTCAAATCCCAGTCCGAGACCGACGAGAACGGACACACACGCATTCTGGCCAGCCTGGAAGGCCGGGTCGGCGCGTCCGGCAATGCCCCAAAAGAGATGGGGCTCCGCTATGGCATTGCGGCGGCCGTCGCGGTGCTGGTCGTGGGGATCGGATCCTGGGTCGCGTTCGGTCCGTCGCCGGAGCCGGCGACTGCGCCGGTCGCGGAGCAGACCGCGCCGGTGCTCCAGGCCGGCGCCCAGCATGCCGCGCCCGCCGCCGCCGAGGCGGCGTCCGCGCCCACCGTTGCGCAGGCGGCCAACGCACCGTCTGCCGCAGCGTCCCCTGCCGCCACGATCGTCAACGTGGAAACCGACGACGCGCACGCGCCCGACAAGCCCGCCAGGGAGGCGCCGCCTGCCGCCAAGCCCCTCGCCAAGGCACCGGCCGACGAGCCGCATCCCGCCGCATCGGCGACCGGCAATGCAACGAAAAAGGACGATACGGCCCAGGGCCGGGCCGAAACGGCCAAGCTCGTCGCCAAATCGACATTGCCCGCCGATAAAGAGGCGCATTCGGCCAAGGCCAAGCCGCAAGCAGCCGCAAAACCCGCACGAAACCGCAAGGGCGCATTGACCGCGGACGATCCGGATGCCGATCTGCTGGCGGCATTGCTGGCGCCGCATCCCGCGAATACCGGCAAAACCCCCAATCCGCCGAATCATGGGGGGCAGTAACCCATCGTCTTATACATAACTCTTGCCTCATTTTTGAGCGCACCCTCCTGGAACCCCTTGAAATAAGGCGCTGCGGGTTGTCGACCGCTGAATGATGGCGGTTCGGCGCTCACAAGCCGGCTCCAGTAAGTCATTGATTTTTAAGGGGCGCGGCGAGATGTGTATAAGACGATGGCAGTAACCACCTCGTTATACACAAATCCGCAAAGCCTTGCGGGCAGAGGGTTGACGGCTGGTTTGAGGCATGGCTTGGGGTTGCAAGCCAAAGCGAATCAGCGTTTACTCTCGCGATTTGCGGCGGTGGCAGATGGAGCGAGAGTCGGACGGCTGGGCACAGAAGGAACTGGAAGGCATGAATTTGGGAGACGCGAGGCGTAACGAACGCGGAACGCGCGAAGACACTGCTGACGAGGCTTGCCGAGAAACCGACGGCGAGCATTCCGCATGCATGCCATGGCTGGTCGGAGACGATGGGCGCCTACCGTTTCATGGAGAACCCGGCGTTCGGGTGGCGGGACATTCTGCAGCCGCACTGGCAGCGCACGCAGGAGCGCATGCGCGAGCATGCGGTGGTGTTGTGCATCCAGGACACGACGGAGCTGGACTTCAACGGCCAGGAGATCAACGGCCTGGGTCAGCTGAACTACGAGGCCCGGCGCGGCCTGTATCTGCATCCGACGTACGCGGTCAGTGCGGACCGGGTGGGGCTGGGCGTGCTGGATGCCTGGAGTACGTGGCCGATCGCGAAGCGGATTTCACAGCGTTGATGCAGCGCGCCGACGCGCTGGGGACGCCGGCGGATTGGCTGATCCGCTCGACGCACAATCGCAGCCTGGACGGCGGCGAGAAGCTCTGGCCGAAGGTGCTCAAGACCGAGGCGGTGGGCGAAATCCAGTTCGCCATGGCGGCCCGCGCGGGGCAGCGTGCGCGCACGGTGAAACAGGCGCTGTACATGAAGCTGGTGACGTTGCGGTGCGGGCTGGCGGTGACGTGCGTGATCGCCAAGGAAATCGACCCGCCCGCGGGCGTCAAGCCGGTCGAGTGGCGCTTGCTCACCAATCGGGTACCGGCCGGACGCGACGAACTGGTGGAGTTGATCGACTGGTACCGGGCCCGATGGGAAATCGAGATGTTCTTCAACGTGCTCAAGAACGGCTGCCAGGTTGAAGCTTTGCAGTTGGCAAGCGTTGATCGCATCGAGCGGGCGCTGGCGCTGTTCATGATCGTGGCATGGCGCATCGCCCACCTGATGCGCATGGGCCGAACCTGCTCGGAGCTGGATGCGGCGCTGTTCTTCGATCCTGATGAGATTCATGGGGCCTACCTGCTGATGAACAAGCGCAAGCCCAAGGGCGTGCCAACGCTCAACGAGGTGCTGCGTCTGGTGGCGCAACTGGGCGGCTTCCTTGCCCGCAAGGGCGACGGCGAGCCTGGCGCCAAGACCATCTGGGAGGGCTTGCAACAGGTCATGACTGCAGCACAGACACTACGCGCTCTTCGCCGCCAAGCCGATTGAGCTGCGATGTGTATAACGAGGTGGCTTTGGGCTGCCGCATTGGGCCTGAGTTTGGGTTCCTGCGCCTGGGTGGGCAATGTGGGGCTGGGCTATCTGTACTGCCAGCCTGCCGGTTCGACCCCGTATGTGCCGGCGAGCCAGCCCGATCACGAAACGGCTGACCACGCCCATATTGAATTCTCAAATTTCCTCTCCATCGAGGCGATCCGACACCCCACTTCGTAAATGTTGCGCATCGTTCTCTCAAATGGCAGGCTGCCGGCCACAAAGAATAGTTGGGTCAGATAAGTCGTTTGATTTTCTGAGATCAAATTTCAATATCTTTTGATTGACTGCAACGGGCAAACATCCAGCTGGCTAATCGACCAACGATCGGGTCAGTTGCCGATGTGAATAACAGAACGAACTTAGGGACATGTCGTTATACACATCTTTTGCCTAATTTTTAGGCGCATCGCCCGGAGCCCCTTGCAGCAAGGGCTTCCGGGGTATCGGCATGCAGAAGGCTCGGTGCGATGCCGCCTGATGACCCCTTGTAAGTCCTTGATTCATAAGGGGTGATCTGAGATGTGTATAACGAGGTGACTTAGGGATGGGGATGAATCGATTTGCCAAGACGCAGCTTTGGGCTGCGGGATTGCTTTTGGGTTGTACTTCCAGAGAGAACATTGCCGAGGCGAGGACGTGGGCGCTTCTCAGAGGACGTGCATTGCTAGCGCTAGCGCTTGCCTGCGGCCTACTCTGGGGCCCTAACGCCTGGGCCGGTAACGTCGGCGCCGGTGCCAATGTTGGCCTTGGCCATCTCTATTGCCTATCGGGGGCGGCGATTTGCGCGAACGGTCCCGATGCAGTTGCCGACATGACGATTGCGGGCGTCAATAGCAAGAATGATGGATTGATGAACTTGCTCTGCAATGGCAGCTGCACGTATGAGTTCGATAGCGAGAACCACGGGAATTACTCCTACCGTTACATGGGCCCCCCCGATGGCAAGATGATCGGCGACTTCGTCGCGCTTCTGACGGGTGAATGCGCGTCTGGATATGCGAGGGAATCTGACGGCACCTGCCAGCCAAAGCCGCCGGTGCAAACCTGCCCGATCAGCAATCCCGTTATCCCTGGCGTCGGAAGCAAGGCTTATTCCGAATCCAGCGAAGGCGGCAGTGCAGATGTGCCCGTCACACTCGTCTATCGCTCTGCGAGTATGTATGGAGTGGCTAACCGCGGTGGCGGCCAGTGGATGTCCAACTGGCAGCGTAGCCTGGACACCCGCCTCGCAATTGACGCCACCCCGAAAGTCGCAGTGCAGCGCGAGAACGGGGCGGTATCGATTTTCACCCTGAGCGGAACCACTTGGGCTGCCCCCGACATTCGCGACACGCTGCAATCGGTGACGGACACCAGCGGCAAGATCACCGGCTGGCAATACACCGTGGCCGATACGGGAGTAGTCGAGACCTACGACTCCAACGGCAAGCTGCAATCGATGCGCGACCGCAACGGCCGCACCACGACCCTCGCCTATAACGCGGCAAACCAGTTGACCACTGTCACCGGCCCGAGCGGCCGCAGCACGTCTTTTGCGTTCGACAGCCAGAATCGCATCGCCAGCGTGACGGCACCGGATGGCACTGCGACCCGCTATGGGTACAACGCCGACGGCATGCTGTCGAGCGTCACGCGAGCAGACGGCAGTGTCCGTCAATACGTCTATGAGAACAGCCGCTTCCCAACCTCACTGACCGGCGTCATTGACGAGAACGGCAGCCGCTACGCCACCTACGCCTACGACGACCAGGGCCGCGCCACCAGCAGCGCGCATGCGGGCGGCGCCGATGCGTATCAGTTCCAATACGGCGACAACTACCAGACCACCGTCACCGACCCGACCGGCAAGACCAGTGTCTACAGCTTCCTGAAGCAGAACGGCGTGCTGCTGCCGACCTCGATCAGCGCGCCCTGCGGCCTGTGCGGCAGCACGCGCAAAAGCAGCAGCTATGACGCCAACAACAATCTGACCCAGGAAACCGACTACAACGGCACCGTCACCACGCATGTGTATGACAGCCAGAAGCGCGAGATCCAGCGGGTAGACGGTGCGGGCACGGCCAGCGCCCGCACCACCACCACCGAGTGGCACAAGGTCTGGAACCTGCCGCTGCGGATCGCCTCGCCGACCAGGCTGGAAACGTACCGCTACGACAGCAACGGCAACCTGACCCGCTACAGCGAAACACCGACCGCTGACAGTGACGGCAGCCAGGGCATCAGCGCTGCCGCGACTGGCGCAACCCGAACCACCAACTGGACCTACACCGCCGACGGCCAGGTGGCGACCAGCAGTGGCCCGCATGCCGGCGTCGCCACCAGCACGACCTACGTCTATCGCACGGCGGACGATACAGCCACGCCGCCGCAGTACCGCAAAGGCGACCTGTACCAGATCATCGATCCGCTGGGCCGTACCACCACGATCAACCGGTACGACGCCAGCGGCCGCCAGCTGCAGACGACGGACGCCAACGGCGCGGTCACCACGTTCACCTACTCGAACCGTGGCTGGCTGACCAGCCAGACCATTACCCCGGCAAGCGAGGCGGGCCAGACCACCAACTACAGCTATGACGCCGTGGGGCAATTGACCAAGGCGACGTTGCCGGACGGCAGCAGTGTCAGCTTCACCTATGACGCCGCACACCGCCTGACGGGCGCCGCCGACGGCCTGGGCAACAGCATCGCCTACACGCTCGACGCGATGGGCAACCGCACCCAGGAGCAGGTCACGGACCCGAGCGGCGTCCTGACACGACGGGTCGATCGCGTGTTCGACTCGATGAGTCGGCCCCTGCGAGTCACGCAGCAGGGCGCCTTGCCATCCGGTTCGACGTCCGATGCGCCGATCAAGGTGGCGCCGGCGGGCATCACTGCCTCCAGCACTTACGCCGACAACGCGCCGGCCCGCGCGATTGACGGGGATGCCGGCAATGCCTGGATTGCCTCCAGCTATGCCACACAGTGGGTCGAGGTCGATCTTGGCGCGGCGGTGCCGCTCAAGAAAGTGCGGATGCTGGTTTCCCAAAGCCCTGCCGGCCAGACCACGCACGTCGTGACGGGCGGGATGAATCCAGCGCCGACGAGCGTACTCCAGACCCTGTCGGGCAACACGTCGGACGGGCAATGGCTGGAAGCCGCCCTGGATGGAACGGTCAGTGTCCGCTACATCCGGATCACCACGACGAGCAGCCCATCATGGGTGTCCTGGCACGAACTCGAGTTTTACCGTTGAGGCCGGATGGGATCGACGCATGACCGTGCGCAGGAGCCCGAGTGGAAACCGGGCCTGCCACGCGTCATGTGCGTCTTCGATTCGATGAACCGGTCGCTCAAGATCACGGCCGGCACCACGCAATAAACAAGAACGCCAAGCAACGAACCATCATGAGAGCGCACACACTCTATCGGGCGATCAGCGCCGCGGTCCTGCTCACATTGAGCAGCACGCAAGCGCTGGCCCAGACGCAGGTCTCAACGACGCAGTACGCCTACGACACGGTCGGCAACCTGACGCAAATCACCGACCCGCGCGGGTTGGTGACGACCTTCTCCTACGATGCGTTAGGTCGTCGCACCCAAGTCCAAGGCCCACCAGCAACACCGGGCGGTGCCGCCCCAGTGACGTTGTTCAACTACGATGGGCAGGATCGCGTGCGGCAGGTCACCGACCTGCGTAGCCTTGTCACCGCGTACACCGTTGATGGTCTGGGCAATACCACCCGGCAGCAAAGCCCCGATACCGGCACCACCAACGCGACCTACGACGTGGCGGGCAACCTCACGCGCCGCACTGACGCGCGCGGCAAGATCACGAGGTACCGCTACGACGCCGTGAATCGGATGACGCATGCGGTCTTCGCAAGCGGTACGCCAATCGCCTTCACGTATGACGGTGGGAAGCACCCGGAGCCCAACGACATCGGGCACTTGACGCACATCAGCGACGAGTCCGGTCAGACACGGTGGCGATTCAATGGCTTCGGCAACGTGGTGCGCAAGACCCAGAGCACCACGGCCAACGGCGAGACCAAGAAGCAAGTGGTGGCGTACGCCTACGGCACCAGTGGCAGCAGCACCGGCCACGTCACCAGCATGACGTATCCGAGCAACAGCGTCATTGGGTACAGCTACGATGCAGGCGGCCGCATCGCGGGCCTGACGCTGACCACGGCCAATGGCAGTGTCGCACTGCTGTCCAACATCCAATACCAGCCCTTCGGAAAGCCAGCGGGCTGGACGTGGGGAAACGGCACCGCTTACACGCGTAGCTTCGACCTGAGCGGGCGGCTGACCCAGTTCCCGCTGGGCGCGACCAGCGGCACCGGCGCGACGCCGAACGGCCTGTCGCGCACGGTGAACTACGACGCAGCCTCTCGCATCACGGCGTACACGCACGCGGACACGAGCGGCAGCACGGGCAGCAGCACGGCGACGGCAGCGAACCAGACCTTCGGGTACGACGACCAGGACCGGCTGATCAGCTACCTGCCGGCCAACAGCAGCCAGAGCTACAGCTACGACGCGAATGGAAACCGCACAGGTCAGACGATCGGCGGTGCCAGCTACACGCAGACCGTCGATTCGGCGAGCAATCGGCAGACGGCCAGCACAGGGCCGACACCGGCCACGAACAGCTATGACGCAGCGGGGAACCAGACCGGCGACGGTACGACCACGTATAGCTACAGTGATCGGGGGCGGCTGGCCAGTGTTACCAAGAATGGCACCACGACCAGCTACCTGTACAACGGGCTAGAACAACGGGTGGTCAAGAGCGGAACGAATGTGCCTACTGGCGCCACCCGGTACGTCTATGACGAAGCGGGCCACCTGATCGGGGAATACGATCAGTCGGGCAACGCGATCCAGGAGACGGTGTATCTGGGCGACACGCCCATCGCGACACTCAAGAATGGCACGCCGTACTACATCTACGCGGACCAGATCGATACGCCGCGGGTGATCACGGACACCAACAACCTGATGGTGTGGAGGTGGGATCAGACCGATCCGTTTGGGGCGACGCTGCCGGATGAAAACCCGACCAGCCTTGGTGCCTTTACGTACAACCTGCGCTTCCCTGGCCAAGTCTATGATGCGGAGACGGGCAAGCATTACAACGCGAATCGGGACTATGATCCGGCAGGTGGGCGGTATGTGCAGTCGGATCCCATTGGGCTAGATGGAGGGCAGTTCTCCACATACGCATATGTGGGCGGCAACCCGATAAGCAGCGTTGATCCGTTTGGGCTTGCGTCTTGTACATTCACCATGTCCACAGGTCGCTTGATTTGCATGCCTACGGATTCGCAAAATTCCTCTGTCAATATCCCGGTGGCGTCTGGTAACAACGGCGGTGGGCAGCAATGCCGAAACAATCCGGCGTGTACGGCTATTGCAAACCATGGCCCTATCCCTACGGGATGCTGGCGATGGACGAATGGCACAACCAGCAAACCGAATGGTCGAGTGTTGGAGCCGTGCCCGGGAACAAATACAAACGTGACTGAGAACCGAACCCTGATTCGCTCTCACAGTTGTGCTAACCCGTTTGGTCCCGGTCTTGGTCCGCAGTATTGTTCCAAGGGTTGTGTAACTGGCACGGTTCACGATATGCAGAATCTCAATGGGCTGATTGACGCGGAACCGGGCAGCACTTTGCAGGTCGTGCCATGAAAAAGAAAGTCGTACTAGGGCTCTTTGCCTTTATGAGCGGCGTGTCGTTGGCGGCAACTCAAGGCGTGACAGTTGAAGCCGCAAACGAAGCGAGACAAGTTCGCTTTGCTGAGCGCGTCATCACCATTGAGTTGGCGCGCGCTTTGAGCCCTTCAGTTCGAGGGGCACGAGAGAAGTGCCTGACGGCATGCCCTGAAACTGGGGCTTTGGAGCTTGCGATTGGCTTGATTGGCATTGGTAGAAGCGACGCCTCTACCGATGCGTTGGTCAACTTGCTGGGTCTTCGCCTGGATGGTGCAGGCTCAGAGGAATTGGGCTGCCAAATTCTTACTCGTGGGCGTGCGCTCTCAAGCCGTTTGGAGCGATTGCAAGCGAAGTCCCTTGTTGAACACTGTCAGTTAACCTTTTATGACCTTCGGAAGCGAGAGCTTGCGGATACCCCCGACGTAAAGGTCGAGCAAGTATGCCGTTCGGAAGCTGAGGTTCGCCGTGCTCAAGACGAGATGCTTAAAGCGATCAAGTCAAAGGCAATGTGTGAGCAGTAGGCATGACGTCATATGCTTGCGGACTCGCCACGCTGAGAGGCGCATCTGACAAGTGATTGCCAACAACGCCCACCCACTTGGTGGGCGTTGTTGCTTCTGACTGCCTGTGCGCAGCGCCTCAGTCCGCAGCTTCCGATTGCACGTCGCACACGATATGCTCGCCGGCCAGGTCGAACCGCACGAGCTGGCGCCGGCCGTCCGGGAAGTGCTTCTCGACAAGGCCGGCTGGCGTGTTCTCTGTCGTGCAATAGATGGGATTGCCCCTGGCCAGGTGGCCGCGCGCGGCGGCGCCGTCGTCATGGGCGAGTGTTGCCAGGAACGCCTCCAGTTCGGCGGGCGTCATCTCATCGAGCGGGGTCAGTGGCTGCATGGCAGGGAACACAAAGGGAACAGAAAAGGAACACTCGCGCGCGGCGAAGCCTCGTGGGGCAACCGAAAAGGAACGCCAGCGGAACTGTTGGGGAACATGTTGGGAACACGGCGCGCGTCCGTTGCAGGCAGCTTCAGCGTAGCAGGGTCGCAGACGCTGCGGAACGGGGGCGAAATACGCCCTTGGGGAGCCCGAATCGGTCCATAAAAGCCCGCGTCGAGGCCGCAATCTGGGGTGGTTCGATGGTCCTAGAAGAGCTACACACCATACGCACCTCGTGCGAGGAGCTGTAAACCCGCGCCAGCATTGAGTTTGCGGGAAATGGATGGGTTGCTCGGGGTGAAATCTGTCATACGTTAGGGTCCGGGAACCCGCATGGCAGCTAGGTTTGCACATGGCATGGTGTATTACTTGCTTGGTGCCCGGTGGCGTGGAGCTGGTGCAAATGCCCCGCCTGGTCGTTTGCTACCGATTGCACGTGAGCCGTGCGTGGGTCAGCAGAAGCGGGCGCGCGCCGCTCTCTCCTCTAGCTGCTGAAAGACCTCCCCCAACCCCGGCGATGCGCGTGGGGTGATAGGTAAGTGGGCAGGTTGGCGGCCGTCAGTGCGACAGGCCGGTGAGGCGCCGCTCAGGGCTTGGAGCTACTGGCCCCGGTGACGCGCCCGGCAAGGCGCCGCGCCTCATGCTTGAGCAGCATGCCGTCGATCAATTCCTTGACCACGTTGCGCTCGTCCGGGTCCAGCCGCGACAGCGCCTCGAAGCGCAGGCGGAAGTCCTCATCCGGGCCGCGCTCGTTGGTATCGAAAAGCAGCACATCCGCACTGACCGACAGCGCAACGGCGAGACCGCGCAGCACCTCCAGCGTGGGCTGGGAGGTACCGCCTTCGTACCGCTTTAGCTGCGACAAGTGGACGCCGACCAGATCGGCCAGCGCCTGCTGAGTCAGGCCGCGCTCTTTACGGAGGGCGGCCAGCCGCTTCGGGAAATCCATCGTCCACCACAACAAAACCTGATGTGTCATGGTAAGTGCCCGTTCCTGAGAGGTTGCATATATGGTCCATTAACAGTACCATAAAAGACTAGTATCTGCTACTTGACAGGTTTTAGAGGGGAGTTGGATGGCGCGCATCCCGGACGCGGAGATCGAGAGGCTCAAGCAGGAGGTGTCGCTGGTGCGGCTGGTGGAGGCCTCGGGCATCGCGCTCAAAAAGCAGGGCAAGGACTACGCCGCGTGCTGCCCGTTCCACGAGGACGCGACGCCGAGCCTGATCGTGACGCCGGGCAAGAACCTGTACCACTGCTTCGGGTGCGGCGCGGCCGGCGGCCCGATTGATTGGGTGATGCAGATGCAGGGCGTGAGCTTCCGGCACGCCGCCGAGCTGCTGCGCGAGGGTCTGCCCTTAGCCGCCGAAGCCGCCGGGTCACAGGCGCCGGTGAAGCAATCGACGGTCAAGAAGCTGGCGGCGCCGGTTGCGCCTGACGCCGACGACCACGCCGCGCTCGCGCAGGTGATCGACTACTACCACGCCACCTTGAAGCAGAGCCCGGAGGCACTGGCCTATCTGCAAGCGCGCGGCCTCACGCACCCGGAGCTGATCGACACGTTCAAGCTTGGCTACGCCAACCGCACGCTGGGCCTGCGCCTGCCAGAAAAAAACCGCGCCGCCGGCGCGCAGGTGCGGGGCCGATTGCAACGGCTGGGCATCTACCGCGCGTCCGGGCACGAGCACTTCAACGGTTCGCTGGTGGTGCCGGTGTTCGATGCGGCCGGCAACGTGGCCGAGGTGTATGGCAGGAAGCTCTTGGACAACCTGCGCACGGGCACGCCCAAACACTTGTACCTGCCGGGGCCGCATGCCGGCGTGTGGAACGAGGCCGCGCTGGCTGCCAGCCGTGAGGTGATTCTGTGCGAAGCGCTGATCGACGCCATGACCTTCTGGTGCGCCGGCTACCGCAACGTGACCGCCGCCTATGGCACGCAGGGCTTTACCGACGACCACCTGGCGGCGTTGCGTCGCCATGGCGTCGAGCGCGTGCTGATCGCGTTCGACCGGGACGACGCGGGCGAGCGTGCCGCCCAGGCGCTGGCCGAACGCTTGCAGGCGGAGGGCTTCGGCGTCTACCGCCTCCAGTTCCCCAAGGGCATGGACGCCAACGACTATGCGCTCAAGGTGCAGCCGGCATCGAAGTCGCTGGGCCTGCTGATCCGCAAGGCCGTGTGGTTAGGAGATGGCGCCGCGCCCGCGCGCGGCGCACTGGAGCCGAACGTGACGGTGGCGCCGGCCGAGCCCGAGCCGGTGCAGGACAGTGCCCCCGCTTTAGCCGCTAAAGAGACGCTCCCCGAGGCGATCCCCGCCGAACCACTGCCGGCCGCGGTGGTGCCGCCCGCGCCCCGGCTCGATCTGGCGGCCGAGGTGAGCGAGCAGGAAGTGGTGATGCGGTTCGGCGAGGACGAAGACATGCGCCGCTGGCGCGTGCGCGGCCTGCCCAAGAACCTGGCGGTGGGCGTGCTCAAGGTCAACCTGATGGTGGCGACTGAGCTGGCCTTCCACGTCGACACGCTGGACCTGTACGCTGCGCGTGCGCGTGCCGTGTTCGTGCAGCAGGCGGCGGGCGAGCTGCGCGTGCCGGAAGCCGTGCTCAAGGCCGAGCTGGGCCGCGTGCTGCTCAAGCTCGAAGCCCTGCAGGATGCCACCATCAGCCAGGCGCTGGAGCCGAAGGCGCCGCCGGTGCCCGAGATGAGCGAGGCCGAGCGCGACGCCGCGCTGGCGCTGCTCAAGACGCCCGACCTGTTGCCCCGCATCCTGGCCGACTTCGACGCTTGCGGCATCGTGGGCGAGGCCACCAACAAGCTCGTGGCTTACCTGGCCGCCACCAGCCGCAAGCTGGAACGGCCGTTGGCGGTGGTCGTGCAAAGTTCGTCGGCGGCCGGTAAAAGCTCCCTGATGGATGCGGTGCTGGCGTTCATGCCGCCGGAGGAGGCGGTGCGCTACTCGGCCATGAGCGGGCAGAGCCTGTTCTACATGGGCGAGACGAACCTCAAGCACAAGGTGCTGGCGATTGCCGAAGAGGAAGGTGCGAGCCGGGCCAGCTATGCCTTGAAGCTGTTGCAGTCGGACGGCGTGCTGACGATGGCCAGCACCGGCACGGATGCCAACGGCAACCTGGTCGCGCAGGAATACAAGGTCGAAGGGCCGATGAGCCTGTTCATGACGACCACGGCCATCGACGTGGACGAAGAGCTGCTCAACCGCTGCCTGGTGCTCTCGGTGGACGAGGGGCGCGAGCAGACCGCCGCGATCCACCGCCGGCAGCGCGAGCGGCGCACGCTCGCGGGCCTGCTGGGCCAGGAGACGAAAGACGCCATCCTCACCCTGCATCGCAACGCGCAGCGCCTGTTGCGTCCCTTGGCGGTGGTGAACCCCTACGCCGACCAGTTGACGTTCCTGGACGACCGCACACGCACGCGGCGCGACCACGAGAAATACCTCAGCCTGATCGACACCATCGCCTTGCTGCACCAGTGCCAGCGCCCGGTGAAGACGCTCACGGTGGCCGGCCGCCAGGTCGAGTACATCGAGGTCGTGCCGGCCGACATCGAGGCGGCCAACGCGCTCGCGCACGAGGTGCTGGGCCGCAGCCTGGACGAGCTGCCGCCGCAGACGCGCAAGCTGCTGGTGCTGGTGCGCGCGTTCGTGCTGGAGCGCGCCCAGGCGCAGGGCGTGCCGCACCCGGAATACCGCTTCACCCGCAAGGACGTGCGCGAGGCCACCGGCTGGGGCGACACGCAACTGAAGGTGCACCTGGCGCGGCTGGCCGAGCTGGAATACCTGGTGGTGCACCGACAAGGCCAGGGCCACGTCTATGAGCTGCTGTACGACGGCGACGGCGGCAACGTGCCCTATCTCTCCGGCCTGCTCGATCCGGCTCACCTGTACGACGGCCAGCGGTCGGGGCACAACGATGCGCGGTCGGATGCTGGTCGGGGCGCAGTCGGCGCCGGGTCGGCCCCCGGTCAGGCGGAGCGACCGGCCGCCACGCCAGCACTGGCGCGCTTGGCGGCCGCACCGGCCCTGACTGCCCCGACTACGCGGCACCCCCAGGACGGCAAAGCGGCGTCGTACTTGCAGGCGAGCATCCAACCCTTAGCCGCTGCCGGGGCGTGACATGCCGCGCAAGGGGCAACGCCTCAAGACCCGCAAGCCGTCGGCGGTGAAGCCGGCCGGGCCGGCCAAGCGCGCCGTCGATCCGCTGGCGCACCTGGTGCTCACGCGCTACATGGAAGCGCACTTCGAGGCGCTGCTGGTGGCCGGCTACAGCGCTGACACCGTGCGTGCGCGGCGCATCTCCATCCGCCGCTTCATCGTGTGGTGCGAGGAACGCGGCATCGCCCAGCCGGCCGACGTGACCAAGATCGTGCTGGAGCGCTACCAGCGCCACCTGTTCTATTACCGCAAGCCCAACGGCGCACCGCTGACGCTGGGCAGCCAGCACGGCGCGCTGGCGCCGCTCAAGACCTGGTTCAAGTGGCTCGCGCGCGAGAACCACATCCTGTACAACCCGGCTTCCGAGCTGGACCTGCCCAAGCTCCCCAAGCACCTGCCGCGCGCGATCCTCAGCGTGCAGGAGGTCGAGGCGATCCTGGCCGAAGCCGACCCCGACACGCCCTATGGCCTGCGTGACCGCGCCATGCTGGAGCTGCTCTACAGCACCGGCATCCGCCGCATGGAGGTGGCGGGCCTGGCGCTGTACGACGTGGACGCGATGCGGCGGCTGGTGTTCGTGCGCGAGGGCAAGGGCGCGAAGGATCGCGTGGTGCCGATCGGCGAGCGCGCGCTGGCCTGGCTGGACCGCTACCTGACCGAAGCCCGGCCGCAGTTGATCGTGGGGCAGCAGCAAGCGCTGTTCGTGACCGATTACGGCGAGCCAGTCAGCCCCGAGTTCGTGGCGAGCCACGTCAAGCGCTACATGGAGTTCGCCGGCATCCAGAAGCCGGGCGCCACACACCTGCTGCGCCACGCGATGGCCACGCACATGCTGGAGGCCGGCGCCGACGTGCGCGTGCTGCAAGCCTTGCTGGGCCACGCCCAGCTCAACACCACCGAGATCTACACGCACGTCTCCATCGAGCACCTGCGGGCGATCCACGACGCCACCCACCCGGCCAGGTTGCAGCGCGAAGACGCGCCCGCCGATGCCACCGAGGCGCTGCTGGACGCCCTGGGGCGCGACGAGGGCTGACATGGAACCCACGCCTGTTGCGCTCGCCCTGGAGCTACCGCCCGACGAAGCATGGGCCTTGGCGCAGTTCGTGAAACGCGCCGGCTACAGCGACTTCCGTGCGCTGGCCGCCGATGACGCCGAAGCTTGGGCAATGCAGGCCGCCGCCGAGCGGCTGCGCCAGGCGCTGGCCGAACGCGGCTGCGCGCCGCGCTGAACTCTATCCCCTGAAGCCGCATCCGGTGCGCCAGCCGGCGCACCCGTACCCGATTCTTTAGCCGCCATGCCGCAGGCCAGCCGTGCCTGCCACGCGTGCGCGGCCGAAAACCGCTTCTAGAAGAAAATTTAACTCGACAGGGGGCACGGCTCTGGGCAAACTGCCCGCAAAGCGTTGCTGTGCCTAGGGAAGTGGGCGGTGGGTACGACGGGTTGCGTCAGGGCCAACTATATACGCATATGTTGGTGGGCAGCCAACCCGGTACACCGATCCCCAAGGCTTGTGCATCGGTCCGCTGGCTCTGCCCTGTCTCATCATCGCTGAGAATGGGCCTGCGATTGCTGCTGGTGTTGGGGTTGTCGCCGAAATCATCACTGGGACGCCGAACCCGGTTTCGTCCGCAGCATCCTTCCCTGGACGGGCAGCCCAAGCGCTCACCCACGACGTATACCTGGGGATGAAAGAGGGTGAAGCGGCTTATGTGGGGATTTCCAGCGACTTGGCTCGCAGAACGGCAGATTGGGCGAAGAAGTACGATATCCAAGGCATCACCAGTTGCAAGGTGACTAAAGATCAAGCGCGAGGCATTGAACAAGCGATGATCAACCGCAACCCCGGATTCGACAACAAGATCAACTCGATCAGCCCGAAGCGCGACTGGTATCAAGACGCGGTGAGTTGGGGCGAGCAATGGCTCCGGGAGCATGGTTTCTAAGCATGAAAATACCGCCAACCAATTTAGTTGTTCTAAAGAAAACGCGGCGACAGCCTGAGCCTGGAGACATCTTTGCGTTCCAGTTGGAACAGATGCCAGATCGGTACTTCTTCGGGCGAGTGGTGGCCACCGACACCAAGATCGGTAATGTTCGCGACTTCGAAGCCGTGCTCATTTACCTCTATCACGCCTCATCGCCTAGCAAGACAGACATTCCATCACTGGCGCCGACTGACTTGCTGGTGCCGCCAATTGGGGCCAATAGGCTGCCCTGGACGCGTGGATTCTTCGAGGTGGTGAGGTCCGGTCCCAATACAGCGGCGGATTTGTTGCCGCAGCATTGCTTCCGGGATGTGCGTGGGTGGTTCTTTGATGAATATGGGAATCGCTTACCAGAAGCGGTGGAGCCTGTCGGCGTCTGTGGTGTTGCTGGAATAGGTGCCATTGACGATAACATCAGCAAAGCGCTCGGACTCCCACTGAAGGAAGACGCTTCATCAGACTAAGTCTGCCGAGCAGAAACAATGCGATTGCCAACAACGCTCACCCACGCGGTGGGCGTTGTTGCTTCTAGGGCTGCTGCGCGTTGCGCCAGGCAACGCCAGCGGCGAGCGCTTCATCGCGGGAAGCAAAGGTCTCGCTGGGTCCGCTGGTTAAATGCACGCCGGCATCGTGCGCGACGGCCACCACCTCGCGCGTCCAAAGCTCCCATTGCCCATCGTTGCTCCAGCTCGGCACGGCGGCATAGCCGTTCGCTTCCAGTTCCGACTCGACGGCCTCGACCTCGGGGCGCGGCACGAGCTGCCCGCTCATCACCAGCATGGTGCCGCAGAGGTTGTTGTGCTCACGATCCGTTGGCATCTCGTTGCCTCTTGTTGCTGGGCCGGTGCTTGTTGTTGGCATTCTGTTATCTCCTGTTGCCGAGCGGCGGAAATCGCCCCCAGTGGAGGCACGATGAGTGTGTATGACAACGCGCGACGCGCGTTGCCTGACCCACTTCGTGCCAAAGGGCGCAGCCCTTTGCAACCCGGCGC
This sequence comes from Ralstonia solanacearum K60, assembly GCF_002251695.1. Lineage (NCBI taxonomy): Bacteria > Pseudomonadati > Pseudomonadota > Betaproteobacteria > Burkholderiales > Burkholderiaceae > Ralstonia > Ralstonia solanacearum. Next base: position 807,991 of record NZ_NCTK01000002.1, read on the forward strand.
TCGCCGTGGGCAGCGCCAGCCGAAGCGCCGACTTCGCCGATTCCCTCAAACCGGCCTCGCTGCCCGGCAGGGCCGCTTCACAATCGCGCTCCACCCGCCGCCCGCCTGTGCACGATCCCCCGTGCCTGCGTCGCACAGGTGTCGCCAAGCAGTTGCGAAGGCATCTCGGAACCGCCGCAGATCTGTCGCAGATCTATGGCAAGTGCGCCAGCATCGCCAAGGGCAGGATGCCAGATGTATGTCTCACGACATGCATCTGAACCTGGTCCGCTAGGTCGCTACGCGCCCGTCGCAGACACTCAGGGCTACGCCCCGAGACCCAGGGTGAAAGATGACGTGTACGGCCTCACCTGAACGCGAAGGCGTTCGCGCGGGCATCGTGCAGCGCGTGGTGCTCGCCGCCATGCACCGCGATGTACTGCGCGAAGTGCTCGGCATCGATCTTTAGAAACACGTTCTCGTGCTTCCATCCGCGTGGCAACGGTTCCCCGAGCAAGTGGGTGACGAGCGCGTGATCGCAGTCGGAGTCATAGCAGAGCACAGGCTTGGGCTTGAGTGGCACCGCCAACAGCCACGCCCGCAGTTCAGCGGCGAGCCGCGATGCCGGCATCGAGCGGCCAGGGAAGCGGCCGAGCTGCGGCAGCACCGTCGCCCGCACGAACTCGCTGCACGCGGACAGCTCGAAGTCCGAGCACTCGCCGTAGAACTCGCGGCCATCCTCGCTCACGATGGCAATGCTGATGAGCTGACTGTCCTTCCAGTCCGTGAACTCGGTATCGATGAAGTAGCGCGTCTTCCACGGGCTGCGTGGGCCTCTGGCCAGCAGCGCATCGCTGGTCATGCCGCGTCCTCCCGATACCACTGCTCGATGTCCTTGGCGTCGCGCGGGTTGAGCGGCCCGAGGGTGTGAGTCGGCATCAGGCCGGCCAGGCCGAGCCGGTAGAAGTGGTACATCCGTGCCCACGGGTCGTAGAGCGTCAAGCCGTGCAGCTTGCGCTCATGGCGCAGGGGCGGACCGAACAGCTCATACATGGGGTCCGTGTCATCGTTGCGGGGGGTGTCCATTGCTTCCTCCAAGCCAAACTGATCGAGAGGGGGCGTGATGTCGTTTGCTGCCGATTGCACGTGAGCCGTGGGCCAGCCGAAGCAGCGCGTGCCGCTCCTTCCTTCTAGCTGCTGAAAAGACCTCCCCCAACCCCGGCGATGCGCGTGGGGTGATAGGTAAGTGGGCAGGTTGGCGGCCGTCAGTGCAACAGGCCGGTTAGGCGCAGCTCAGGACTTGGGGCTGTTGGCTTCGGTGGCGCGCCCGGTAAGGCGTCGCGCCTCATGCTTGAGCAGCATGCCGTCGATCAATTCCTTGACCACGTTGCGCTCGTCCGGGTCCAGCCGCGATAGCGCCTCGAAGCGCAGGCGGAAGTCCTCATCCGGGCCGCGCTCGTTGGTATCGAAAAGCAGCACATCCGCACTGACCGACAGCGCAACGGCGAGACCGCGCAGCACCTCCAGCGTGGGCTGGGAGGTACCGCCTTCGTACCGCTTTAGCTGCGACAAGTGGACGCCGACCAGATCGGCCAGCGCCTGCTGAGTCAGGCCGCGCTCTTTACGGAGGGCGGCCAGCCGCTTCGGGAAATCCATCGTCCACCACAACAAAACCTGATGTGTCATGGTAAGTGCCCGTTCCTGAGAGGTTGCATATATGGTCCATTAACAGTACCATAAAAGACTAGTATCTGCTACTTGACAGGTTTTAGAGGGGAGTTGGATGGCGCGCATCCCGGACGCGGAGATCGAGAGGCTCAAGCAGGAGGTGTCGCTGGTGCGGCTGGTGGAGGCCTCGGGCATCGCGCTCAAAAAGCAGGGCAAGGACTACGCCGCGTGCTGCCCGTTCCACGAGGACGCGACGCCGAGCCTGATCGTGACGCCGGGCAAGAACCTGTACCACTGCTTCGGGTGCGGCGCGGCCGGCGGCCCGATTGATTGGGTGATGCAGATGCAGGGCGTGAGCTTCCGGCACGCCGCCGAGCTGCTGCGCGAGGGTCTGCCCTTAGCCGCTGAAGCCGCCGGGTCACAGGCGCCGGTGAAGCAATCGACGGTCAAGAAGCTGGCGGCGCCGGTTGCGCCTGACGCCGACGACCACGCCGCGCTCGCGCAGGTGATCGACTACTACCACGCCACCTTGAAGCAGAGCCCGGAGGCACTGGCCTATCTGCAAGCGCGCGGCCTCACGCACCCGGAGCTGATCGACACGTTCAAGCTTGGCTACGCCAACCGCACGCTGGGCCTGCGCCTGCCAGAAAAAAACCGCGCCGCCGGCGCGCAGGTGCGCGGGCGCCTGCAACGGCTCGGTATCTACCGCGAGTCCGGCCACGAGCACTTCAACGGCTCGCTGGTGGTGCCGGTGTTCGATGGCGCCGGCAACGTGGCCGAGGTGTATGGCAGGAAGCTCTTGGACAACCTGCGCACGGGCACGCCCAAACACCTGTACCTGCCGGGGCCGCATGCCGGCGTGTGGAACGAGGCGGCGTTCGCTGCCAGCCGCGAAGTGATCCTGTGCGAAGCGCTGATCGACGCCATGACCTTCTGGTGCGCCGGCTTCCGCAACGTGACGGCCGCCTACGGCACGCAGGGCTTTACCGACGACCACCTGGCGGCGCTGCGCCGCCATGGCGTCGAGCGCGTGCTGATCGCGTTCGACCGGGACGACGCGGGCGAGCGTGCCGCCCAGGCGCTGGCCGAACGCTTGCAGGCGGAGGGCTTCGGCGTCTACCGCCTCCAGTTCCCCAAGGGCATGGACGCCAACGACTATGCGCTCAAGGTGCAGCCAGCATCGAAGTCGCTGGGCCTGCTGATCCGCAAGGCCGTGTGGTTAGGAGATGGCGCCGCGCCCGCGCGCGGCGCACTGGAGCCGAACGTGACGGTAGCGCCGGCCGAGCCCGAGCCGGTGCAGGACAGTGCCCCCGCTTTAGCCGCTAAAGAGACGCTCCCCGAGGCGATCCCCGCCGAACCACTGCCGGCCGCGGTGGTGCCGCCCGCGCCCCGGCTCGATCTGGCGGCCGAGGTGAGCGAGCAGGAAGTGGTGATGCGGTTCGGCGAGGACGAAGACATGCGCCGCTGGCGCGTGCGCGGCCTGCCCAAGAACCTGGCGGTGGGCGTGCTCAAGGTCAACCTGATGGTGGCGACTGAGCTGGCCTTCCACGTCGACACGCTGGACCTGTACGCTGCGCGTGCGCGTGCGCGTGCCGTGTTCGTGCAGCAGGCGGCGGGCGAGCTGCGCGTGCCGGAAGCCGTGCTCAAGGCCGAGCTGGGCCGCGTGCTGCTCAAGCTCGAAGCCCTGCAGGACGCCACCATCAGCCAGGCGCTGGAGCCGAAGGCGCCGCCCGTGCCCGAGATGAGCGAGGCCGAGCGCGACGCCGCGCTTGGCCTGCTGAAAACGCCCGACCTGCTGCCCCGCATCCTGGCCGACTTCGAATCCTGCGGCATCGTGGGCGAAGCCACCAACAAGCTGGTGGCCTACCTGGCCGCCATCTCTCGCCTGCTGGAGCGGCCGCTGGCGGTGGTGGTGCAAAGCTCGTCGGCCGCCGGTAAAAGCTCCCTGATGGACGCGGTGCTGGCGTTCATGCCGCCGGAGGAGGCGGTGCGCTACTCGGCCATGAGCGGGCAGAGCCTGTTCTACATGGGCGAGACGAACCTCAAGCACAAGGTGCTGGCGATTGCCGAAGAGGAAGGTGCGAGCCGGGCCAGCTATGCCTTGAAGCTGTTGCAGTCGGACGGCGTGCTGACGATGGCCAGCACCGGCACGGATGCCAACGGCAACCTGGTCGCGCAGGAATACAAGGTCGAAGGGCCGATGAGCCTGTTCATGACGACCACGGCCATCGACGTGGACGAAGAGCTGCTCAACCGCTGCCTGGTGCTCTCGGTGGACGAGGGGCGCGAGCAGACCGCCGCGATCCACCGCCGGCAGCGCGAGCGGCGCACGCTCGCGGGCCTGCTGGGCCAGGAGACGAAAGACGCCATCCTCACCCTGCATCGCAACGCGCAGCGCCTGTTGCGTCCCTTGGCGGTGGTGAACCCCTACGCCGACCAGTTGACGTTCCTGGACGACCGCACACGCACGCGGCGCGACCACGAGAAATACCTCAGCCTGATCGACACCATCGCCTTGCTGCACCAGTGCCAGCGCCCGGTGAAGACGCTCACGGTGGCCGGCCGCCAGGTCGAGTACATCGAGGTCGTGCCGGCCGACATCGAGGCGGCCAACGCGCTCGCGCACGAGGTGCTGGGCCGCAGCCTGGACGAGCTGCCGCCGCAGACGCGCAAGCTGCTGGTGCTGGTGCGCGCGTTCGTGCTGGAGCGCGCCCAGGCGCAGGGCGTGCCGCACCCGGAATACCGCTTCACCCGCAAGGACGTGCGCGAGGCCACCGGCTGGGGCGACACGCAACTGAAGGTGCACCTGGCGCGGCTGGCCGAGCTGGAATACCTGGTGGTGCACCGACAAGGCCAGGGCCACGTCTATGAGCTGCTGTACGACGGCGACGGCGGCAACGTGCCCTATCTCTCCGGCCTGCTCGATCCGGCTCACCTGTACGACGGCCAGCGGTCGGGGCACAACGATGCGCGGTCGGATGCTGGTCGGGGCGCAGTCGGCGCCGGGTCGGCCCCCGGTCAGACGGGGCCATTGCCCGCCATGCCAATACCGGCACGGCTTCCCGCCATCCCCCGAAAAACCTGCCGGACACGCGGCACCCCCAGGGCAGCAAGACAGCATCGTACTTGCAGCCGGCCATGATCCCCTTAGCCGCCGCCGGGGCGTGACATGCCGCGAGCCGGGCAACGCCTGAAAACCCGCAAGCCGTCGGCGGTGAAGCCGGCCGGCCCCAGGAAACGCGCCGTCGATCCGCTGGCGCACCTGGTGCTCACGCGCTACATGGAAGCGCACTTCGAGGCGCTGCTGGTGGCCGGCTACAGCGCTGACACCGTGCGTGCGCGGCGCATCTCCATCCGCCGCTTCATCGTGTGGTGCGAGGAACGCGGCATCGCCCAGCCGGCCGACGTGACCAAGATCGTGCTGGAGCGCTACCAGCGCCACCTGTTCTACTACCGCAAGCCCAACGGCGCACCGCTGACGCTGGGCAGCCAGCACGGCGCGCTGGCGCCGCTCAAGACCTGGTTCAAGTGGCTCGCGCGCGAGAACCACATCCTGTACAACCCGGCGTCCGAGCTGGACCTGCCCAAGCTGCCGAAGCACCTGCCGCGCGCGATCCTCAGCGTGCAGGAGGTCGAGGCGATCCTGGCCGAAGCCGACCCCGATACGCCCTACGGCCTGCGTGATCGCGCCATGCTGGAATTGCTCTACAGCACCGGCATCCGCCGCATGGAGGTGGCGGGGCTGGCGCTGTACGACGTGGACGCGACGCGGCGGCTGGTGTTCGTGCGCGATGGCAAGGGCGCAAAGGATCGCGTGGTGCCGATCGGCGAGCGGGCGCTGGCCTGGCTGGACCGCTACCTGACCGAAGCACGGCCGCAGTTGATCGTAGGGCAGCAGCAAGCGCTGTTCGTGACCGACTACGGCGAGGCCGTGAGCCCCGAGTTCGTGGCGAGCCACGTCAAGCGCTACATGGAGTTCGCCGGCATCCAGAAGCCGGGCGCCACGCACCTGCTGCGCCACGCGATGGCCACGCACATGCTGGAGGCCGGCGCCGACGTGCGCGTGCTGCAAGCCTTGCTGGGCCACGCCCAGCTCAACACCACCGAGATCTACACGCACGTCTCCATCGAGCACCTGCGGGCGATCCACGACGCCACCCACCCGGCCAGGTTGCAGCGCGAGGACGTGCCTGCTGCCGACACTGACGCCGAGGTGCTGCTGGACGCCCTGGGCCGCGACGACGGCTGATCGAGCGCTGCCACGCGCCGCGCTGCCCCCATTCCCTGAAGCCACATCCGGTGCTCCAGCCGGCGCGCCCGTACCCGATTCTTTAGCCGCCATGCCGCAGGCCAACCGTGCCTGCCGCGCGTGCGTGGCCGAAAACCGCTTCTAGAAGAAAAATTAACTGGACGGAGGGCAAGGCCCTGGGCAAACTGCCCGCAAAGCGTTGCTGTGCCTAGGGAAGTGGGCGGTGGGTACGACGGGTTGCGTCAGGGCCAACTATATACGGCTATGTCAAAGGCAATCCGATCAGTTGGACTGACCCGACAGGGCTGTATGTGCCGAACTTATCTTGGACATCGGAGAATACAGAAAAAAGAGATTGCTTTATAAGAAAATACAGGAAATCGCCACTTGGAGCCTGGGGTGCATCGCGCGCAGATCGAAACGCTCATCCTGAAGACTTGAATCGCAGAAATGCCGAGCACTACCTATATGCAGAACAACTTCGCATGGAGTCGGGTGCCGCTTTAGCAGTAGGTGGCGTTATTGTCCATGAATTAACGAAGATTGCTCGTTTGCCAGATTTGGTTCCAATGTCTACAACGCCTCCTACCAAGGATGGAGAATTGGCGGGGATGGAGGGGGCGTTAGGCATTCCGATTTCAGAGTCTGGTGCTGACGATAATTGTGACTGCGAAAAATAATGAACAGACCAAAATTTGGATATCCTGCATCAATGCTGGTGCTTTGCATGGGTCTGGTTGCGTTTGATGTATATAATTTTGAATTCATTGTTTTGCCTTTGTTTTTTATTGCGCAAATCATTGGGTTGATAATATATGCATGCATGCAAAGATTTCAGGGTGCGTTCAAAAAACTTCTTTTGTCAATGATGATTTCGCTGGGCGCGCTAATAATTGGAGGGGCGGTCGGTGGATTAATGAACGGGAAAAATCGAGTCGATGGTATGCAAATAGCATCAGGCGTTGAGGAGTTCAAGCTTAACCACAATAAATATCCAAAGGATTTATCGGAAATACCTTCGTTGCACTCAAAAAAAACAGAAAAACGCTTGCGATTTCGAGCGCGATACGTCTACAAGGCGACGGCCGATGGAAATTCCTACTTCTTGGAAATACAAACATTTCCAATTGGATTTGTTAAGTGGAACCGCGTGACTCATCAATGGGATGACGAGGTGCTTTAAGCGGTTAAAAAAGCGGAAGATACGCATATGTGAACGGCAACCCCGTCAGTGAAACTGACCCAACGGTGTTGATTTGCACGGAATCCTGACCCAGGATTTGCATCGAAAACTGACCCACCCCAAAGGCTGTTAGGTGTCGCTTTGTGCGGGTTGTTTGGCGGTGCGTTTCTCCTTCTTGGGCTGGGTGGTGCTGTGCTTGAAACGATAGCTATCGTTGCCGGTTTCAACAATGTGGCAGTGGTGCGTGAGGCGGTCCAATAGCGCGGTGGTCATCTTGGCGTCCCCGAAGACGCTGGACCATTCGCCGAAGCTCAGATTGGTGGTGATGACGAGGCTGGTGCGCTCGTAGAGCTTGCTGATGAGATGGAATAGCAATGCGCCGCCGGTCTGGCTGAACGGCAGATAGCCCAGCTCATCGAGGATCACCAAGTCGGCATACATGAGTCGCGTGGCCAGATGGCCTGGCTTACCGGAGGTCTTCTCCAATTCCAACGCGTTGACCAACTCCACAGTCGAGAAGAAGCGCACCCGGCGGTGATGGTGCTCCACGGCTTGCACGCCGATGGCGGTGCCGAGGTGGGTCTTGCCGGTACCTGGGCCGCCGACCAGCACGATGTTGTGTGCCGACTCCAGGAACTCGCAGCGGTGCAACTGCCGCACCAGTGCCTCGTTGGCCTCACTGCAACTGAAGTCGAAGCCGGTCAGGTCTCGATAGGCCGGGAAGCGCGCCACCTTCATCTGATAGGCCAGCGAGCGCACCTCGCGCTCGGTGAGCTCTGCCTTGAGCAAACGCGACAGGATGGCCACGGCCGACTGGTAGGCCGGCGAGTCCTGCGCCGCCAGGTCGCCCAGCGCCTGCGCCATGCCGTGCAGCTTCAATGACTTCAGCATCTCCAACATGACCTCATGCTGCATGATGCACCTCCCGGTCGCGCAGTCGGTCATAGCGGCCGACGTTGGCCTGCGGTTCGACGTGCAGTGCCAACGCCTGCGGTGAAGTGATTGGCGCCACGGGCTCGCCTTCCAGGAGGCGACTGAGGATGTTCAGGATGGTTTGTTTGGACGGGGCACCGGCCTCTAGCGCGAGCTCCACTGCAGTCAGCACAGCCTGCTCGTCGTGCAACAGCACCAGCGCCAGGATCTCGACCATCTCGCGATCGCCACCGGGTCGCTTGAGCAATGTGGATTGGAGGCGCCGGAAGCCCTCGGGCAGTTCGGCGAACGGTGCACCGTTGCGCAGTGCGCCGGGCTTGCGCTGCAGCACCGCGAGGTAGTGGTGCCAGTCATAGATCGTGCGCCCCGGATGATGGCTGCGGTCGATGTGCCGCACGTGCTCGGCAATCACTTGGCTCTCGGCGACGAACACGAGCCGATTGGCATAGACGCGCAGGCTGATGGGCCGGTTGGCAAACGAGGCCGGCACGCTGTAGCGGTTGCGCTCGAAGGTCACCAGACAGGTTGGTGAGACGCGTTTGGTGTGCTCCACAAAGCCATCGAACGGCTGCCCGACCGGCATCAGGTGTGGCCGCTCCAGCGACCAGGCCTCCCAGAGGGTCATGTCCAGTTCAGGATGGCGGGTCTGCTGCCACAGGCACACACACTGGTCAGCCAGCCAGTCATTGAGCGCAGCCAGCGAACCGAATGCCGGCAGGCGCTGCCAGATGCGGTGACGGCTGTCCTGCACGTTCTTCTCGATCTGCCCCTTCTCCCAGCCCGAGGCCGGGTTGCAGAACTCGGCGTCGAACAGGTAGTGGCTGACCATGGTGCTGAAGCGCAGGTTGACGTCACGCAACTTGCCTTGGCGCACGCGATCCACGGCGGTCTTCATGTTGTCGTAGATGCCACGGCGCGGGATGCCGCCCCAGGCCACAAAGGCGTGGTGATGGGCATCGAACAGCATCTCGTGGGTCTGCAGCAGATACGCGCGTAGGAAGAAGGCGCGGCTGTGGCTCAGCTTGAACTGGGCCACCTGCAGCTTGGTGCGCTCGCCGGCGATGATCGCCCAGTCCTCGCTCCAGTCGAACTGGAAGGCCTCACCTTCTGCGAAGCGCAGCGGGATAAAGGTGCCGCGCCCCGACGTGCGGGCTTGCTCCTGTTGTTCCTGGCGCCAGCGGCGAGCGAATGCGGCAACGCGATCGTAGGAGCCGGTGAAGCCCAAGGCACACAGATCAGTGTGGATCTGCTTGAGTGTGCGCCGTTGCTTGCGTGGCTTGTTAGCCTCGGTCTTGAGCCAGGCGGAGAGCTTGGCGGCATGGCCGTCGAGCTTGCTCGGACTGTGCCGAGCAGGATAGGCCGGTGCTGTGACGTCAGCGCGCAGATAGCGCCTGACGGTGTTCCTGGAGATGCCCAGGCGCCTGGCGATCTCGCGCAGCGGGATCTGGTCGCGAAGGTGCCAGCGTCGAATGATGCTCAATATGGCCACGTCGATCACTCCGATCTCCCGCTCGTTGCCGAGCGGGACAGTGTTCTACACGTGGGTCAACATTCGATGCAAAAACCTACCTCGGGTGGGTCAGGATTCGGTGCAAATCAACAGCCAGATGATTGGCTGAGGAGAGCCGGTGCCGGAGCGATCTGCATCGGCTTTTGTTGTGCATGACGTGCGTAGTAGAACATCTACGCATATGTCGATGGCAGCCCCGCATCGCGTGTAGATCCCTGGGGTCTCATGGGTGTTGCACCGGGAAGTTATGGTGGTGCGCCCACCTGGGGGAAGGGAGGTCCACCTAAGAGCCCGTTTGGAAATTGCCCGACGGGGACGCACAGCTACCGCATCGGCGCTTGATTTGCCTAAAATGCAAGCAAATTTGGCGCCTGAACGGACCTTTCCCGTCGTTGCGGAGCCTGTTCTTGCTGATATCCGCGCATTTCCAAACAGGCTCTAAGCCATCGTCTTATACACATCTCGCCGCACCCCTTAAAAATCAATGACTTACTGGAGCCGGCTTGTGAGCGCCGAACCGCCATCATTCAGCGGTCGACAACCCGCAGCGCCTTATTTCAAGGGGTTCCAGGAGGGTGCGCTCAAAAATGAGGCAAGAGTTATGTATAAGACGATGGGCTGGAGGGCATCGTCTTATACACAAGTCCGCCCCCAATCGCCGGCGCCGGCAGGTTAGTTGAGGAAGGCCAAGGCTTGTAAGCCGGCGCCACCTCGCGTTTACTCTCGCTTTTTGCGTGAACGCCTTGGCCCTGGAAGCCCCCTGCTGGACGGAAGCTGAATTTCCCGACCTCGACCTTGGCGACGCGCGCCTGAACAAGCGAGCGAGGACCTTGATGGAACGATTGGCGGCCAAGCCGACGGCCGGCGTGCCGCAGGCATGCCGGAGCTGGGGCGAGACGATTGCGGCGTATCGCTTCTTCGACAACGACGAGGTCGAGTGGGAAGCGATCCTGGAGCCGCACTGGCGGCAGACCGAACGGCGCATGGCAGCGCACCCGGTCGTGCTGTGCCTGCAGGACACCACGGAGCTGGACTTCAATGCTCGGCGGGTGACCGGGCTTGGGCCGCTGTCCTACGAGGCGCAGCGCGGAATGTACCTGCACCCGACCTACGCGGTGACACCCGGGCGCGTGCCCCTGGGCGTGCTCGATGCGTGGATGTGGGCGCGTGAGCCCAAGGACGCGCAAGGCAAGCGCGGCGGCATGAAGGAGAGTCGGCGCTGGATCGAAGGTTACGAGCGCGTGGCCGAAACCGCGTCGAGCCTGCCGCACACGCGCCTGGTGTATGTGGCCGATCGCGAAGCGGACATGATCGCGCTGATGGTGCGCGCGCAGGAGTTGGGCACGCCGGCGGACTGGCTGATTCGCTCGACCCATGATCGCGCGCTGCCCGAAGGAGCCAAGCTGTGGGCCACGGCCAGCGAGGGTGAGGCGCTCGGCGAGATTGCCTTCACGATGGGCTCGCGCCATGGCGTGCGCGCCCGCCCGGTGCGCCAGCACGTATGGCTGCGGCGCATCGAGTTGCCGGCGGGCGACGGCCGCAGCGTGGCGGCGACGTGCCTGGTGGCACGCGAGTTCGACGCGCCGGCCGGTGTCAAGCCGATCGAATGGCGCTTGCTGACCAACCGCGAAGCCACGACTTTGGCGCAAGCCATCGAGTTGATCGACTGGTATCGGGCGCGTTGGGAAATCGAGATCCTGTTCAACGTGCTGAAGAACGGTTGCCGCGTCGAGGCATTGCAGTTGGGCGCCATCGAGCGGCTCGAACGTGCTCTGGCGATGTTCCTGGTCGTGGCTTGGCGAATTGCCTACCTGATGCGCAAGGGGCGCGCCTGCCCCGATCTGGATGCCGAACTGTTCTTCGATCCTGACGAGATTCGCGGCGCGTACTTGCTCACCGGGCTCAAGCAGCCCGCCAAGCCAAAGCTCAATGAGGTGCTGCGCCTGATCGCGCGCCTGGGCGGCTTTCTCGCTCGCAAGGGCGATGGCGAACCGGGCGCGAAAGCTATCTGGCTCGGACTCAAAGAGGTTCATGTCGCTGCAAAAACCTTGCGGGCATTACGGGCGGGCGCAAGCGCGGACTGTTGTGTATAAGCCGATGGCTCTAAGCCCTGCAGTTGCCCAACACCTCCGGTAATGCCGGAGAGCCAAGCTTCATGCACAAAAGACAGCGAAGTGGACAAGAACATTCGAGAGGCCCGGAACCACTACAACCCTTTCTGGTTCTACGACCAAGTTCGTAATAAAGGCCCTTGGGACTACAAGCAACAGGGGGCTCAGTATCAAGATCTCGGGAACTTCAACTATGGAGCTACCGGCGCGGCATTTGGCTTTCCTGACACGATCCTTTATCGGATGGCGGGTTGGGCTCAGCGCCAAGCTGGCACTTCGAAACCAGCGTGGGGCCACCCGTTGGGTAGCTCGCCCTACGGCGATGATCCCGACGACCAAGAGCAAATCCGTCACGGCATTGAATACGCTCGTTGCAGGTGCCCATCATGAAAATGATGCTGAATATCGCTATTGCGATTGTAGTTTCATTGCTCGCGGGGGCTTGCACACCAAAAATCACGGAGGTAGCGCGTGTGCCAAGTCCGAATGGCTTGGTGGACGCAGTTTCGGCAGCGCGGGAAACCGATGCGACAGTTGCGACGCCGACCGAAATCTACCTCGCCGGGAGGGGGCAGAGCATTGAAGGTGCCCCCGTATTTCGAGCGGATAAAGTGGTGGGACTGCGTCTTACTTGGGATGGTGATGCTCAATTGGTGATTTACGCAGACGTGGCTCGGGTTTTTCTCTATTCGCCCCAGGCAGAGGTAGAGGTGTCAGGTGCAGGAAAAAAACCGGTTGACGTTCGCTTGGATATTAAGGATAGGCGCTGATACAGCTATGTGGGCGGGAATCCGTTGGGCGCCACGGACCCGATGGGTTTGCAAACTGCAGTAGCTAATGACGTAGTCAGAATATCGCTGCCAGGCGTAGGTGCTGCGTGCGCCGCAACTGGCGGCAGTGCCTGCGCTGTGGCGGCTATTGGTGCAATAGGCGTTGGCAGTTATTTGTTGACTGATCGGTATGTCAACCCGTGGGCGCAACCATTAATCGCTGGTGCGATTGATAGGTGCACGGCAGCGGCATCCAATCAAAACTCGTCAATGCATGACCCCGCCAATCGGCGACAGAGGCAGTACGAGGCCGCGAAAGCTCGATGCACTCCACCAAATCCGCCACCTGAGGCGAATTGTTCTGAGCTTTCTATTGATTCGGTATGAATGGACTTGAAATTTCGGTTTGCGCCCTGATGTCGGAGAGATGGAAACGACCGACATGAGAACGCTGTCGCCAGAGGCGAGGCACGAGAGGCGAGTTCAGGTAATCCGGCTGCGTCGCGCAGGGCGCACGTACGAGGAAATCGCTGAGTTGACCGGGCTGAGCCGCACGGGCGTGTTCGACATCTGCAAGCGGCACCAGGCATTGGGAGCGAAGGGTCTGCGCGCCGCGCCGGGAGGACGCAAGCCAGGTCAGGGGCGGTCGTTGGACGTGACGCAGGAACTCTTGGTGCGCCAACTGATTGCCGACAAGACACCGGACCAGCTCAAGATGCCCTACGCGCTGTGGACACGCGCGGCGGTGGGCCAACTGATGGAGCAGTGTTTCGGCATTCGGCTGGCGGTACGCACGGTGGGGCTGTACCTGTCGCGCTGGGGCTTCACGCCGCAAAAGCCGATGCGCAAGGCATACGAGCAGTCGCCTGCGGCGGTGAAGAAATGGCTCGAACACGACTACCCAGTCATTGCTGCGCGGGCCAAAGCCGAAGGCGCCGAGATTCACTGGGGCGACGAGAGCGGGCTGCGCAGCGACGACGTGCGCGGGCGCAGCTATGCCCCCAGGGGGCTCTCGCGTGAGCAACAAGCGGCACGGCTTGTCGGTGATCTCCACCGTCACCAACAAGGGCGAGATGCGTTGGAAGATCTTCGATGGCGCGCTCAATGCCGACATCCTGATCGACTTCATGCAACGGCTCATTCGCGGGGCCAAGAAGAAGATCTTCCTCGTGCTGGAGAACCTGCGCGTGCATCACGCCAAGCCGGTCAAGGAGTGGCTGCAAGCCAACAAGGAACGCATCGAAGTGTTCTACCTGCCCAGCTACAGCCCCGAGCTCAACCCGGATGAGATGCTCAATGCCGACCTGAAGCAGGCTGTCACCAAGCTCGCGCCGGCACGAACCAAGCTGCAGTTGGTCAAGGCAACTTCCAGCCATCTGCGAAGCGTGCAGCGGCAACCCGCACGCGTCAGAAAATACTTTGAGCATGAGCCTATCCGCTATGCGGCTTGATTCAAGTCATCGTCTTATACATAACTCTTGCCTCATTTTTGAGCGCACCCTCCTGGAACCCCTTGAAATAAGGCGCTGCGGGTTGTCGACCGCTGAATGATGGCGGTTCGGCGCTCACAAGCCGGCTCCAGTAAGTCATTGATTTTTAAGGGGTGCGGCGAGATGTGTATAAGACGATGGATTCAAGTGCATTGATGCCGGATCAATAAGATGATTGACTCGCTTCAAAACTCAATTGACAGGTACACGTACTTTGATGCTATGTATTCACCGGGTAGGCATGCTCAAAAGATTGAGGAGATAAAGAATAGAATAAATGGTCTAAAAGATAGATACAATGCGATCTGTACCGGTTGCAAGTGAGGGATTGTGATTAATGAGGTTTTGAGAAAATATTCACGACACGTTGAATTCATTGGGGATGAAATAAAGGAGGTCGCGCAAGTTGGCGCATTTGGATCTCAGGTGATTCACTTAGCCTCCTTCGCCAATTGCTGCGATGATATCGAGGAGCTGGTCCAGGCAGGCGCAGATGTAAACGCGATAGGCGACCTTGGGCTTAGACCGCTTCACTATGCGGTGCTTGCAGGGAGTTCAGACGCCGTTCACCTCCTTCTACTTAAAGGGGCGGATGTGTGCGCCGAGAATGAGTATGGTGAGACGCCAATGCAAATGGCCCACGTATTGGAGCAGACGGGTATCGAGAACCTGCTCTTGGAAGCGGGCGGGCAATCCGCATATGGTTTTGATGGGGGCGCCACCGCAAAAGAGCGCTGGCTAGCGTTCAAGTCAATTCAGGAGGGAAACTTCTGGACTGACTATCCTTGATAGAAACAGTGGCGGACAGCCTTCGACGTACGTTTGATTGCTCATGAAACTTACGAAAGAAGCGACCCGAGAACTACAAGAGAAGTACAGCTACTTAACGAACTACGAGGTCGAGGATCCGGACGCCTCGATCGATCCTCTGACCTACGTCGATTCAAATGGCGATGCCCTGCTGCATATAGCGGTGCAGCAAGGAGACACGCGTACGGTTGAGGTCACCTCGTTATACAGAAGTCGTCCGAAGTTGACGGCCCCGGGGTTGTAAGCGATCGAGGATTCGCGTTTACTCACTGGATTTGGAGCCGAGATGGCCGGCGATTCTGGAGCGTGGGTGGACGCATCGGCTTATACACAACAGTCCGCGCTTGCGCCCGCCCGTAATGCCCGCAAGGTTTTTGCAGCGACATGAACCTCTTTGAGTCCGAGCCAGATAGCTTTCGCGCCCGGTTCGCCATCGCCCTTGCGAGCGAGAAAGCCGCCCAGGCGCGCGATCAGGCGCAGCACCTCATTGAGCTTTGGCTTGGCGGGCTGCTTGAGCCCGGTGAGCAAGTACGCGCCGCGAATCTCGTCAGGATCGAAGAACAGTTCGGCATCCAGATCGGGGCAGGCGCGCCCCTTGCGCATCAGGTAGGCAATTCGCCAAGCCACGACCAGGAACATCGCCAGAGCACGTTCGAGCCGCTCGATGGCGCCCAACTGCAATGCCTCGACGCGGCAACCGTTCTTCAGCACGTTGAACAGGATCTCGATTTCCCAACGCGCCCGATACCAGTCGATCAACTCGATGGCTTGCGCCAAAGTCGTGGCTTCGCGGTTGGTCAGCAAGCGCCATTCGATCGGCTTGACACCGGCCGGCGCGTCGAACTCGCGTGCCACCAGGCACGTCGCCGCCACGCTGCGGCCGTCGCCCGCCGGCAACTCGATGCGCCGCAGCCATACGTGCTGGCGCACCGGGCGGGCGCGCACGCCATGGCGCGAGCCCATCGTGAAGGCAATCTCGCCGAGCGCCTCACCCTCGCTGGCCGTGGCCCACAGCTTGGCTCCTTCGGGCAGCGCGCGATCATGGGTCGAGCGAATCAGCCAGTCCGCCGGCGTGCCCAACTCCTGCGCGCGCACCATCAGCGCGATCATGTCCGCTTCGCGATCGGCCACATACACCAGGCGCGTGTGCGGCAGGCTCGACGCGGTTTCGGCCACGCGCTCGTAACCTTCGATCCAGCGCCGACTCTCCTTCATGCCGCCGCGCTTGCCTTGCGCGTCCTTGGGCTCACGCGCCCACATCCACGCATCGAGCACGCCCAGGGGCACGCGCCCGGGTGTCACCGCGTAGGTCGGGTGCAGGTACATTCCGCGCTGCGCCTCGTAGGACAGCGGCCCAAGCCCGGTCACCCGCCGAGCATTGAAGTCCAGCTCCGTGGTGTCCTGCAGGCACAGCACGACCGGGTGCGCTGCCATGCGCCGTTCGGTCTGCCGCCAGTGCGGCTCCAGGATCGCTTCCCACTCGACCTCGTCGTTGTCGAAGAAGCGATACGCCGCAATCGTCTCGCCCCAGCTCCGGCATGCCTGCGGCACGCCGGCCGTCGGCTTGGCCGCCAATCGTTCCATCAAGGTCCTCGCTCGCTTGTTCAGGCGCGCGTCGCCAAGGTCGAGGTCGGGAAATTCAGCTTCCGTCCAGCAGGGGGCTTCCAGGGCCAAGGCGTTCACGCAAAAAGCGAGAGTAAACGCGAGGTGGCGCCGGCTTACAAGCCTTGGCCTTCCTCAACTAACCTGCCGGCGCCGGCGA
Source organism: Ralstonia solanacearum K60 (assembly GCF_002251695.1). NCBI lineage: Bacteria > Pseudomonadati > Pseudomonadota > Betaproteobacteria > Burkholderiales > Burkholderiaceae > Ralstonia > Ralstonia solanacearum. The sequence goes on from NZ_NCTK01000002.1 coordinate 824,456, forward strand.
TTGGGGGCGGACTTGTGTATAAGACGATGGGGTGGACGAGGAATTCGAGAGTTTGTATCAGGGCGATCCGCGCCGGGACCGGCGCGCCAAGGAGCTGCTCAAGCGGTTGTCGGCGCACCCCACGGCGAGCATCCCCGGGGCGTGTGATGGTTGGAGCGAGACGGTTGGGGCCTATCGCTTTCTGGGCAATACGGAGATCGATTGGCGCGACGTAATGCAGCCGCACTGGGAGCGCACAGCGCAGCGGGCTGGCGCGCATCCGGTGGTGCTATGCATCGCGGATACAACCGAGTTGGACTTCAATGGACAGGAGATCGAGGGGCTGGGTCCATTGAGCTATGAAGTGCAACGGGGGATGTATTTGCATCCGACCTATGCGGTGACACCCGATCGCGAGCCGCTGGGTGTGCTCGACGCGTGGATGTGGGCGCGGGAGCCCCGCGAGGCGGATGGTTCACGGGGCGGGCTCAAGGAGAGCGTACGCTGGATCGAAGGGTATGAGCGGGTGGCCGAGCAAGCTGCGCGGTTGCCCCACACCCGCCTGGTCTACGTGGTGGACCGCGAAGGGGATATCGGTGCGCTGATGGCACGTGCGCAGGCGCTGGGACACCCGGCTGACTGGCTGATTCGCTGCCGACATGACCGCAGTCTGGACGAGGCGGGCAAGCTGTGGGATCGCCTGCAGGCCAGTGCCAAGCTTGGGGAACTCACCTTCACGTTGCCGCGACGCGCAGGCAGCCCGGCGCGCCAGGTCACGCAAGCCTTGCGCGCACAACGGGTGAAGCTGGCCGGCCATGGTGGCGTGGAATTGACCTGCATTGAGGCACGGGAGATCGGAGCGCGGGCCGGCGTCAAGCCCGTGGTGTGGCGGCTGCTGACCAACCGCGAGGCGCTGGATGCGCAGGCCATCATCGAGCTGGTGGATTGGTACCGAGCGCGCTGGGAGATCGAGATGTTCTTCCACGTGCTCAAGACCGGGTGCAAGGTCGAGACCTTGCAGCTAGCGCAAATCGATCGAGTCGAGCGCGCGCTGGTGCTGTACATGATCGTGGCTTGGCGCATTGCCCGGCTGATGCGGCTGGGTCGGGCGTGTCCGGACCTGGATGCCGCGCTGTTCTTCGATGCTGACGAAATACGAGGCGCCCATCTGCTGGCCAAGAAGACTGCGCCGAAAACGCCGGTCACGCTCAACCAGATGATCCGCTTGGTGGCCTCGCTCGGCGGCTTCCTCGGACGCAAGAGCGATGGTGAGCCCGGCGCCAAGACCATCTGGATCGGCCTGCAGCGCACCATGGACGCCGCTTCTACGATTCAAGCGCTCAGAGCGCAGTCCCTGACTTCTGTATAACGAGGTGTCTTAAGGCGGACCGCTACCAGAAAGCTATTGATCTGGGACGGCCTGACAGTGCGGCCTACCGTTCCGATGATCACAAGCTGGCTTCCTCATATCTGAGGGGCTCAATCGTACTCGGCAAGCATCTTGTTGCGTTCAAGTCCATGCTACGGGGCCTTAAAAACAATGAGGACCCGACGGAGGCTCAGTGGATCTCAGCCGAAGCTGCCCTGCGCAAGCTGATCGGCCAGTTGCAGGCGCGCGATCTCTATGAGATTCCCAAGGAGCGTGGCTTCTGCCTGCCCTACGCCTTCCTGCGCGATGATGGCACGTTCGGCAACGAGATTTCCGCCTCGTTCCTGCGGATTTCGGCGAACGTGACCGGTCATTTCGGGAACGTGACCGATTTGGCGGGATAGGCGTTGCGCGGTGTTGATTGTAGGGTTGCGTGTCAGTTCTGGTCGAGTTCAGGCTCCGGGATGTTGGGTTTAGGAGATGTCTTTCTGAGCGATTCACCGGTGAGCGTGATGCGGTGATGGCGCTGCATGAGACGGTCGAGCATCGCATCTGCAATCGTCTCGTCACCGATCCAGCCATGCCAGTGCTCGATCGGCAACTGGCTGGTCACGATGGTGGCCTTGCCTGCCGAGCGGTCGTCGATCATCTCAAGCAGATCGTTCCGAACCATCGCGTCGAGCGGTGCCATTCCCCAATCGTCCAGCAAGAGGACATCAACGCGGGCGACCTGCAGCAGCCATTTGGTGAAGCCGCCGTTGCCGTGCAGCACACGCAGCTCCTCGCCGAGTCGCGGCACGCGCAGATACAGCGCCGAATGCCCGCGCCGGCAAGCGTATTGCGCCAGGGCGCAAGCGAGCCAGGATTTGCCCGCGCCGGTTGGGCCGCTGATGAGCAGGCTGTAGCCGGCCTCAACCCAATCGCCAAGGGCCAGGCTCATGAGTGCGCGCGGGTCTACACCTCGGCCGGAGCGGGTGTCGAGGTCCTCGATGGCGGCCTGCGGATACTTCAGGCGCGCCTGCTTGAGCAGCCGGGTCCGGCGCCGATCATCGCGCCAGTTGGCTTCCCGGTCGACCAGCAGGGACAAGCGCTCCTCGAAGCTCAGGCTGGCCACGCCGGGCTGCGTCAATTGTTCTTCCAGGCCGTCAGCGAAGCCTTCCAGCTTCAGGGCGCGTAGTTGCGTCAGTGTCTGTTGCATCATCATGGCGGGTTCTCTTTATTGGTAGTAGCCGGGGCCGCGTACATGTGCGTGGCTCGGGCTGATCCAGTCGGCAGGTGTGGCCGCCGCAGCGCGGTCGCGGTTGTTGATCAGGATGTCGCGCACATGGCGGTAACGATGCACGCCCAGTTCCAACGCCAGCGCACAGGCCGCTTCGAGGCGTTCGCGGCCATAGCGACGGGAGAGTGAGAGCAAGCCGAGGCACGCCCGATAGCCGTGTTCGGGGTGGCGTTGTTCCTGCAGCAGCCGGGTGACGAGCGCACCGGTGGCCGCGCCAATCTGCTGCCCCCAGTGAATCAGCCGCTGCGGCGTCCATTCGAGATGGGCGCGGTGTGCCGCCGGCATGTGCTCGACGACCGTGGTGTAGCCGCCCGCGCGGTCATTGCGGGCGTGGCTGGCAACGCGGCGGCCGCGATGCAACAGTTCGACAGCGCCTGCCGTGATGCGCGCATCGAGCTTGAGGCCGACCAGCGCGTGCGGCACGCTGTAGCGGTGTTTGTGGATCTCGACGTGATAGTCGATGTGAACCGTCACCGTCTTGAAGCGCGCGAGCTCATAGGGCTGGAGTGGCAGCGGCTGCAGTGCCGGCGCGTCGAGCTGGGCGAATGCGCTGGCACGGCATCCCGGCAGCTTCTGGAACGGGCGCTCGTTCAGGTTCTTCAGCAGCGGCCGGATCGCATCATCGACCGACTGGATCGACGCAAACCGGTGATGACGCAGGCGCGCCATGATCCAGCGCTCGACCACCTGGACTGCAACTTCCACCTTCGGTTTATCCTGCGGGCGATACACGCGCGCCGGCAGGAATGAGGTGCCGTAGCGACGTGCGAAGTCCAGCACGGTGTCGCCTGCGCGCGGCTCATAGCGATCAGGATCGGCAATCATCGCGCGCGGGTTGTCCGGCACGATCAGCTGCGGCACGCCGCAATAGAAGGCCAGCGCGCGTGCAATGCCGCTCAGCCAGTCCTCCATCGTTTCGGCTGGCGTCGCGCATGCGAATGTGTAGCTGGACGCGCCCATGGCCGCCACGAAGATGTGTGCGCGGCGTCCGGTGGTCAGCGGCAAGGTGGGGCCGGCGAAGTCGACGAACAGCTTCTCCCCGGCACGGTGAATCTGCCGCATCGAGCGCTTCAGGCGTTTGGTGAACGCCTTGTAGTGCTCGCAGAACTGCGTATAGCGGTAGGTCGGCCTGGTACTCCTCCCACAGCAACGTGAGGGTCACGCCCTTGCGGCGCAGTTCCTGATGGATGCGCCCGTAGTCGGGCTGGGCGTACGCTGCCGGCCCCGTGGGCTTGCCGAGTAGCCGTCGCTCCAACTCGGCTTCGTCCATGTCGCTGGCGCTCGCCCAGTCCAGCCCTGCGGCGCCGGCCAAGCCGAGGTACTTCGTGACGACGCCCTTGGAAATGCCCAGCGACGCGGCGATCCGATCATGCGAGAAACCACCGTCGAATTTAAGTCGTAAAACGTCCTTGATCATGCGCATGTTCATCCGGTGCGCGGGCATGCTCTCTCCGGCAAAAGCCGGCGAGCATAGCCCGCGTAGTTGATGTCATGCGCAACGCCAATCCTGCCTTCCGGTCCGCTCGGTCACGTTCCCGAAATCGTCGGTCACGATCCCGAAACGGTCGGTCACGTTGCTCCGAAATACGCACGTTCCGATTGGCCGACAGTCCTGCTGTGATCTACAAACTCAATTTCGCAGCGGTGCCCGCGGGTACACCGTCGGCAACCACGCTGCTCAATGCAACGGGCCGCTCGATGGCAGGCCTGGTCGGCAACTCGCCTGAGGGTATGAAGGTGACGCAGCGCTTGGGTCCGCGCCCGGTTAAGATTGGCGCGCTGACTTCGGAGCAGGGTGGTGTCGTTGTTCAAGCGCAGCGGTCCGGCAAGCCGCCGCGCGAGGGATATCACGCCTACGCTGGCAACGCCGGCTGGTCGGGTTCGCAGATTCTGCCGACCATTGAGGTGGTGATGGAGTCGGCGAGTCGAGAAGCGTATCCCAAGCTCAACGCGGATGCGCCGCCCTACGCCGAGGCACGTCCGCGGTTTGATGCGCTGCTCAAGAGCATCCGGCTGCGTCCGACCATGCCGCCGATGCCGGAGCTAGCCGGAGTCGTTAGCCCTTGATTGTTGCGTCAACGGTGTTTCACAAGTAGAAAGCATTACGTCGATAAGGAGATCCAGTGCAAAAAAAATCCATCATCGCCCTGTTCGCAGCAGTATGGTCGTGCGCAGCCATCAGCGCGACGCATGTCTCGACCAACCCGTCTTCGAGCGGCACAGGGCCTGCCGCCGCCAAGAAGAACGTTTCCGGCAAGACTGGCCACAAGGCCAAGCGCAAAGCCACTGCCCGTACTCGCAAGGGTACCTCCCAGGCCGATCTTGACCCGGATGCGGAAGTGCTTGCGCAGATGCTGGCCTCGGACAGCAAGAATCCGCTTTGGAGCGGTCGTCCGAGTCAGTGACCGGTGGGCGAGGGCGGATCGGGGTGAATCGGAATGAGGGCTCCGTTCGCGGCCATGGCTGAGGGCGCTGATGCCTTCGCATGCCGGCCATGCTCTCGCCGCGAATCCGAATCCATCCGTGCCGCAATCGGAATGCGTATCTTCGCGAAAATTGGTCTGCACTTTGTGCTGATCTGTCTGGTGACGCTCACCCCGCCCTTGCTCTATGACAGGCTGGTGGCGGCGGGTGTGACGGCCCCTTTGGTGCAGTTCAGCGGAGCGCTGACCTATCCGCCTTATATCGGCTATTGGATTGCCCGCATCAAACACGCACGCATACGCATCACGCTATTTCATCTCTTGAGCTTTGTCGTGGTTGCCGGGTGCTGCGTGGTGGGTCTTGACAGTCGCGGGGTGAATGAGATCGTTCTCGTGCTGGGGGTCTGCTGGGGGTCCCCATCGCCTTGCTGCCCAGCCTGATACTTGCGATCGCCATGCTCTTTCGAAGGCAGATGGTCGTCGCCCGTTCGCATCTCTACAGTTTTCTTCTGTTGCTACCGTTGGCCTTGTTGGTCGAGTACGGGATATTTCAGGCGATCGCTTTGTCTGCAATGCGCGGCTTGCGTTATTAAAAGCCGGCAAGGCCGCTTTCTGCCGATAAGCTTGGGGTGGATGTATTGGGGGAGCGTGGCGGCGGGCAGTGTCTCGGAGAAACCGGGCAGGTCAGCATAGAACGTTTCCCCTGTTCATCAGAGCGCAGGAAAGGAGCAGCATGAGCGAGAAACTGGGCGCCGAGCGTCTGATGCCGGAGGAGTGGACGGATGATCTTGAAGCGCTCGATCTGGAGATCGTGTGCCGGGTCTGGGCGCATTTGCAGCCGCGCATCGGCGATCAGCTTGGCAGCTTGCCGAATCCGGGGCCGCTTCCCACCGCATAGCTGTAGCGACTTGAAATCGAAGCGGGCCGAGCTTGAAATCAGTGGCGTTTTCTGCTCGAAATAACTGCAGTTGACGGATCGCGCGTACTCGGATTATCAGCAGCTGTGCTTGCATTCCATGTTCACGTGCTCATATTATTTGCGGCTGACGAAGCTCAGATCGGGAGCCTGGCGGCCAGCACTTGTCCTGCCGGGCCGCGGCCTGCACCGGTTCCAGGGCGTTGCTGAACAACGCCTTGATCTCGATTGGTTTTGCGTCGAACTGTTCCACGAGATCTTTTTCCTTTTATGCGTCCCGATCATAGTTCGCCGGCGCCCATCAAACTTTCGTTTCCTGGATAGTCAGCGACCGACAAAACCCCTTCCCACCCGGAGTCCTCTCATGATAAAGAAAATACTGTTGTTCCCCACGTTTCTGGCAATGATGCCGGCTGGTGCAGCGGAAAGCACGGCCGCCCCCTCCCAGCCGATCACGGTGCAATTCGGCAAACCGACTGTCGAACAGAAATTGTTCTATGAAAAGATGTACGAAAAGAAGCCTTTTCCCGACGCGACGTTGTATTACTACGATAACGGTATCTATAAGATCATTTCGCCGGGCGAAGAACATTATGGCGTCTATGTCGTGCGCGGCCATCTGACGGACAACGAATACGCAGTCCACTATATTTCTCTGCCATCGTCGGACTGGGGTGGAAAGACAGCCCATCATTATCTGAAATTTAATCGAAAAACCGATACGTTCACGCAGCAGGCCACGTGGGAAGACGATCCGAACATCGCACCGCAGCACGGGCGCTTTTCTCAACGCGACAACACGATCGCCGATCCGCGCTCAATCACATGGCAGACGCATGCGGACCCAGAGCAGAAAAGCCGGTGAGCCAGCGTTGACGCGCCGGCTACCGCCTTGAGAATCTCGTGAAGCAGTTCGACACGAGGCCGGTCGCGATCAAGGCGTTGTTCAGCACCGCCCTGGAACCGGTGCAGGCCCGCGGCCCGGCAGGACAAGATGCTGGCCGCCAGGCCCCCGATCTGAGCTTCGTCAGTCGCAAATAATGTGAGCAGGTGAACATGGAATGCAACGCAGTTGCTGATAATCCGAGTACGCGCGATCCGTCAGTTGCAGTTATTTCGAGCAGAAAACGCCACTGATTTCAAGCTCGGCCCGTTTCGATTTCAAGTCGCTACACATAGCGTCGGTGGGCCTCGCGGTAGCCGGCGGTCGGCCCGTCCTCCTTGGTCGGCGTGGGTGACCTCGACGTGAAACCGGGGCGGCCTCTTGCCGGCGCCATTTGTATTTGCCTACCGTCTTACCATTAGCGGCAGCCCAACAGCTTCCACTGGCAGTGCGGATCACGGCGAAGATGGCCAGTCTTGCATGGCAGGGCCCATCGGCGGAAAAAACGTGGCGCTCAAAGGGCAAGCGCCAGCTATCGCACTCAAGCTCTTGGGGGCTACACTCCCAGAAACCCCCGCAGCCGCTCCACACCCGCGGTGAGCCGCTCCACATCGCACGCGTAGCACCACCGCACGAACCCTTCCCCCTCGGGTCCGAACGCGCTGCCGGGCGCGAGCCCGAGCCTTGCCTCGCGCACCAGTTGCTTGCACAGCGCCAGGCTGTCCTGCGCGCCCGGCACGCGGAAGAACACGTACATGGCGCCTTCCGGCACGTGCACATCCACGCCGGGCACCGCGGAGAGGGCGACGACCAGGTGATCGCGCGCCGTGCGCAGCCGTGCGGTTTCGCCGCGTATGAAGTCTTCGCCGTCGCGTACGGCCACGACACCGGCTTCCTGCACGAAGGCCGGTGCGCACGACGTGTTGTATTCGATCAGCTTGCCCAGGTCGTCGGTGAGGGCGGTGGGCAGCACCATCCAGCCGAGGCGCCAGCCCGTCATCAGCCAGGACTTGGAGAACGAGTTGACGCAGATGACGCGTTCGTCGCGCTCGGCGATGTCGAGGAACGAGGGCGCGGCGGGCTGGCTGCCGTAGTAGAGGCGTTCGTAGACCTCGTCGGCGAGGATCCAGATGCCGTGCCGGCGGCAATGCGCGAGCACGGCCTGCTGGGCTTCGCGGGACATGACCCAGCCGGTCGGGTTGCTGGGCGAGTTGAGGGTCAGCAGCCGGGTGTCGGGCGTGAGGGCGGCGAGCAGCTTGTCGACGTCGAGCGTCCAGCCGTGCGCGCCGTAGTCGAGCGAGACGGTCTCGACGTGGGCGCCGAGGATCTTGGGAATCTCGACCACGTTCGGCCACAGCGGCGTGACGGTGACGGCCCGGTCGCCGGGGCCGACCACGAGCTGGGCTGCCAGCATCAGCGCGTTGACGCCGGCGCTGGTGACGGCGACGTGCTCCATCGACGTGCTGCCGTGCAGCCGGCTCACATAGTCGGCCAGGGCGCTGCGCAGCGGTGCGATGCCGAGGTTGTGCGTGTAGAACGTGGCGCCGCGCGCGAGGGCCTGCGCGGCGGCGTCGCGGATGAAGTCGGGGGTGACGCGGTCGGACTCGCCGAACCAGAACGGCAGCACGTCGGGCAGGCCGAAGCCGGCGTTGGCGACTTCGCGGATGCGCGAGGCACGCAGCGTGCGGACGGCGTCGCGGGCGCCGACCGGCGGATGCAATGGGGGCGGAAGGCTGGCGTTCATGCGGTTCTCTGTCCTGTGTGATCGATGTGATCGGGTGAGAAGGGAAGCACCGTTGCGCGGTGGGACGCTGGGAGGGAAATGATACGGCAGGGGTGGCGCGCCTCGCATGTGCGGTGCGCCCGCGCTAACCTTGCCTGAGCGCCCACAGCGCATCCAGCACAGGCTGCGTGGCCGGCTCCGGCGTGCCGGTGCGGTGCGCGATGCCCAGCGGGCGCCACAGCGCGGGCCGCAGCGGCAGCATGGCGATGCGCGCATCGGGCGGGGGCGCCATGCCGCCTTCGTGCGGCAGCAGCGTGGCGCCGTAGCCGGCGGCCACCAGGCTCTTGATCGCGTCGTTGTAGTTGAGGTGGATGCGCGCGCGCGGATGCTTGCCCGCCGCGGCGAACCACTCGGCGGTCAGGCGCGACAGCCGCGTGCTGGCATCGTTGAGGATCAGCGGCTGGGCCGCCAGCCAATCGGGCGTCGCGCGCTTGGGCGTTGTCCAGTGTGCGGGCACGAAGGCCATCACCGGGTCGCGTCGCCAGGCGCGCACGACGAGGCCTTCCACCGCCGCCTGCGGCAGCGCGACGAGGCCGATGTCCAGCGTGCCGCCCACCAGTTGCGCGAGGGTGGCCTGCGAAGTCAGGACGGCCACCTGCACGTCGATGCCCGGGTGCGTGCGGCCCAGGGTGGCGAGGGCTTGCGGCAGCAGGTGCGCGATGGCGCCGGTGGAGGCGCCCAGCCGGACGCGGCCTTCCTGGCCCAGTACTTGGCGCTGGATGTCGTCGAGCGCCTGTTCGGCATCGGCGAGCAGGCGACGCGCGCGGCTCACCAGGGTCTCGCCGATGCCCGACGGGCGGACCTGCCCGCGGCGGCGCAGCAGTAGCGGGGCGCCGATCCGCTGTTCCAGTTCGGCGATATGCAGGCTCACCGTCGGGGGCGCCAGGTGCAGGGCTTGCGCGGCCGCGGCAAAGGAGCCGAGGTCGGCGATGGTGATCAGCGTGCGCAGGCGGTCGAGGCTCAGTTCGCGCATGGGGCGTGATCTCCGGTGGCGCGGGGCGGATCGGTCAATTCAGGAAATCTGAACTGATAGTTTGCGAAAAGCAACTTTTCTAACGATGGGGCTGGCGCCATCATGGGCCATCGCGCCGGCAGCGTCCAGGGGCCAGGGTTCAGGGTCCAGTGGGGCCGGTGTCCATCCACGCTTGCCAGGAGTCCGCACCATGACCACCACCCCTTTGATCTTCATCGATGGCGACCAGGGCACGACCGGCCTGCTGATCCACCAGCGGCTGCGCGGCCGCACCGATCTGCGCCTGCTGAGCTTGCCCGACGCCGAGCGCAAGGACGCGCGCCGTCGCGCCGAGGCGATCAACGCCTGCGACATCGCGCTGCTGTGCCTGCCCGACGGCGCGGCGCGCGAGGCTGCGGCGTCCATCGTCAATCCGGCGGTGCGGGTGATCGATGCCAGCTCGGCGCATCGCACGGATCCGCAGTGGGTCTATGGGTTTCCCGAGATGGCGGCGGGGCAGGCGCGGCGGATTGCCGAGGCCCGGCGCGTCAGCAACCCCGGCTGCTATCCGACCGGCGCGATCGCACTGCTGCGCCCGCTGGTGCAGGCCGGGCTGCTGCCGGCGGACTATCCGCTGGCGATCCACGCCATCTCCGGCTATTCGGGCGGCGGGCGCGCCAAGGTGCAGGCATACGAGAGCGCAGCAGGCGATGGCCCGGCGCTGCAGGTCTACGGCCTGCGGCTGCTGCACAAGCACACGCCGGAGATCGCGCAGCATGCCGGGCTGTCCGAGCGCCCCGTCTTCGTGCCGGCGTATGGCGCGTTCTGCCAGGGCATCGTGCTGACCGTCGCGTTGCAGTTGCGCCTGTTGCGCGCGGGCACCACGGCGCGGCGGCTGCATGACTGCCTGCAACAGCATTACGCGGATGCGCGCCACGTCCGGGTGATGTCGCCGGCCGAGGCCGATGCGCTCGAGATCCTGGACCCGCAGGTCCTCAACGGTAGCAATGACCTGCGCCTGGGCGTGTTCGCCAACGAAGCGCATGGGCAGGTGCTGCTGAGCGCGGTGTTCGACAACCTCGGCAAGGGGGCCTCAGGGGCGGCCGTGCAGAACCTGGAACTGATGCTGGCGTGCGCGGCGGCTTGATGTCGGCGGCGGGACGGAGGATGACCAGGTCAAGGTGCACGCGCCGAGGGGGGCGGGTGCAGTTGTACGCCTGACGTACACCGGCGTCCGTATCGGGTGGTGCCATCGGAAAAACTTGCACCAGCGCCATGTGATGCTCGGTGCCGAGGAGCCGGCTCATGTTTCGATGGCTGGCGTCCACCGGGTTGCCTCACTGGTCAAACGCTGGATTCTCGGCACGCATCACGGCTCGGTTCAGCCGGAGCATCTGGATGCCTATCTGGATGAATTCGTGTTCCGCTTCAATTGCCGCACCTCGGGCTCGCGCGGCCTCTTGTTCTATCGACTGCTTCAGCAAGCGGTCGTCACCGGCCCTGTGACGTATGCGGATGTGGTGCACCGTACTGAGACGGTGTAGCATACGGGCACTGTATATCCATCCAGTTATCTTGGGATGGTGGAGCTAGGTGGATACCCCACATATCCATACGGTATTTCGACTCAGCCCTGCGGTGCCTCCATGTTTGCGCAGTCCCCGTCTCTTTTTACCGCCGATGCCGTCGCCGATGCGGCCGCTGGTCCGGTGACCGCCGGGGCGCTTCCGCATGCGCGCCCGGTGCCGTCGCCGGAGCAGTTGCACCCGGCGCTGTGGCGGGCCGGCAGCCTGGCGCGGGGCGTCGGGCGGGTGCTGGCGACCGGCCATGACGTGCTGGACGCCGAGTTGCCCGGCGGCGGCTGGCCGCTGGGCGGGTTGACCGAGCTGTTGTGCGCGCAGCCCGGCATCGGAGAATGCCGGCTGCTGCGGCCGGCACTGTCCGCGCTGTGCGCCGGCGCGGAGCGCATCGCCCTGGTCGGGCCGCCCTATCTGCCCAATGCGGTGCGGCTGGTCGGCTGGGATTTTTCACCCGAGCAGGTGGTCTGGGTGCGCGCGGCCAAGCCGTCGGACCTGCTGTGGGCGGCCGAGCAGATCGTGCGCAGCCAGGCTTTCGGCGGGGTGCTGCTGTGGCTGGACCAGGCGCGCCCCGGCGTGCTGCGCCGGCTGCAGGTGCTGGCGCAGGCGGGCGAGAGCGCGATCTGGGTGTTCCGTCCGGTGCAGGCGCTGCGCGAATCGTCGCCGGCGGTGCTGCGGCTCGGGCTGGCGCCCGCCGCGGGCGATACGCTGTCCATCGCCTTCCACAAGCGGCGGGGGCCGTTGCGCGATACGCCGCTGGTGCTGCCCCTGGCCGATCCGCTGCAGGCCGGTCGCGCCTCGGTGCGGCCGCTGCCGGCGGTGCCGGCCGAGCCGTTTGTCGTCGACCCGGCCACCGTGGCGCTGCTGGCGTCGTTGTCGTCCTCTCCTGCGTCCGGCGATGTGCCGGACGACGCTGATCATGCCGTTCTGGATCGCGGTGCATCTGCCTCGCCTGCCGCTCGACGCGCTGCGTCCCCGGTGGTCTGATCCGGCCGCCGGGCCGGCGGGGATGCCCTTGCCGGTGGTGGTGCTGGAGCAGGAGCGCGTGGTGGCGGCCAACCGGGCGGCCACGCGCGCGGGCGTGCAGCCTGGCCTGCGGCGGGCCGGCATGCAGGCGCTGGTGCCGCATGCGCTGCAACTGGAGCGCGACCCGGCCGCCGAGGTGCGGCTGCTGCAAGCGCTGGCGCTGGCGCTGCTGGCCTTGACGCCGCATGTCTGCCTGGATCTCGTGGACGAGGCGACCGTGCTGCTGGAAGCGCATGCCAGCCTGCGCCTGTTCGGCGGTCATCGCGCGCTCTGCCGGGCCGTGCGGCAGTTCGCGCGCTGCCTGGGGCTGGTGCCGCAGATCGGCACGGGCACCACGGGGCGCGGGGCGGCATGGCTGGCCGGCGCCCGGGCGGCGCATGCCCGCCGTGCGCCGCCGGGCCGCATCCGGCGCGCGGTGCGGCCCGAGCGCATGGCCGCGCTGCTCGACGGCCTGCCCATCGAGACCGTCGCCCGGCTGACGCGCCCGGATTGGCTGGAAGGGCTGGGTTGCCGCACGCTGGCCGACCTGCGCGGCCTGCCGCGCGGCGGCCTGCGCCGGCGCTGCGGCCCGCTGCTGGTCGACACGCTCGACGCGGGCTATGGCGAGGCGCACGAACGCTTCGCCTGGTTTGCCGCGCCGATGTGCTTCGACGTACCGCTCGAATTGCCCGGCCGCATCGACAGCGCCGAGGGGGTGCTGGCCGCGTCCGAGCAACTGCTGCTGCAACTGACCGGCTGGCTGGCCGCCCACCAGTTGGGCGCCAAGGGCTACCGGCTGACGCTGGAGCACGAACGCCGGCGCGGGCGCGGGCGCGATGCCCAGGATGCCGCGTCGTCCACGCCGGTCGATATTCTGCTGGCGCAGCCGGTCCGCACGCTGGCCCATCTGTCGCGCGTGCTGCGGGAGCGCGTCCATCGCCTCACGCTGATCGCCCCGGTGGTGGAGCTGCGGCTGACGGTGACGCAGGCCACGCCGCTCGCGCCGCCCACCGGCGCGCTGTTCCCCGAGCCCGGTGCCCGCGCGGAAGATGCCGCCCGCCTGATCGACACCCTGGTCGCCCGCCTGGGCGCCGCCAACGTGCTGCACCCGCAGCCCTGCGCGGACCATCGCCCCGAGCGCGCCAACCGCTGGGCAGCGGTGAACGCCGCCACCACGGCATCCGGCCGCGCCGCCGTCCGCCAGGCGCTGGCGCAATGGCACGCCCGGCAGCCGGAGCGGCCGCTGTGGCTGCTGGAGCAGCCGATCCCGCTGCTGACGCGCCAGCACTATCCGTACTACCGCGGGCCGCTGCGGCTGGTGTCGCTGCCGGAGCGCATCGAATCGGGCTGGTGGGACGATGCGCTGGTCAAGCGCGACTACTTCATCGCGCAAGGCGAGGGCGCCGTGCGCTACTGGATCTACCGCGAGCGCGTCTCGGCCACGGCGGGCGAGGACGAGGCGCGCTGGTACCTGCATGGCCTGTTCGGCTGACGGGCGGAGCGCACGATGAACGCATCGACACCGCCGCCGATCGGCACCATCGGTCCGATCGGTCTGCCGGACTATGCCGAGCTGCACTGCATCAGCAACTTCACCTTCCTGACCGGCGCGTCGCACCCGCACGAACTGGTGGCGCGGGCCAAGGCGCTCGGCTACCGGGCGCTGGCCCTGACGGACGAATGTTCCGTGGCCGGCACCGTGCGCGCCCACGTGGCGGCCAAGGAGGCGGGCCTGAAGCTGATCGTGGGCAGCCGTTTCACCGTGCGCGACGCGCAGGGCGAGCCATGGTTGCGGCTGGTGCTGCTGGCGCAGGACATCGACGGCTACGGCAACCTGTGCGAATGCATCACGCAGGCGCGGCTGGCGGCGCCCAAGGGCGACTACCGCCTGCTCGCCGACGACCTGGCCGCGCCGGCCGCCGGGCTGGCGCATCTGCGCGGCATGCCGCACTGCCTGGCCATCCTGCTGCCCGACTACGATCCCGATCCGCAGCGCCTGCGGGCCCAGGCGCTGTGGTGCCGGCAGGTGTTCGGCGATCGTCTGTCGATGGCGCTCGAACTGCCGCTGCGCCATGCCGACGACCGTCATCGCGGCACGGTGGCGGCGGTCTCGGAGCAGGCCGACGTGCCCCTGGTCGCCACGGGCGATGTGGCCATGCATTCGCGGCAGCGCAAGCCGTTGCACGACGTGCTGACGGCCATCCGCCTGTCCCGGCCCATTGCCGAATGCGGGCTGGAGCTGGCCCCCAGCGCCGAGCAGGCGATGCGCACGCGCATGCAGCTCGCCTTCTTCTATCAGGGCGAGCGCGGGGCACCGCTGCTGCGCCGGAGCGTGGAACTCGCCGCGCTGTGCGACTTCTCGCTCGACGAGATCGAATACGAATATCCGCACGAGGTGGTGCCCGAGGGACAGACGCCCGCCGCGTATCTGCACGCCGAGGTGATGGCCGGTGCCGCGCGGCGATACGGCAAGGCCATCCCGGCCAAGGTGCAGGCGCAGATCGCCGAAGAGCTGGCGCTGATCGCCGAGCTGCGCTACGAGCCGTTCTTCCTGACCGTCTACGACGTGGTGCGGTTTGCCCGCAGCCGGGGCATCCTCTGCCAGGGGCGCGGCTCGGCGGCCAATTCGGCGGTGTGCTACTGCCTGGGCATCACCGAGGTGGATCCGCAGAGCGGCAACACGCTGTTCGCGCGCTTCCTGTCCCGCGCGCGCAACGAGCCGCCCGACATCGACGTCGATTTCGAGCACCAGCGGCGCGAGGAGGTCATCCAGTACATCTACGGGAAATACGGCCTGACGCGCACCGCGCTGGCCGCGGCGCTGATCACCTACCGCACGCGCAGCGCCCTGCGCGATGTCGGCCGCGCACTCGGCATCGACCTGGGCGTGATCGAACAGGTGGCCAAGGCGCAGGCGTGGTGGGATGGCCAGCACGCGTTCGCGCAGCACGCCGGGCAGCAGGGGCTGGACCCGGAATCGCCGCTGGTGCAGCGCTGGGCGGGGCTGGTCGGGCAGTTGCGCGGGTTTCCGCGCCATCTGTCGCAGCACGTCGGCGGTTTTGTCATCGCGCAGGGCAAGCTGTCGCGACTGGTGCCGATCGAGAACGCGGCCATGCAGGATCGCCGCGTCATCCAGTGGGACAAGGACGATCTCGAATCGCTGCGCCTGCTGAAGGTGGACGTGCTGGCACTGGGCATGCTGACGGCCATCCGCCGCACGCTCGACATGCTCGATGCGCTGCCGGGACGGCGCGCGCGCTACGGCGCATCGGACAAGCTCGCCATGCAGCACCTGCCCGACGAGGACCGGGACACCTACGACATGATCAGCCGCGCCGAGACCATCGGCGTGTTCCAGATCGAATCGCGCGCGCAGCAGTCGATGCTGCCCCGCCTGCGGCCGCGCACGTATTACGACCTGGTGATCCAGGTGGCCATCGTGCGACCGGGGCCGATCCAGGGCGGGATGGTGCATCCGTACCTGCAGCGGCGCGAGGCGATGCGCAACGGCAACCCCGACTGCGTGACCTATCCCGGCCCCGAGGTGAGGGCGGTGCTGGAGCGCACGCTGGGTGTGCCGATCTTCCAGGAGCAGGTGATGGAGATCGCCATGAAAGCCGGCGGATTCACCGCCGACGAGGCCGATCGTCTGCGCCGCGACATGGCCGCCTGGAAGCGCAAGGGCAATCTCACCGGGCACCAGGAACGCCTGATGAAGGAGATGGTCGAGGTGCGGCACTACGATCCGGCCTTTGTCGAGGCGCTGTGCCGGCAGATGGAAGGGTTTGCCGAATACGGTTTTCCCGAAAGCCATGCGGCCGGCTTCGCCAAGTTGGCCTACGTCAGCAGCTACCTGAAATGCCACGAGCCGGCGGCGTTCTTTGCCGCGCTGCTCAACAGCCAGCCGATGGGGTTCTACTCGCCGTCGCAACTGGTGCAGGAGGCGCGGCGCAGCTGGGTGCGCGTGCTGCCGGCGGATGTGACGGCCAGTGCATGGGACAGCACGCTGCACGAACATCCACACGGGGCGGGCGGCCAGCCCGACATCCGGCTCGGCCTCAGCCGTATTCGCGGCATGCGGCAGCCGGCCGCCGAGCGCATCGTGGCCGCGCGCCTGCAGACACCGTTTGCCAGCGTGGAAGACCTGGCACACCGTGCCGCGCTCGATCGCCACGACCTGAGCGTGCTGGCCGCCGCCAATGCCTTGCTGCCGCTGGCGGGGCACCGCCGCCAGGCGCTGTGGCAGACGCTGGCGCTGCAGGAGCCCGGCCAGGACCATGCCCTGCTGCGCCAGGCCCGGCCGCTGGAGGCGCCGCTGGCCTTGCCCGCGCCCTCGCTCGGCGAGGAGGTCGTCGCCGACTACGGCAGCCTCGGGCTGTCCTTGCAGAGCCACCCGCTGAGCCTGCTGCGGCCCCGGCTGGAGCGGATGCGCTTTGTCACCGCCGCCACACTGGCCGGCTACCGCAACGGGCAACTGGCGCGCGCGTGCGGCATCGTCACCGTGCGGCAGCGGCCGGGCACGGCCAAGGGCACCATCTTTGTCTCGATCGAGGACGAGACCGGCGTCGTCAACGTCGTGCTCTGGCCGCGCCTGATCGAACGCCAGCGCCGGGAGGTGCTGCATGCTCGCCTGTTGGGCGTCTATGGACGGTGGCAGTGCGAGCGCGAGACACGGCACCTGGTCGCGCAGCACCTGGTGGACCTGACGCCACTTCTGGGGCGCCTGGCGTCCTCCAGCCGGGATTTCCATTGACCGCAGCCCGACCTGTCGCCATGCCATGTCCCGGCACGTCATTTGCGTGATGTCAGGCGCGTGCTGCCCACAGGCCGGATGGGAAGCGTGGTCGGCTGCGTGTTCGCCTGGGGGTTCCTCCGGGCGGTGATTAGGGCAAGCGCGGATCGACGGAAGGCACAGAGAGTGTGACGATTTGCGATGTAGGCGTCACAGCGCGATTGTGAACAAGCGCAGAAAACGGCATTTGGACGGGGAACCGTCCCCGGTCGAGCTTGTCACGATAAACAGATGGGACGGGATGCGATTTCATCACGCGTCAACATTGGGTGCAGTCGAAATTACGTCTACTCTGTAAGAACCACATCAGGAGGCCGCCACTCGCAACATGTGCAGCAGTGAGCACACCTATCATGCTGTGCCGCCGCCTGCATGTTCTGCCGTGGACCCTGGAGGCGTCTTGCTCCATCGTCCGTATGTTTTTTCAGCCACGTCGAGCGGGTCCGCCGGCCCTTCGATGTTTCCCATCTCAGGTGCAGGAGCAAACAGATGGAACAGCCCTTCAAGCAGCTACACAGCCTGCGCAAGTCGCGCAAGCTCAAACAGGAAGACGTTGCCAAGATGGCCGGCATCTCGCGTGAAGCCTATCTGCGTGCGGAATCCGGCCGTGCCGATCCGCGCCTGTCGACGCTGATGGCCGTGGCCGGGGCGCTGGGGCTGGAAGTCGTGCTTGCCCCACGCGAGGCCATTGCCGAGATCGAGCGCGTGATCGCCAGCCATCCCACCCAGCCGGTGCCGGGCGGGTCGTCGGGGGGCGAGGCGGGCCGTGAAGGTCCGTCCGGCTCCGTGGGCGGATCCAGCGGCGGTCATGGCCTGGCAGGCCAGTATCGCGGTCCGGAGCGCCAGCCGCAGTCGGCCTACCATCCGGGCGCCGCGTCCGGCCAGGCCGGACAGCAGGGCGCGCCGCATGCCGGCAATGTCGGCAGCGGTTCCGACGATCGCTCGCGTACGGGTTCGGGGGAGCGTCCGGCGGCCGGTGGCACCGGTTCATCGGGCGGCTCCGACCGTCCTGGCTCGGGTTCCCGCGAATCCTGAGCGCGGCCACCGCGTGGTGGCCCGTTGCGGCAATCCTGTCCGGGCGCGTCTGCGGCCGCGCCCGCAGGCGCTTGCCCGGTTGTAGCGTCGTGCGCATACAATGCGCGTCGACGACCTGTTTTCCCATTCCAGCTGCATGCCCGGTGACCCTTCCCGTGTGCGTGCCGATGCTATTCCGGCGCCGGCCGCTGCTTCATCCATCGCACCCGCTTCCCACCATCCGCCGTTCTGGCAAAGCCTCAAGCAGGACATCTTCTTCTGGCTGCTGCTGATCGTCTGCGCGGGGCTGACCGCGCTGGCGCCCCAGCGCATCGCCCAGTATCCGCGCCTGGTGGATTGGCACACGATTGCGGCCCTGGCGGGGCTGCTGATCCTGACCAAGGCGGTGGAGTCCAGCGGGATGCTGCAACTGCTCGGCCAGCGCCTGGTGGATGCGGTGCAGAGCGAACGCGTGCTCGCGCTGAGCCTCGTGAGCGCCTCGGCGGCGTTGTCGACACTCCTGACCAATGACGTCGCGCTGTTCGTGATCGTGCCGCTGACGGTCGGGTTGCGCCACGTCGCGCGGCTGCCGGTGACGCGGCTGATCGTGTTCGAGGCGCTGGCCGTCAATGCGGGTTCCGCGCTCACGCCGATCGGCAATCCGCAGAACCTGTTCCTGTGGCATCAGTCCGGTCTGTCGTTCGGCGGGTTTGTCTGGCAGATGGCACCGATGGTGGCGATGCTGATGCTGTTGTTGCTGGTGGCCACGTGGTTCGCATTCCCCGCGCAGACCATCCATGTGCATTCGGATGTCGGCGCGCCCGAGCTGCACAAGCGCTTGCTGTTGCCCGCGCTGGCGCTCTATGTGCCGTTCCTGCTGCTGACCGACCGGGGGTATCCGGTGGCGGCGCTGGCGGGGCTGGTGGTGCTGTACCTGATCGGCGCCCGCTACGTGCTGGCCCGCGTCGACTGGGGCCTGCTGCTGGTGTTCGTGCTGATGTTCATCGACTTGCGGCTGGTGGCCCAGCTGGAGCCGGTCCGGCACGCACTCGCCATGCTCGCGCTGACCGAGCCGACGCATCTGTACTGGGCGGGCGTCGGCTTGTCGCAGGTCATCAGCAACGTGCCGGCGGCGATCCTGCTGGCGGAGTATTCCCGTGACTGGCCGGTGATGGCCTTTGCCGTGAGCGTCGGGGGTTTTGGTTTCATGGTCGGTTCGCTGGCCAACCTGATCGCCCTGCGGATGGCGCGAGACAAGCGGGCATGGCCGGTGTTCCATGCTTATTCGATACCGTTCCTGGTGGTGGCCGCTGGCGTCGTGTCGCTGTGGATGGCGGTTTCCGCACGTTGAGAAACCGTCCGCTGCATTGACGGCTTCAGCGGCGTCGGGGCAGTCCGCCAGCGGTCGGTGCGTTGCATCCGGCGACCACGTATTCGATCGATGGCCGTTCCGGTGGTCTCTCCGCGACGTCAGCATTGGGGGCTTGCTGCGGCGGTGAGTCCGCGCCGGCCGGCGCAACACCTGAAAGAAAAAGCGGCATGACATCCGTCGTCATGCCGCAAGGCTGCAAGGACGGCGGGCTGGACATCCCCGCCGTCAGACTGCCTTACCCCCGCAGTGCTCCCGTCAGGTTCGTGACCAGCGACGTCACTGGGGCGAGCGGCTGGATCGTCGTGGTGCTGTTCGGGTGCGTGGTCGAGACCGACGCGCCCGGCGCCGCGCCGACGACCGTCGCGGCGGTGCCCGCAGTGCTGTTCAGCGCGCCAGTGGTGGAGCCGAGCGAGCCCGTCAGTGTGCCGGCGGGATTGGCGCTGCCCAGCGCGCCGGTGACCGAGTTCACGACGCCGCTGAGTGCACCGGTCGGGGCGCTGCCACCGACCGTGCCCACGATCTGGCCCGCTGTGTTTTGGACCGAAGCCAACGGATTCGAGGTACCACCCAGCGCGCTCCCCACCGTGCTGGCTACGGTGCCCACCGGGTTGGCGCAGTTCACGGTTCCGATGGCCTGAGATACCACGGACGAAAGCGGGGTGTTGTCGGTGACCGATGTCACTGTCGCGACCAGCGTGTCGGTGGGGGTACCGAGCGCGCCGGGGAGCGTCGTTGTCACCCCGCCCGACGACGACGCGGTCGCGCCGATCGACGTCGTCGGCGTCAAGCCGGTCACGGTAGCGCTGGCTGACACGCCACCCGCAATCGGGCTGCTGCCCACGGCCACGATCGGCAGCGGATCGAGCGAAGCGGCCGCCGCGGAGGCGGAGGCCAGTGCGCTGAACGCGGTTGCGACTGCCAGTGCGGTACCCGTCAAATTGAAGCCGGTTTTCATTGTGACCTCGTCTCAGTTGGTGATGCGCTGGGTGGTGCGCGAGAGACGAGTGCACGATCTATGCCACCGTGAAAATCCGATTGATTAATGCGATTTGTGGCGATACATAAAGGCTACATAACCGGATTCATTGCGAAAAAGAGGCGATTTGTCATTTGTTGATGCGGAGAGTGGTGGTCCGGTGGTGACGATGTAACGTAACGTTCCGAGGTGCAGGGTAACGTGTGCGGGCGAGCGGAAGGCAGGCAGCACGCCATTCTTATGCGTGTCGGTCGAATCAATTGGACTGCTGGCGCCAAGGGCTGGCGGGAAATTGTGGCGCGAATTTCAGATATAAGAATTATTGAATTGTTGGAAGGTGTTCCATGCTGCCGTGGGGCGGGTGATTTGATATTGAGTGCGCGCGGATGAGGCTGTTGATATGGGGTGATTTTATTTTTAATTAAATTAAAATGACAAAAAATCATGCTTAAAGATTCTGGTGGGATGGATTGGAAGGCTGATGTCCCGGTCGTTGTGCGTGGAGGCTGTCGGCCGCCACGTGATGATGGCGATGCGGTGCCTGCCATCTTCGGTGCGGTGCGAGCCGGCGGTCCTACTGCCGGCCATCCGGTTGCACTGCGCGATGCACAAGGTGGCGGCCGGCCGATCAAATGCCGACGGCCACCCGAGGGTGGCCGTCGCGATGCCGGCACAGTCCCGGCGGACCGTGGGGGCAGGTATCGGGTATCAGGCCTTCTTGGCGGAAATCACCGCTTCCGACACATTGCGCGGTGCTTCGGCGTAGTGCTTGAACTCCATCGTGTAGGTCGCCCGGCCCTGCGACAGCGATCGCAGATTGGTGGAGTAGCCGAACATCTCGGCGAGCGGCACCTCCGCGTGCACGACCTTGCCGCCGCCCCCGGGGATATCCTCTGTGCCCTGCACCATGCCGCGCCGCGACGAGAGGTCGCCGATCACGTTGCCCATGTATTCTTCGGGCGTTTCCACTTCCACCGCCATCATCGGTTCGAGCAGGACCGGATCCGCCTTGCGCATCGCATCCTTGAACGCCATCGAGCCGGCCACGCGGAAGGCGTTTTCGTTCGAGTCGACGTCGTGATACGAGCCGAAGATCAGCCGCACCTTCACGTCGACCACCGGGTAGCCGGCCAGCACGCCCGCGTTCAGCGTGTCGCGGATGCCCTTGTCCACCGCCGGGATGAACTCGCGCGGGATCACGCCGCCCTTGATTTCGTCGACGAACGCATAGCCCTTGCCCGGGTTGGGCTCCAGCGTGATGACAGCATGGCCGTATTGCCCGCGGCCGCCCGATTGCTTGACGAACTTGCCTTCGACGTCGTCGGCGATTCTGCGGATCGTCTCGCGGTAGGCGACCTGCGGCTTGCCCACGGTCGCCTCCACGCCGAACTCGCGCTTCATGCGATCGACCAGGATTTCCAGGTGCAGCTCGCCCATGCCCGAGATGATGGTCTGGCCCGACTCCTCGTCGGTCTTGACGCGGAACGACGGGTCTTCCTGCGCCAGGCGGTTGAGCGCCAGCCCCATCTTCTCCTGATCGCTCTTGGTCTTGGGCTCCACGGCCTGCGAGATGACGGGCTCGGGGAACTCCATGCGCTCCAGGATGATGACGTGATCGGGGTCGCACAGCGTGTCGCCGGTGGTGGCCTCCTTCAGGCCCACGGCCGCGGCGATGTCGCCGGCCAGCACTTCCTTGATCTCTTCGCGCTGGTTGGCGTGCATTTGCAGGATGCGGCCCAGGCGTTCCTTCTTCTGCTTGACCGGGTTGTAGACCGTGTCGCCCGAATTGACGTGGCCCGAGTACACCCGGAAGAAGATCAACTGGCCGACGAACGGGTCGGTCATGATCTTGAAGGCGAGCGCGGAGAACGGCTCGTCGTCGTTGGCGTGGCGCTCCAGCGGTTCGTCCTTCTCGCCGTGGCCCTGGATGGAGGGGATGTCGATGGGCGAGGGCAGGTAGTCGACCACGGCATCCAGCATGGCCTGTACGCCCTTGTTCTTGAAGGCCGAGCCGCACAGCATCGGCACGATCTCGCCGGCGATGGTGCGCTGGCGCAGCGCGCGCTTGATCTCGGCTTCCGTGAGCGCCTCGCCGCCCAGGTATTTTTCGAGCAGCGCTTCTTCCGCTTCGGCGGCGGCTTCGACCATCTTGTCGTGCCATTCCTGGGCGGTGGCGCGCAGTTCTTCGGGGATGTCGACGTATTCGAACTTGACGCCCTGCGAGGCATCGTCCCACACGATCGCCTTCATCTTGACGAGGTCGACCACGCCGCGGAAGTGGTCCTCCGCGCCGACGGGAATCTGCACCGGTACGGGGTTGCCCTTCAGGCGCTCGCGCATCTGGCGCTCGACGCGGAAGAAGTCCGCGCCCACGCGGTCCATCTTGTTGACGAAGGCGATGCGCGGCACCTTGTACTTGTTGGCCTGGCGCCAGACGGTTTCCGATTGCGGCTGCACACCGCCGACCGAGTCATAGACCATGCAGGCGCCGTCCAGCACGCGCATGGAGCGCTCCACCTCGATGGTGAAGTCGACGTGGCCCGGGGTGTCGATGATGTTGATGCGGTGCTCGGGGTAGTTGCCGCCCATGCCGCGCCACATGCAGTGCGTGGCCGCCGAGGTGATGGTGATGCCGCGCTCCTGCTCTTGCTCCATCCAGTCCATGGTGGCCGCGCCGTCATGCACCTCGCCAATTTTGTGATTGACCCCCGTGTAGAACAGGATGCGCTCGGTCGTGGTGGTTTTGCCGGCGTCGATGTGCGCCGAGATGCCGATGTTGCGATAGCGCTCGATGGGGGTCTGGCGGGGCATGATGGCTCTCTGGAAAGCGCTCGCCTGCGCCAACTCCGCACCATGCGAAGGGCGAATGTGCGAGCGGGAACACATTATAGGATTGCCGCAAACCTCCCGTATGTAGGGGCATTGCCCGGCATCTCAGCCCCGCGCCAGCGCGCGCAGGCCGGCAAAGTCGAGCAGCTCGATCTCCCCGTAGGCCAGCCGCAGCAGGCCGCGGGTCTCGAAGTCCTTGAGCACCTGGTTGACGGTCTGGCGGGACAGCGCCAGCAACTGGGCCAGTTGTTCCTGCGGCACGCGCAGCACGCGCCGGGTGCCCAGGCGCAGGTCGCCGTAGCCGTCGGCCATCAGCAGCAGGCGCCGGGCAACGCGTTCGGCGGCGGGCAGCAGGGTGGTCTCTTCCAGCACGGTGAAGGTCAGCCGCAGCTTGTGGGTGAGCAGCAGGGCGATGGCGCGCAGGGATTCCGGCGAGCGGTCCAGCGGCGCCGCCAGCGGTGGTTGCGGCATGTGCAGCAGCAGGGTGTCGCCGTCGGCGTGGGCATCATGCGTGCGGGCCTGCCGGTCGAACACGCCGATTCCGCCGAACCAGTTGACCGGCTCCAGCACCGCCAGCAGCGGCTCGCGCCCGTCCGCACGGGTTGCCCCGACACGGATCGCGCCGTCCACCACGCAGTACAACCCGTCGGACGGATCGCCCCGGCGGAACAGGGTCTCGCCGCTGCCGAGCCGGCGCACGACCGCCATGTCGATCAGGGCATCCTGCAGGGGCGTGCCGAGCGCACCGAACCAACTGCTGGCATACAGGCGTTCGCGATGGGCCAGGGCGCCAGGCAAGGCGGGGGAACTGGGGGCGGAATCCATGAGAAGAGGGCGCCACGGTGGGCGATGGCTAGGGCTTACCCGGGGAACGCGCGTTTGTCGGCTAAGCGACACCGCATTGCGTCATCCGCTGACTAGGATGAAAAGATGATAACGAGCGGCCGGCGCGGGTGTCCATGCTGCGCCCGCACAACTCCGCGGAGAGCATCATGCGTACCCTGTCCGACCACCTGTCCAGCTACGCGGCCTACCACCAGGACGGCCGCAACATCGCCACGCATTTCTTCGGCATTCCGGCCATCGTGGTGGCCGTGGCGGTGCTGCTCTCCCGGCCGGTGCTGGGGATGCTGCCGGGCGGCGTACCTATCACACCGGCGGTGCTGCTGCTGGCGACGGTGACGGCGTTCTATCTGCGGCTGGATGTGGTGTTTGGGCTCGTGATGTTCGTGCTGCTCGGCCTGGCGGTGTGGGTGGGGCACCATGTCGCCGCGCATTCGATGGCGGCTTGGCTATCGGTGGGGGGCAGCCTGTTCGTGATCGGCTGGATCGTGCAATTCGTCGGCCACTACTACGAGGGGCGCAAGCCCGCGTTCGTCGACGACCTGGCTGGCCTGGTGATCGGGCCGCTGTTCCTGGTGGCGGAGACGGTGTTTGCGATTGGGCTGCGCGGGGCGCTGCGCGACGAGGTCGCCAGCCGCTCGCAGGCGATGCGCGCGGCGCTGCGCAAGCCTGCGGCGGCCTGAGCCGGCCTGCCTGAGCCGGCCTTATCGGGCGCCGGGTTCAGGCGTGATCAGCAGGGTATCGCGCTTGTCCTTCACTTGCGCCCAGTGTGCATGGTCTGCCAGTGGCGGCTGGACCTGCGTCAGGCGTGGCCAGTCGGGGCGGCGTGACAACTGCGCGTTGATCGCGATGAATTCGCGCTGGTCGGCCGGCACATCCGACTCGGCGTAGATCGCTCCGACCGGGCACTCCGGCGCGCAGATCGAGCAGTCGATGCATGCGTCGGGGTCGATCACCAGGAAGTTGGGGCCGGCGTGGAAGCAGTCCATCGGGCAGACCGCGACGCAGTCGGTGTACTTGCACTGGATGCAGGATTGGGTGACGACGTAAGGCATGGGCCGGGTGGCTGGCAGCGCAAAGCCGCGATGATGGCACGGCGGAAAAGGCGGCAGGGCACGCCGGTTTGTCCATCTCATGCAAAGCCGTTGATGGATTCGCCCGCGTGCCCGCACGGCGCTGCGCTGGGTGCTGCTGAGCCGGGTGCCGGCGCGCGGCCGGCCCGCCTCACTGCACGACGATCGATACCGCCGAATACGCCGGCACGGTGATCGTCTCGCTGTACGTGCCGATCTTGGTGCCCCGTGCCACCGGGAACTGGCCGTAGCCTTGCAGCGTGGCCGGCACCGAGCTCGGCATCGAGCGTTGGCCGCTGTAGTTGGGGCCGTTGACGGCCGGCACGGAGAAGCCACTGTCGGTGCGTGCCGGATAGGCAAAGCCCGACGGGCTGGATGCGGCCGGCAGCAGCGCGATGGCCGTGCCCCAGCGCGCGACAGCGTCGCCCAGGCCGGCGCCGCCGCCTGCCTGGATGGCAGTGTTCAGTAGGGTGGCCGAATCGGTCGACGAGAAGTTCTGCAGGAGGTTGCGGTAGTACGCCAGGCCGTATTGGCGCAGCAGGAAGCCGCCCAGGCTGCCTGAGATCGGATACCCCGGGCAGGACGACGACAGCGACGGGTCGAATGCGGTCAGCGAGCAGTCGTACGCGCTCTGCAGCCAGGCCGGGAAGCGGCTGTCGCGCACGTTGTTGAAGCTCGGGTCGATCTGGGTGGACAGCGCGTCTTCCATGGTCATCGCCGTCATTTCTTCCAGCCACGTGCCGTACATGTAGGCCGAGCCGTGCAGCACACCGCGCTGGTAGAAGTTGGCCATGTGCGTGAACTCGTGACCCAGGGTGGAGATGACGGTGCTCAGGCCGCTGGTGCCGCCCAGGTAGATCGTCTCCGAGTCCACGTACAGCGACAGCGACTGGTTCGACAGCGGCTGGGCGCTGGTGGTGAAGTTGTTGCGTGCCCAGAAATAGCCCACGCGGCCGTAGGGCTGGCCATCCGGCTCGATGTTCAGCACGACGATGTCCAGTGCCTGGTTCGGGTCGATCAGGCTGGCCGAACTGGAATAGGCGCCCCACGGCTGGCCGACCAGCGAAGTGGCCATCGTGTAGACCGACTGGCTGCCCGAGCTGAACTTGGTGAGCAGCGTGTTGATGGTGCTGTCGGAGATCTTGCTGCTGCCGTATTCGCTGTCTTCGACCCACAGGTTGACGATGCGGCTGTCGGTGGCGGTGGCCTGCTGGTGCAGCGTGGCGGTCACGGTCACGGCGGTGCCGTCGGGCTGCTGGTGGTTCCACGAGCGCCGCGTGCCGACGCTGGCGACGGACTGCGGACGCAGTACGGTGTCGCTGGTGGTCGACTGCGTCTTGAGCGGAGCGGGGCCGCTGGCGTAGCCGTCCAGGGCGTGTGCGTTGAAATCGAACAGCTTGCGGTCGAATGCGGCATTGGTGTCGTCTTGCGCGCTGGTGGTGGCCAGGGGCTTGGCGGTGGCCGTGCTGCCGGTATTGGACAGACTCGCGGTGCTGAGCGAGACGGACGGCATCGGCTGGGCGGCCGCGCTCTGGTTGCTGTAGAGCAGCGTGACGCTCTGGCCCTTGAGGCCGGCGATCGAGATCGGGACTGCGGCAGCCGTGCCGCCGGTGTTGGTCGCTTGCCAGATTCCCACGCCGGAGCCGGCATAAGTGGTGCCGAGCGCACCGCAGTTGATGCCGCTGCAGGCCGGCGCGACCACGACGCTGGCCGGGGTGGCCTGTGTCGTGGAGGCGCTGCTGCCATCCGAACCGCTACCGCCGCCGCCGCCGCAGGCGGCCAGTGTTGCTGCCATGATCGTTGCCATGGCGGCCATTCCAATCGTTTGCTTCGTGTTACGCACGTTTTCCAGTCGTGCATCGCACACCACGTTTTTACTGCCAGACATTACTGCCTCCAGAATTCCGAATCTGCGCGCAGCCGGACTGTGACCACACACGCACGCGACGGATTTTCGAAGGGAGAATGTGATGTCAATCCATGGAGAAGAAGGCTCTGCGCGAACCAATTCCATCAATTCACGCAAGAATGCCGTTTCCCGGGCACCTGAGTGTAAGAAATGTTTAGATCAGGTATTAGATTGTTGAATAAATGGATGAGAACGTTTCGCTACAATTTTCCCTTCAGGGCATCTGCTGGAATGGGCGTCTTCCCTCACGGCGCACGGGCCCGGGCGCTTGAAGCGTCACACATTCATGCTCGTCGCGCAGTTCAAATCGTTCTTCATGGTCGCCCGGCTGGGCAGCATCACGCTGGCCGCCAAGCAACTCGGCTTTTCGCAACCGACCGTGACTTCGCAAATCCGTGTGCTGTAAGAGGCGTACGGTGTAGCGCTGCTCTACCGGGGCGGGCAGTGGCTGGCCCTGTCGGATCCTGGCGTGCAGCTGATGCCGTTGGTTGACCAACTGGCGCGCCAGGAGACCGAGATCGGCGCATCGCCGCCGCCCTAGCGCAGACGCCCCCGGTTTCGCAATCCACCGATGCAAAATCCGCAAACGCGCGCATTGGCATTTTTGCGATTGCCGCCACGCGCGACATGTCGGCCGATGACAGCAGCGAGCGTTTTCACGCTATCCGACACGATGCTCTAGGGCCTGTCATCGAATTCCCGTGATGAGCGTTAGAAGTGGATGACTCGCAGATACGCCCTGACAGACGCGCAATGGGAGCGCATACAAGAATTGCTGCCTGGTAGGCGCGGCCATGTGGGAGCGCCAGCGAAGGACAATCGATTGTTTGTGGATGCCGTGCTCTATCGCTACCGTGCTGGCATTGCCTGGCGCGATCTCCCCGAACGCTTTGGTGACTTTCGGGTAGTGCATTTACGCCATATGCGCTGGAGTCGGCGCGGAGTGTGGCAGCGGGTCTTCGAAGCGCTGGCTCAACACGCAGATAACGAATACGCCATGATTGACGCTACGATCGTGCGAGCCCATCAGCACAGCGCTGGAGGAAAAGGGGGGCCGCTTCACAAGCCATCGGGCGCAGCCGAGGAGGCCTGAGCACCAAGATCCACGCAACCGTGGATGCGCTGGGCAATCCCACGGGCTTGTATCTGACGCCTGGGCAAGCCTCGGATCTGGACGGTGCCGACGTCTTGCTCAAGGACACCGAAGCGCAGACGGTCATCGCAGACAAGGGCTACGACGCACAACAGCGCGTCGTTGAGCCGTTACTGCAGGCCGGCAAGGCGGTCGTCATCCCCAGCATTCGAACTCGCAAGGTGCAGCGCGAATACGATGCGCACCTGTACAAAGCTCGCCACCTCGTCGAGAACTTCTTCGCCAAGCTCCAGCAATACCGGGCCATTGCCACTCGCTACGATAAGACTGCCGCCGCTTTCCTCGGCGCCATCCATCTGGCCTCCGCTGTGATCTGGACTATTTGATGACAGACCCTAGACACCTTTCCTGTTCGTGCGGTGGGTTGTCCGCCGGTCCGGGGCATTCACCGCGCTCGATGGCGTGTCGCCGGGTGTGGCGCAGGGGCGTTCGTCCGCCTGCTTGGTCCGCCCGGCCGCGGCAAAGACGCCCCCGCTGCGTCGCATCGCCGGGCTGGAGGCGCCGGACGCCGGCCGGATCGTCCGCGGCGCATGAGGGCGCGACAGGGTAGGAGCGCGGACGCGTGCCGTGCTACCGTGTCAATCAACCGCGCACAACAGGAGACCTCATGCCGCTGCTGACCGTGGATGTCGTGACCGCAGAGGAGCGGCTGTACCAGGGCACCGCCAAATTCGTGGTGGTGCCGGGCACCGAGGGTGAACTGGGCATCCTGCCCGGCCACGAGCCCCTGCTGACGCGGCTGCGTCCCGGCACCGTACGCCTGACGCTGGAGAACGACGACGAAGTCATCCTCTTTGTCGCGGGCGGTTTCGCGCACGTCCTGCCGCAGGAGGTGATCCTGCTGGCCGATACGGCGGTGCGCGCCCGCGATCTGGACGAGGCCAAGGCGCAGCAGGCGCGCAAGGCGGCCGAAGAACTGTTGCAGAACAGCCGCAGCAAGATCGACTACGCCCGCGCCCAGGCCGAGCTGGCTGAAGCCGTGGCGCAGCTGGCCGCCATCGAGCGCCAGCGCCGACGTCGCAGATAGCGCGACGGCCTATCCGTCCGCAGCGCCCTCGGGTATGATCCGGCCCGCTTTGTTGCGCTAAAGAACCGCGCCCGTGCTCCGTTTAGTGCACTCAACTCGATGTGCACCGACGGCGCGCCAAGAAGGCATCACAAAACAAGAAAGGCGCGTCCGGTTCTGCTGCAGGTCCATCCGATGTCACCCACTGCTGTGATTGTTTGCGCGCGCCGCGTCGGGGCGATGGTGTGCGCTGTTGTGTACCCGTTCCGGCCATCTGGCGTCTTGTTTCATCGAGGGTGGGGGCATGCACGGTTAGCGCAAATGTTTGCGTTATCTGGGCTGCTCATGGCTTCGGCTGCCCGTGCGGACACCGACCTGACCGCGCTGCCGCTCGAGCAGTTGATGCAGGTGCAGGTGACCAGCGTCTCCAAGTATGCGCAGCCGGCCAGCGAAGCGCCTTCGAGCGTGTCGGTCATCACGGCGGCGGACATCAAGGCTTACGGCTGGCGCACCCTGGCCGACATTCTGCGCAGCCTGCCGGGCCTCTACACCACCTACGATCGCAGCTACGCCGAACTGGGCGCGCGCGGCTTCCTGCGCGCCGGCGACTACGACACCCGCTTCCTGCTGCTGATCGATGGCTATCGGACCAACGATTCCGTTTTCGACGAAGCGGCCATCGGCACCGACTTCCTGCTCGATGTCGACCTGATCGACCGGGTGGAATACGTGCCGGGCGCGGGCTCGGCGGTCTATGGCTCGAATGCGCTGTTCGGCGTCATCAACGTCATCACCAAGCGCGGGCGCGATATCGGCGGCGCGCAGGCCAGCGGCTCGACCGGCAGCGCGCAGGCCAGGGAAGGGCGCGTCACCTGGGGCAACCGTAGCGAGGGTGGTGCCGAATGGCTGCTGTCGGCCACCGTCAGCGACGCGCCGGGGCGCGACCTGTATTTTCCGGAATTCGACCGGCCCGAGACCAACCACGGCATCGCCAGCGGGATGGACTTCGATCGCCGCAAGCAGGTGTTCGCCAAGGGCAGCGCGGGGGAATTCGGTCTGACGTTCGCCCACGCCGATCGCACCAAGGGCGTGCCGACCGCGCCGTACGACCAATTGTTCAACGCCTCGCAGTCCCGCGCGATCGATGCGCGCGACATCCTCAGCGCGACCTGGCAGCACGCGGTGGACGAGGCCAGCGATGTCTCCGCCCGGCTCTACTGGGGGCGCTATACCTCGCGCGGCGATTACGTTATCGACTACCCGCCCGTCACGTTCAACCGGGACCTGTTCGACTCGGCCTGGTATGGCACGGAGCTGAAGTTCGTCACGCGCCGGATCGAGCGCCATACGCTGGTGTTCGGCACGGAGCTGCAGCGCGACTATCGCGATTCCATGCGCAACTTCGACGTGTCGCCCTACGTGAGCTACCTGGACGACCACCGCAACAACAGCCGCGTCGGCATTTACGCGCAGGATCAGTTCGCGCTGCATCCCGGCTGGCTGCTGGACACGGCCGTACGCTATGACCGCTCGACATTCGTGCCCGGCATCTTCAGCCCGCGCGTGGGGCTGATCTGGCATGCCGCGCCCGAAACGACGCTCAAGGCGCTGTATGGCATGGCCTACCGCTCGCCCAATGTCTACGAGCTGTACTACCAGACCTCGGTGCCCGGCGGGCAGGAGAGCAATTCCGGACTCTCGGCCGAGCGCATCCGTACCTACGAGGCGGTGGCGGAGCAGCAGGTGGGGGCCATGGGCAAGGCCACGCTGTCGGTGTACCAGAACAACGTCTCGAACTTCATCAGCCAGATACAGGATCCGAATACCGGACTGCTGGTGTTCGAGAACGTCGCGCGCACGCGCACGCGTGGAGCGGAGCTCGGCTACGAACAGTCCTGGCCGGGCGGCACCCGGCTGCGCGCCAGCTACAGCCTGCAGCGCAGCACGGATCTCGATAGCGGCCAGACGCTGCTGAACTCGCCGCGCCATCTGGCCAAGTTCAACGTCACCATGCCGCTGTGGCGCGATGACGTGCGGCTGGGCCTGGAAGCTCAATACGTCGGCAGCCGCCTCGCGCAGTTGGGGCAGGCCGGCGGCTTCTGGCTGGCCAACGCGACGCTGCTGGTGGCCCGGCTGGCGCCCGGCCTGGAGGTGTCGGCCAGTGTCTACAACCTGTTCGACCGCCGCTACGCGGACCCGGCCGGGCCGGAGCTGACGCAGGCGGTCATCCAGCAGGACGGCCGCACCTTCCGGCTCAAGTTCACCTACACCCTCCGATGAGCGTCGCGCGTCCCGTCATTCGGCCGTCTACGCGCCTGCGCCTGCGACGGCTCCGCGCCGGCCTGGGCGCGGCGTGCGCGGCCGTCGCCTGGATGGGCGCCGTGCACGCCCAGATGCAGGCGAGCGAGGCCGAGGTCAAGGCGGCATTCATCTACAACTTCGCGCTGTTCACCACCTGGCCCGCGAGCACGCTGCCCGCCAATGCGCCGATGGTGCTGTGCGTGGCGCCCGAGCATCCGCTGCAGGCGGCGCTGGGCCGGCTGGCGGGGAAGCCCGTGCGCGGGCACCGGCTGGAGGTCCACCGTCTCGGCGATGGCGCCGGCGCGGGCTGCCACATGGTGGTGCTGGACGACCGCGCGCGCGCCCAGGTGGCGCGCCCGGACCCGGCCGCGCCCGTGCTGACCGTCGTCGACGGGGGGCGGGTCGGCGCATCCGGCTCGATGATCGCGCTGTCCCTGCAGGACAGCCGGGTGGTGTTCGATATCGACGCGGCCGCGGCCCGCCAGGCTGGGCTGCAACTCAGTTCCCAACTCCTGCGGTTGGCCAGGAGCGTGCAATGATGATAGCCCTCAAGCCGTGGCGGCCCCATCTCGGTCGTTCCGTCCTGCGGACCAATATGGCGGCCGCGGCTGCCGCGCTGGTCATCGCTGGCGTGCTGCTGATCGCGTTCCAGTTCGTGGCGCTGCGCGCGGCGCTGGTGCGCGATGTCCACGTGCAGGCACGCATCATCGGCGCCAACAGCGTAGCGGCACTGCTGTTCAACGACCGGCGCGCCGCCGAAGAGACCCTCGGTGCGCTGGCCGGCTCCCCCTCGCTGCGCGCGGCCGGCGTGTTCACCGCGCAGCGCCTGCCGCTCGGGCTGTACCAGCGCGGCGGCGCGGCGCCGGTGCGGGCGCCCGATGCCGCCTTGCTGCATGATCGGGATGCGTCCACCGCGACGCGGCTGGAGGTGGTGGAGCCGATCTTTTCCGAGCGGCGCGCGATCGGCTATGTGGTCATCCGCTCGAGCCTCGACGATCTTTATCTGCAACTGCTGGGCTACGCCGCATTGACGGTGACGGTCGGCCTCTGCGCCATGGGGCTGGCCTACCTGGTGATCGCCCGCATGCGGCGGGCCGTGCTGCAGGCCGAGGCGCACCTCGACTACCTGGCCCACGTCGATTCCGTGACCGAGTTGCCCAACCGGCACGCCTTCAACGAACGGCTGCAGGATGCGCTCAGGCGGACCGGCCAGACCGGCGCGATCGGGCTGCTGCTGCTCGACCTGGACAACTTCAAGGTCGTCAACGACACGCTCGGCCACAGCAACGGCGACCGGCTGCTGCGCCAGGTGGCGCGCCGGCTCAACGACGTGATCGAGCAAGCCAACGCGCGCGCCGTGCTGTGCCGCATCGGCGGCGACGAGTTCGCTGTGATCGCCGAGCTGTCGCGGCGTGCGTCGACCGGCACCGACGAGGCCGTCGATCAGGCCAACGCGCTCGCCAACCGCGTCCTGGCCGCGCTGGCGGCACCGTTCGCGCTGGACCTGCACCAGATCTACGTCACGGCCAGCGTGGGCGTGAGCCTGTATCCGCACGATGCCGGCGACGTGCAGTCGCTCACCCGCAATGCCGATGCGGCGATGTACTCCGCCAAGAACCGTGGCAAGAATGCCGCCGCATGCTTCACCGCCGAGATGGACCAGCAGGCCCGCCGCCGCCTGCGCGTGGAGGCGGACCTGCGCCGCGCGCTCGAGCACGAAGAGCTGCTGCTGGTGTACCAGCCGCAGATCCGCCTGGGCGCGCTCGCGGCGGATGCCAGCCATGTCTGCTCCGCCCACGTGCACGGCGTGGAGGCGCTGGTGCGCTGGCGGCATCCGGAGATCGGCCTGATCGGCCCCGGCGAATTCATCGCGGTGGCCGAAGAGACCGGCCTGATCGTGCCGCTCGGCCTGTGGGTGCTGCGCACGGCCTGCCAGCAGGCGGCGCAGTGGCTGCGCGAAGGGCGGGCGACGCTGCGCGTGGCGGTCAACCTGTCGCCGCGGCAGACGCGCGATCCGGCCCTGGTGGAGAACGTGCTCGGCATCCTGCGCGAGACCGGCCTGCCGCCGCACCTGCTGGAGCTGGAGATCACGGAGAGCGTGCTGATGGAGGATATGGATGCCAACATCAAGCTGCTTGAAGCGCTGCATGCGGCGGGGGTCAATCTGTCGATCGACGATTTCGGCACCGGGTACTCGTCGCTGGCCTATCTGCAGCGCTTCCCGATCCACAAGCTGAAGATCGACCGCAGTTTTGTGCAGCGCATGCCCGGCGACGGCGAGGCGATTGCCGGCGCGGTCATCGCCATGGCGCACAACCTGCGCATGCAGGTGGTGGCCGAGGGGGTGGAGCATGCCGGGCAGCTCGCCTGGCTGCGCGCGGCCGGCTGCGATCTCGGCCAGGGCTACCTGTTCTCGCGCCCGCTGTATGCCGACCAGTTGATGTCGTGGCTGCGGCGCCAGGACAACGCCGCATCACCCGCCTCAACGGGGATGTTGCCGCCCGCGGAGCGCATGGATGCTTCGTAAGCGGTGGATCGATCACGCGGCCTCGCACCCCTCTCCCGACGGGGTGAAATGGCGTGTTGCAGTGCAAGACGGCTTCAATCGATTTCGGTTATATTACGCACCCGGTTGCTCCCCAAAAGGATCAGTGAGCAGCCATCCCGCAGGTTGCGCCGTTGTTGTCCCGGCATGCCTGCGGCGATCTTGTCCGACGCACTGCATCGAAGTTCCTGCCATGGGGTGTCACCTGCCCACGATGCGGGTGCTTGCAGCGGTCCGCTTCCGTTTCCTCCCGCGTCCGGCTCCCGCGACGCGTTGTGTACCCGAGACAGTGCAGTTGTCGCCGTACGTGATGGAAAGTCGGCGGACGTCCGTCGGGCAGGATTTTCTGCTTATGCATCATTTTGGGGAATCGAATATTCGATTCTTCCGCTGGTGTCCGGGCGCGTGAAACGTACAAACGTGCTTTGTGCGTTGCATGTGTCCGGAAGCCGTCGCGGAAAAGTTATGTCTGTCAGAGAAGGTGGTTGTTGTGATCAAAGCAATACGGGTAGTGCTATCGGGGGTGGTGGTGAGTCTGGCGGCATTCTCCGCGCAGGCTGCCGACACCAAGAAGGTGGATGTGCTGCTGGTGGGCGGCGGTATCATGAGTTCGACGCTCGGCGTCTGGCTGCATGAGCTTGAGCCCGACTGGTCGATGATGATGGTCGAACGCCTCGACGGCGTCGCCCAGGAAAGCTCGAACGGCTGGAACAACGCCGGTACCGGCCACTCCGCGCTGGCCGAGCTGAACTACACCCCCGAAAAATCGAACGGCAAGATCGACATCTCGAAGGCTGTCGAGATCAACGAAGGGTTCCAGGTATCGCGCCAGTTCTGGACGTACCAGGTCAAGAACGGTGTGCTGAAGAACCCGCGCTCGTTCATCAATTCGACCCCGCACATGAGCTTTGTCTGGGGCGATGAGAATGTCCGCTACCTGAAGAAGCGCTACGAGGCCCTGCAGACCAGCCCGCTGTTCCGCGGCATGCAGTTCTCGGACGACTACGACCAGATCAGCAAGTGGGTTCCGCTGATGATGGAAGGCCGCGATCGTTCGCAGAAGGTCGCCGCCACCTGGATGCCGGTGGGCACCGACGTGAACTTCGGCGAGATCACGCGCCAGTTCGTCGCTTACCTGCAGAGCCAGCCCCAATTCACGCTGTCGCTGTCGAGCGAAGTGCGCGACATCAAGCGCAATGACGACGGCACGTGGCGGGTGTCGTACGTCAACCTGAAGTCGGGCGACCGGCTGGATGTCGACACGAAGTTCCTCTTCATCGGCGCGGGCGGCGGTGCCTTGCGCCTGCTGCAGGCTTCGGGCATTCCCGAGGCGCGCGACTTCGCGGCCTTCCCGGTCGGCGGCTCGTTCCTGGTCACCGAGAATCCGGACATCGTGAACCGCCATCTGGCCAAGGCGTACGGCAAGGCTTCGGTCGGTTCGCCGCCGATGTCGGTGCCGCACCTGGATACCCGCGTCATCGATGGCAAGCGGATCATCCTGTTCGGGCCGTTCGCGACGTTCTCGACGAAGTTCCTGAAGAACGGTTCGTACATGGATCTGTTCGGCAGCACCACCTCGCACAACGTCATGCCGATGCTGCACGTGGGTGTCGACGAGTTTCCGCTGGTCCAGTACCTCGCGGGCCAGCTGATGCTGTCGGATGACGACCGCTTCAACGCGCTGAAGGAATACTTCCCGCTCGCGAAGAAGGAAGACTGGCGCCTGTGGCAGGCCGGCCAGCGCGTGCAGATCATCCAGCGCGACGAGGCCAAGGGCGGCATCCTCAAGCTCGGCACGCAGATCGTGAAGTCGAAGGACAACACCATCGCTGGCCTGCTGGGCGCGTCGCCGGGTGCGTCGACCGCGGCCCCGATCATGCTGGGCGTGCTCGAGACGGTGTTCAAGGACAAGCTCGCCACGCCTGCGTGGCAGCAGAAGGTTCGCCAGATGATCCCGACCTATGGCACGAAGCTCAACGACAACCCGGCGAAGGTCTACGAAGAATGGGTTGCCACCAGCGAAGTGCTGCAACTGGCAGCGCCGCCGAAGATCGACCTGACGCACGCTGCAGCGGCAGCCAAGCCGGTGGCGGGAGCGGCTCAGCCGGCGAAGGCGGGCAAGCCGGCCAAGGCTACGGCTGACATCGCGCTGTAAGCATGGCGAGAAACGGGAGCGGCCCGGCAGCGGGGCGCTCCCGTACGCAATGCGCAATCGGGGCCGACACGGGATGCCGTGTCGGCCCCGATTGCCATTGAGGCGGTGCTCGTTTTTTTCGTTCGGAAGCAGGCGGGCGTGGCTTGCCGGGCCGGGCCCGTGTCAGCCGTTCACGCTGTGCTTTCCGTGGCGGCGGGCGGCCTGATGGGCCGGGTCCCTGTGGCGCCGCGAGGTATCGCCCTGTCGGGCATCAGTCTCAGTGTGCCGGGGCTTCGGCTTGCGGTGCGCCGTACGCGGCCATGAAGACATCGACCGCCCGCGCGACGCCCTCGGCGATCCGGTCCGGGCTGATGTCGACCGGTACGCCCAGCAGACAGAATTCCACGAACTCCGCCTCGTAGAGGGCATGAAGATGGGCGGCCGCGATGTCGGTGTTGCGCCGCTTGAGCATGCCGGCTTCCATGGCTTCGCCGAGAAAGTCCGCCAGCATGGCCCAGCCGATCCGGGGGCCGCGTTCGTAAAAGGTGCGTCCCAGGTTTGAGCGATCGCCTTCGCAGATCGCCAAGCGCCGGATCGAGAGCGTCGAGGGCCGCAGGATGGCGTTCAGGTAGTGCTCGCCGAATACGGCGAGCGTGTCGGCCACGGGGCCGGAAGACTTCAGTTGCGCAAAGGCTTCGTGGATCTCGTCCGCGGCGGTGCCGCTCATGATCTCCGCGAACATCTCCTCCTTCGAGCTGAAATAGTTGTACAGCGTAGCCTTGGAGGCCCCGGAGCGCGCAGCGATGTCCGACATCGAGGCCTGGTCGAAACCCACCTCCCTGAATACGTGGAAAGCGGCATCAATGATGGATTGCCGCTTCTCTTCCGTCTTTTTCCGCATGCATGACTTCCTGAGCCGGCGCCGCACCAGCGCGGCGAAACGAGAGTGTATGCCATCGGGCGCAGGGCCCGACGGGTGGCGGCACTGGCCGATGCCGCATCGATCGGGCCCGCTTGGGGGCCGGCCAAGGTCATGCTCGAGGGGCTCGACGCGGCGGGCCATACGTTGGTGGCGGCTTCTCGATCACGCGCGTGGGGCAGCACGGCACCGGCGCGTGTTCTCCGTGGTCTGCGCCTCAGGCGCCCGGGGTGCTTTGGGCGGCCACCACCGGTGTACCAGTTGTCTCGACCCAGCCACCGCCCAGTGTCTTGTAGAACGTCACCAGGTTGGTCAAGCGCGACAGGCGCGTGTTGATCAGGTTCTGCTGCGCGGTATAGAGCGAGCGCTGCGAGTCGAGCACATTGAGGTAGCTGTCGACGCCGCGCTTGAAGCGTGCGGTGGCGAGCTGATAGCTGTCCGCGGTGGCCTCGACCAGCGATTGCTGCGCTTCGATCTGGCGGCCCAGCGTGCCGCGCTGGGCCAGTGCATCGGAGACCTCGCGGAACGCGGTCTGGATAGCTTTCTCGTACTGCGCCACGGCGATGTCGCGGCTGGTGTTGGCCATGTCGAGATTGGCCCGGTTGGCGCCGCCATCGAAGATCGGCAACGCGATCTGGGGCCCGAAGTTCCATGCCCCCGAGCCGCCCTTGAACAGGCCGGCCAGGCTGGCACTGGACGTGCCGGCCGAGGCGGTCAGGCTGATGCTCGGGAAGAATGCTGCGCGCGCCGCGCCAATGTTGGCGTTGGCGGCTTTCAGGTCGTGCTCGGCCTGAAGGATGTCCGGCCGACGCTGCAACAGATCGGATGTCAGGCCGGGCGGGATGGTCGCCAGCAGGCTGCCGGTCGCGGCCGAACTGTCGGGCAGCGACCTGGGCAGCAGCTCGGCGGGCAGGTCGGCTCCCACCAGCAGCACCAGGGCGTTGCGGTCCTGCGCCGCCTGGGCGGTGTAGCGCTCCACGTCGACGCGCGCGGCGTCGACGCTGGTCTGCGACTGGCGCAGCGTGAGCCTGGAGGCCGTGCCCAGCTCGTAGCTGCGCTGGTTGAGGCGGTAGGTCTCGCTCTGGCTGGACAGGGTGTCCTGCGCCAGCTTGAGCAGGTCCTGGTCCGCGGCCAGGGTCAGGTAGGCGGTGGCGACCTCGGCGATCAGGCTGATCTGGCTGCTGCGGCGCGCCTCGACGGTCGACAGGTACTGTTCCAGCGCCTGTGCGCTGAGGCTGCGCACGCGGCCGAACAGGTCCAGCTCGTAGGCGCTGAAGCCGAGCGTGGCGCTGTAGCTGTGCGCCACCAGCGGTTGCCCGGTGGTCGACAGGGCGGCCGGCGTGCGGCTGGCGCTCTCGCTGCCGCTGGCCTTGACCGTGGGGAACAGCGCGGCGTCCTGCACACGATACTGCGCGCGCGCTTTCTCGATGTTGAGGACGGCCACGCGCAGGTCGCGGTTGTTGGCCAGCGCCATGCCGATCACGCGCTGCAGCGACGGGGCGGTGAACACGTCGCGCCAGCCGATATCGGCTACCGCGACGGCTGGCCGGGCGTCGTCGCCGGTGTTGCTGCGCTCGCCGGATGCGTCCGATGCGTCGGATTTGTCGGATGCGCCGGCGAAGGTGGCCGGCACGGGCGCGGCCGGCTGCCGGTAGGTGGGCATCAGCGTGCAGCCGGCGAGCATGGCGGCCAGCGCGAGCACGGTGGGAGAAAGGCGGATCATGTCGGGCATCCTTACGAAGCGGCGGCGTCCGCCGTTTGTGCGGTGGTGGCCGCCGCGGTGGCCGGCTTGCGCCGGAACAGCCCGCGCACCAGCACAAAGAACAGCGGCACAAAGAAGATGGCGAGGACGGTGCCGGACAGCATGCCCCCGATGACCGCCGTGCCCAGCGCGTGCTGCGCGCCGGCGCCGGCGCCGCTGCCCGTCACCATCGGCAAAACGCCGAGGATGAAGGCCAGCGAAGTCATCAGGATCGGGCGCAGGCGCATGCGCGCAGCGGTCATGGCGGCCTCGGCCAGGCGCATGCCCTGCGCGTGGAGATCCTTGGCGAACTCGACGATCAGGATGGCGTTCTTGGACGCCAGGCCGATGGTGGTCAGCAGGCCCACCTGGAAGTACACGTCGTTCATCTTCCAGGTCAGGATGGCGCCGATCAGCGCGCCCAGCACGCCGAGCGGCACGACCATGATGACCGAGAAGGGGATGGCCCAGCTTTCGTACAGCGCGGCCAGGCAGAGGAACACGAACAGGATCGACAGCGTATAGAGCAGGGTGGTCTGCCCGGTGGATGCCTTCTCCTGCAGCGACAGCCCGGTCCATGCATAGCCGATGCCGGCCGGCAGCTTGGCGACGGCATCCTCGACGATGGCCAGTGCCTCGCCGCTGGACGCGCTGCCCGGCTTGGCCATGCCGAGAATTTCCATCGAGGGCACGCCGTTGTAGCGCTCCAGCCGGGGCGAGCCGGAAGCCCAGTCCACCTTGGCGAACGCGGTGAACGGAACCATGGTGCCGGCGCTATTGCGCACGTACCATTTGTCGATGTCGCCCGGGTTCATGCGGAAGGGCGCATCGGCCTGCAGCATGACCTTCTTGACGCGGCCGCGGTCGATGAAGTCGTTGACGTAGCTGCTGCCCCAGGCGGTGGCGAGCGTGTTGTTGATGTCGGAGATGGACACGCCCAGCGTTTCCGCCTTGTGCGCATCGATCTGCAGTTGGAACTCGGGCGTGTCTTCCTGCCCGTTGGGGCGGACGGCCACCAGGCGCTGGTCTTGGGAGAGCGTGCCCAGCAGTTGGTTGCGTGCCTGCATCAGCGCGGCGTGGCCGAGGTTGGCGCGGTCCTGCAGCATCAGGTCGAAGCCGGTGGCGTTACCCAGTTCCGACACGGCCGGCGGCGCGAAGGCGAACACCCGCGCGTCGCGCAGGGTGGCGAAGAACCCGAACGCCTTGGCCACGACGCCGTTGACGCTCAGCGCCTCGCCCTTGCGTTCGTTCCAGGGCCGCAGCTTGACGAAGGCAAAGCCCATGTTCTGGCCGCTGCCGGCAAAGCTGAAGCCGGCCACCGAGAACACCCCCGACACCGCCTCTTTCTGGTCGACCAGGAAGTGATGCTCGACCTGGCGGATCACGTCTTCCGTGCGGGCATTGGTGGCGCCCGGCGGCAGTTGCGCCAGGACGAACAGCGTGCCCTGGTCTTCATCCGGCAGGAAGCCGACCGGCAGCTTCATGAAGCCGACCACCACCAGGGCGAACAGCACGCCGTACACGGCCATGTAGCGCCGGCTCTTGCCCAGCATATGGCGCACGATGCCCTGATAGCGATGGTTGCCCCGGTCGAAGGTGCGGTTGAACCAGCCGAAGAAGCCGGTGGTGGCCTGCGCATGGCCTTTCTTGACAGGCTTGAGCAAGGTCGCGCACAGCGCCGGGGTCAGCACCAGCGCCACCAGCACCGACAGCGTCATCGCCGAGACGATGGTGATGGAGAACTGCCGGTAGATCACGCCGGTGGAGCCCTTGAAG
This sequence comes from Ralstonia solanacearum K60, assembly GCF_002251695.1. Taxonomy (NCBI): domain Bacteria; kingdom Pseudomonadati; phylum Pseudomonadota; class Betaproteobacteria; order Burkholderiales; family Burkholderiaceae; genus Ralstonia; species Ralstonia solanacearum. The sequence goes on from NZ_NCTK01000002.1 coordinate 865,005, forward strand.
AAGGCCATCGGCACGAACACGGCCGCCAGCACCAGCGCCACGCCGACCAGCGCGCCGGTGATCTGGCCCATGGACTTGCGCGTGGCCTCCTTGGGCGGCAGGCCCTCTTCGCTCATCACCCGCTCCACGTTCTCCACCACCACGATGGCGTCGTCGACCAGCAGGCCGATGGCCAGCACCATGGCGAACATGGTCAGCGTGTTGATGGTGAAGCCGCACGCGGCCAGCACGCCGAACGTGCCCAGCAGCACCACGGGCACGGCGATGGTGGGAATGAGCGTGGCGCGGAAATTCTGCAGGAACAGGTACATCACCAGGAACACCAGTGCGACGGCCTCGACCAGCGTGCGCACCACCTCTTCGATCGAGATGCGCACGAAGGGCGTGGTGTCATACGGCTTCTGCACCTTCATGCCGGGCGGGAAGAAGGGGGCCAGCTCGGCCACGCGGGCATCGATGGCCTTGACGGTATCGAGCGCGTTGGCGCCGGTGGCCAGCTTGATGGCCAGGCCGGCGGCGGGCTTGCCGTTGTAGCGGCCCACGGTGTTGTAGTTCTCGCTGCCCAGTTCGATGCGGGCCACGTCGCGCAGGCGCACCTGGGCGCCGTCGGTCTGCGTGCGCAGCAGGATGTTGCCGAATTCCTCGACCGTCTTCAGGCGCGTCTGCGACGTGATGGTGGCGTTGATCTGCTGGTTGCCGAGCGCCGGCATGGCGCCGAGCTGGCCGGCCGAGACCTGGGCATTCTGGGCCTGGATGGCGGTCTTCACGTCCAGCGGCGTCAGGCTGAAGTTGGACAGCTTGTTGGGGTCCAGCCAGATGCGCATGGCGTACTGCGAGCCGAACAGCGTGGTGTCGCCCACGCCTTCCACCCGGCTGATGGCGTCCTGCACGTTGGCGGCCACGTAGTCCGACAGGTCGGAGCCGTTCATGCGGCCGTCTTCCGACGTGAACGCCAGCACGTTCAGGAAGTTGGTGGCCGACTTGGTGACCTGCACGCCTTGCTGCTGCACCTCCTGCGGCAGCAGCGGCGTCGCCAGCGCGAGCTTGTTCTGCACCTGCACCTGGGCGGTGTCGGGGTCGGTGCCGTTCTCGAAGGTCAGCGTGATGGTGACGCTGCCGGAGGACTCGCTGGTCGAGGCCATGTAGCTCAGGTGGTCCAGCCCCTTCATCTTCTGCTCGATGATCTGGGTGACGGTGTCCTCAAGCGTCCTGGCCGAAGCGCCGGGGTAGGTGGCCGTGATGGCGATGGCCGGGGGCGCGATGCTCGGGTACTGTGCGATCGGCAGCGTGGCGATGGAGAGCGCGCCGGCCAGCATCACGATGATGGCCAGGACCCACGCGAAGATGGGGCGGTCGATGAAATAGCGTGCCATGGCGGGGTTCCCGGGTCAGTTGGCCGCGATGGTGGCGGGCGGCTTGTCGGCCGTCTGCACGGCGGGGGGCGTGGGGGCGGCCGGGCTCGACGTTGCCGTCTTGCCGGTCCACGGCGTGGTCTTGACCTCGGCGCCCGGCACGGCGCGCGGCAGGCCCTCCACCACCAACTGGTCGCCGGTGCGCAGGCCGCTGCGCACCAGCCACTGGTCACCCACGGTGCGCTCCGTTTCCAGGGCGCGGCGCTGCAGCTTGCGGTCGCTGCCCACCACGTAGGCGAACGGCTTGCCGGTGCTGTCGCGCGCCACGGCCTGCTGCGGCACCAGCAGGGCCTCGTCCTTCACGCCTTCCTGCAGCACGGCGCGCACATACATGCCGGGCAGCAGGATGGCGTTCGGGTTGGGGAACACCGCGCGCAGCGTCACGGAGCCGGTGTTCTGGTCCACCGTCACGTCGGAGAACTCCAGCTTGCCTGCGAGCGGATACGTGCTGCCGTCTTCCAGCAGCAGTTGCACGGCGGCCGCGTTGGCGCCGCTCTTCTGGAGGTCTCCGCGGGCCATGGCCTGCCTCAGGCGCAGCAGCGCGGCGCTGGGCTGGGTCACATCCACATAGATGGGGTCGAGCTGCTGGACCGTGGCCAGCGAGGTGGTCTGGTTCGCGGTGACGAGCGCGCCCGGCGTGACGCTGGACCGGCCGATCCGTCCGGAGATGGGAGCATCCACCCGGGCATAGGCCAGGTTGATGCGGCTGGTTTCCACGTTGGCGCGGGCGGCGGCCACGTCGGCCTCGCCCTGGGCCAGCGCGGCGGCGGCGTCGTCGTAGTCCTGCCGGCTGACGGCCTGGATCGCCACCAGTTCTTTGTAGCGCTCGGCCTTCAGGCGCGTGCTCTTGAGATTGGCCTGGGCCTTGGCCAGCGCCGCCACGTTGCTGTCGTAGGCCGCCTGGTAGGTGGCCGGATCGATCTGGTAGAGCGCTTCGCCCGCTTTCACGTCGCTGCCTTCGCGGAACCTGCGGGCCTTGATGATGCCGTTGACCTGGGGCCGGACATCGGCCACCAGGAAGGGAACCGTGCGCCCGGGCAGTTCGGTGTCGAGCGTCACGCGTTGCGGCTGCACGGTCATCACGCCGACCACCGGCGTGCCTTCCGCCGGGGGCGGGCCACCCGGCGGCTTGCCACAGGCGGCCAGCAGGCTGGCGGCAGCAAGCGCGGCAAGAAGAGGAGGGAGAGCGTGCGGAATGGAGCGCATGGCAGGTTCCTGGGCGAGAAAGGGCGCGAAGAGACTCAAGTTAATAACTGAACGGTTTAGTATAGTATTTGGCGGCACCAATCCGGTCAAGGAAAAACTGAACCAATCGGTTTTGAAAACGGTCCGTCGCCGCGGGCCCGCGCGCAGCGGGTCGGCGCGCCCTTCCGGGTTGGGCGATCAAGCTCGGGCAGGCATCACGCCGAGCACGATGGCGGGGCGCAGCCGTGCTTCAGGGAAGATCAGGGGGCACGCCCCTCAGCGCATGTGTTGCGCCTTGCCGGCCGTGAACTGGTGCGCATTGGCATGAAATGCCCGCACCGTGAGAACCCCGGATCGGACGCCCGGGGTCGGGTCGCCGTGTCTAGGCCGTAGCCGTCCGCCGCGCAGCGCGGGTCGCGCCGGCCGTCAGCACGACCACCGCCGCCAGGATGATGGTCGTGGCGCCCAGTGTCTGCGGGGCGACCTGCTCGCCGCCCAGCCAGGCGCCCATCAGCAGGGCGATGGGCGGGTTGACGTAGACGTAGCTGGTCGCCATCACGGTCGAGACGCGCTGCACCAGCGCCATGTAGGCCGTGAAGGCAACGGCTGAGCCGAAGATCACCTGGTAGCCCCAAGCCAGCGCGGCATGCGGGCCGATCTGCCGCGGCCACGGTTCGCCAGTCAGCGCGCTCAGCACCACCAGCACCACGCCGCCGAAGGCCATCTCCAGCACGAACGCCGTCAGCCCCTTGGGCATGTCGATGCGCTTGGACAACTGCGAGCCGAACGACCACGATGCGATGGCGGTGATCAGCGCCAGCACGCCGGCGGTGCTGGCCTGGAATTCCGCGCCACGGAACAGCATCGCGATGCCGACGCTGCCCAGCGCGATGGCCGCGATCTCATAGGCGCTCGGCCGCCCGCCGGCCAGCAGCGTCCACAGGGTGGAGAACAGCGGCATGGAGGCGATCATCACCGTGGTGGCGCCGGACGAGATGGTCTGTTCGGCCACCGCCGTCAGGCCCATGCCGCCCACCAGCAGGAACGCGCCGATCAGCGCGCAGTTGCGCAACTGGCGCAGGCTGACCCGCCCGGGCCGGCGCAGCATCACGATCGGCGCCAGCAGCAGGGCGGCGGCCAGAAAGCGCGAGCCCATCATCAGGAAGGGCGGCAGGTCGGTCAGCGCAAAGCGGATCGCGAGATACGTAGTGCCCCACACCACATAGGTGATCAGCAGGCACAGGGCGATAAAGGGCGTCATGGCGGAGTCTTTGCGAGGAAGCCTCCGATGCTACGCAAGCCGCGCCGGCGCGCCAAACGAGTTTTCCTATCGCTCGTTGTGAGCCGCGTTGACAAGCGGCCGGCCGCTCGGATGACGCGGAACCCGTGCGCGCCGTCGCGGCCGAGCTGGCCGAAGACCAGAACCTGGTGGCAGACCGGGCCAAGGGGCACTACGCTGGCCGGGCACCGACGTGCAGCCGGCGGTCGATCGCGTCTTCTCGCGCCAGGCCCACGACTCGCGGGCCTGGTTCAAGCCGATGGGCGACGACAAGGACGTGTGGTACGGCAAACGACAGAATATGCTGGATGCGGTTGTCGCGGAGGACGCCGCGCTCAAAACCCGCCGCCCGTGCGGATCAACGCGCTGATGGCCAAGGTCGGCGTGCCGCCGCGCCCGCCGCTGACGGCCGAACCGCCATCGCGGTTTCAACCGCAGATCCGGCACAAGCAGCAGCGGGACGCCGAGGGCCGGACCGAGGAGGACGCGTTCAAAGGCCAGGGATGAAGAGAGGGTCGCCGTCACCGCGTTCATGGCGGAACCGGACGGCAGCGATCCATCACTAACGAATCACCAATAACCAGAAATGGGGGGGCGAAATTTCCGAAGATCACCAATGTGCTTGTTGGAGAGTGCGCCCATGTCAGAACCACGCAATACATCGCCCTCGCATCCGGGCGATGCAGTCTATGTACCGAACGGCTTGCGGATCGACCATCCGGATGGCGGCTACACCGTGACGAACCCGGGCGGCGTCTCGCTCGACTACCAGGCGGATGGATCCATCGAAGGCGAACTCCCCATGATCCGCTCTTTGTGCGTCGTGGATATTTCGAGGGTGGTGCGGCATGACATCGCTCGCGTGTTCGACACCGTTTCGCACACGCTGCATTTTGAAGGCGGGGGCGTGCTGTCCTACATGCACGGCAGCGACGGCCGAGGTTACGAGTTCAGCGGCCACAAGGTGCTTGTGCAGGCGGACAAAGACGGCCATGTGACGGTGCATGGCACCTGCCCGGACTGAACCGAATCATGAACAACCAGCAGGCACTTCCCATACTCAAGGCGCTCGCGCGGGGCATCGACCCGGCGACTGGCGAGCACCTCTGCAACGATAGCCCCTTCAACAAGGCAGACGTCATCCGTGCGCTGCTATGTGCGGTGGATGCACTGGAGCCGGCGCGCAGGCAACGGCATGATGACGACCGCCCGGCCAATGCAGGACGGTCCTGGGCAACTGAAGAGGATCAACGCTTGCTCGACGCGTTCGATGCGGGCCGGACACCGGAGGATCTGGCAATCCAGCATGGCCGCACGCGTGGCGCTATCACGTCACGCTTGGTCAAGCATGGTCGGCTACAGCCCTGATATCACCATGCGACGACCGGGGCGCGGCATCCGCCGGCACCGGTGCGGCCCTTAGCGGCCCGCGGCGAGCGTGCCGCGCAGCACGTCCTTCAGCGCACCGAACGCCGGGTTGTCATTGTCCTTGCGGTAGGCAAACCACAGTTCGACCGGCTTGGCCGGCGTGGTCCGCACCGGCCGGTAGACCACGCCCTCGAAGTGCAGCATGGAGGCGGCCGCCGGAATCAGGGCCGCGCCGATACCGGCACGCACCAGCGCCAGCATCGAGTGGATCTGGCTGACGTATTCGACGATGTCCGGCAGCACCCCGGCGCGCTCCAGCAGGCCGCTGACGAGCTGGTGGAAATAGCGCGCCTCGTAGGGCGAGTACATCAGCAGCGGCCGGCCTTCGCAGTCGCGCAGGGTGGGGCGCTGGGGCCAGTCGGCGGCGGTGGCCTCCGGCACGGCGAGCACCAGCGCTTCTTGCGAGCAGGGCTCGGCGATCAGTTCGCCGTGCTCCACCGGTGGGCGCAGCAGGCCGACGTCGATCTGGCGGGCATCGAGCGCCTCCAGCTGCGCGCCGCTGACCATCTCCTTGAGCGTCAGCCGCACCCCCGGCGAGGCCGCCCGCACCGCGCTCACCAGCGAGGGCAGCAGCCCGTATCCGACCGACGCGGTGAACCCGATCGCCAGCGACCCCACCGCGCCGGTGGCGACCCGTCGTGCCGTGGCGGCGGCTTCCTCGGCCAGGCGCAGGATGCGCGCGGCATCGGGCAGGAAGCTGCGCCCGGCGGCGGTCAGCTTGACGGAGCGGCTGTTGCGCTCCAGCAGTTCGGTGCCGACCTGGTGCTCCAGCAGCCGGACCTGGCGTGAGAGCGGCGGCTGCGTCATGTGCAGCCGTTCGGCCGCGCGCCCGAAGTGCAGTTCTTCGGCCACGGCGACGAAGCAGCGGAGTTGGCTGAGTTCGAACATCGATTCAAAACGTATATCGATCAAGTCATCCGTTATCTTGAAGATGAATTGTTCCGGGTGCAAGAATCGGCTCGCCTCATTGGCCAACAACATGGTCAATGACATGGCCAACGACAACCACCCGGAGACCAGCATGACCCCTCAAGGCACGGACAGTGACCGTCGGCAGTTCCTCAAGCGCGCGGCGGGCGCGGGGCTGGCGGCGGCAAGCGGCATGGCCGCCGCCCAGAACGTCGACGTGTTCAAGCCCAATGCGCGCTACCCGGACGTGGCGGTCGAGGTGCTCGACCCGAGCTTCCTGAAGTACCGCCTCTACAGCAGCTCGGTCGAGCAACTGGCCACCGGCATGCGGTGGGCGGAGGGGCCGGTGTATTTTCCCGCCGGGCGGTATCTGCTGGTCAGCGACATTCCCAACAACCGCATCATGAAGTACGACGAGACCAGTGGCGCGTTCAGCGTGTTCCGCGAGCCGTCGAACTACGCCAACGGCAACACGCGCGACCGCCAGGGGCGCCTGGTGACCTGCGAGCACTCGGTCACGCGGCGGGTGAGCCGCACGGAGCACGACGGCCGCATCACCGTGCTTGCCGACCAGTACCAGGGCAAACGCCTGAACGCGCCCAACGATGCGGTGGTCAAGTCCGACGACAGTGTCTGGTTCACCGACCCGCTGTTCGGCATCAACGGCAACTGGGAGGGCTACAAGGCCCAGCCCGAGCAGGCCACCACCAATGTCTACCGCATCGACCCCGGCGGCGCGGTTCGGGCCATCATCACCGACCTGGTCAACCCCAACGGCCTGGCGTTCTCGCCGGACGAGAAAACGCTCTATGTGGTCGAGTGGAAGGGCACGCCCCACCGCAGCATCTGGCGCTACGACATCGCGGCCGCCGGCTCGGCCTCCAACAAGATCAAGCTGATCGATGCCGACGGCCCCGGCGCGCTCGACGGCTTCCGCGTGGACCGGGACGGCAACCTGTGGTGCGGCTGGGGCTCGGATGGGCGTCCGGGCGTCAACCCGGCCGACTACGACGGGGTGAAGGTGTTCAATGCGCACGGCAAGCCGATCGGCTTCATCCACCTGCCGGAGCGCTGCCCGAACCTGACCTTCGGCGGGCCCAAGGGTAACCGGCTCTACATGGCCAGTTCCCATTCGCTCTACGCCCTCTATGTCGAGACCGAGGGCGCGGTGTGACTCCGTGACCGGCGGCCCGCCTGCCGCGCGGCCACGGGCCGGGGCGGCTCAGACCTCCAGGTGCGGCCCCGGCTTGAGGCTGGTCAGCCGCAGCCCGTGGACCCAGGAGAGCGCCGGCAGCTTCAGCGAAGCCTGCAGCGCTTGCGCGCGCGCTTGCAGGGCGTCCCAGCCGGCCTGCAGCGGCGGGCCGTTGAACGCGAGGACGATGGTGTTGCCGCCGGTCACCTCGGGCAGGATGACCACCCGGTAGTCGAAGACTTTGCAGATGCGCTCGATGTTGAGCAGGAAGTTCTCGTCCGAGCCGAACAGGTTGACGGTCATCACGCCCGGATAGCGCAACGTGTCGCGGCAGGCCTGGTAGAACTCCAGCGTGTCGAGCACCGGACCCTGCTTGACGTGGTCGTAGCAGTCCACCTGCAGCACGTCGACCGTGTTCTGGTGGGCCGGATCCATTACCCAGTCATAGGCGTCCTGCTGCAGCACGCGCAGGCGGGCGTCGTCCGGCGACAGCGCAAACTGGCTGCGTGCCATCGCGATGACGTCGGGGTTGACTTCGACCGCCGTGATGCGCGCGGCCGGCAGGTGGCGATGGCAGAACCGCGTGGTCGATCCCGGCCCCATGCCCAGTTGCGCCACGTGGAAATCGCTCTCCGCGGACGGCTCCATGAACAGCAGCCACGCCATCTGCTGATGGATATAGTCGAGATCGAGGGCATCCGGATCGGACAACCGCAGGGCGCCTTGCGTCACCCCTTCGCAGCCGACGAAGTGCATGAAGCGGTACCCCTCTTTTTCGATGATGGTGACCGGCGCCAGTACGGGCAGGGTGCGTGCGGCCGGCTCCGTCTGCAAGGCGGCTGAGGCGAGGTGCGTACCGGTCTGGGTCGGCGCGGTGCTCAGAAGTGTCATGGTGGTCGCTCGTGCGGGGTGGGAACGGAGATGCCCCACCGCGCTGGGCGGGCCGGGCATCGGAATGGCCGCAGCTTGCCACGCGCCTGCGGGAGCCCATTTTGCCGGCTTCGGCTGTGCGTCCATGGGTTCGAGTCGCGTTGGGGATACGCAAGCGAGTGCGGCCGGAGCCGTGCCGGAATTGATTCAAAAACTGTATCAATCGAGTTATTCGTTGTCTTGGACGTGAATCGCTCCCGGTGCCAGAATCGGTTCACCCTTTTCTCACGCTGCCTCCGCAGGAATGCCCATGTCACGCTATACGCCCACCGAATTCGCCCACCAGATCGGCACCGGCCTGCTGTCCTTCCCGGTCACGCATTTCAAGTCCGATCTGTCGTTCGATGAGGCGGCGTATCGCGCCAACCTGAACTGGCTGTTCAGCCACGATGCCGCCGGCCTGTTCGCCGCGGGCGGCACCGGCGAGTTCTTCTCGCTCACACCGGCCGAGACCGACCGCGTGGTCCGCGCCGCCGTGGCCGAGACCGGCGGCCGCCTGCCGGTGATCGCCCCGGCGGGCTACGGCACCGCCATGGCCAAGGAATACTGCCAGGCCGCCGAGGCCGCCGGCGCCGACGGCATCCTGCTGCTGCCGCCGTACCTGACCGAAGCCTCCGCCGACGGCGTGGCCGCGCACGTCGAGCAGGTCTGCAAATCCACCCGCCTGGGCGTGATCGTCTACAACCGCGCCAACCAGGTGCTCGACGAGAACCACCTGGAGCGCCTGGCCGAGCGCTGCCCGAACCTGGTCGGCTTCAAGGACGGCGTGGGCGACCTCGAACTGATGACGCGCATCTATTCCCGCCTGGGCGAGCGCTTCACCTATATCGGCGGCCTGCCCACGGCCGAGACCTTCGCGATGCCGTACCTGACGATGGGCGTGACGACCTACTCGTCGGCCATCTTCAACTTCGTGCCGAAGTTCGCGCTGGACTTTTACGCTGCCGTGCGCGCCTTCGACCACGCCAAGGCGTATGCGATGCTCAATGACTTCGTGCTGCCGTACATCGCCCTGCGCAACCGCAAGCGCGGCTATGCGGTGTCGATCGTCAAGGCCGGCATGAAGGTGATTGGCCGCAGCGCCGGCCCGGTGCGCGCCCCGCTGACCGACCTGACCGAGGCCGAAGTGGCCGAACTGGCCGCCCTGGTGGCCCGCATTGCCGCGGTCGAAAAGCTGGCGGCCTGACCATGACCCACCTTGCATCGGAGGTAGCAGCATGTATCTGAGCGGCGAACTGCTGCTGGGTGCAGCCCGCGTGGCGGGTGGCGCCGGAACGGTCCGCGCCATGAACCCGGCCACGGGCGAATGGCTCGAACCCCAATTCACCCTGGCCAGCCAGGCCGACGTTGCCCGCGCCTGCGCACTTGCCGGCGCGGCGTTCGACGTTTACCGCGAGACCGCGCCCGAAGCGCGTGCCGCGTTCCTGGAGGCCATCGCCAGCCAGATCGAGGCGCTGGGCGATGCGCTGATAGAGCGCGCCATGGCCGAATCCGCGCTGCCGCGTCCGCGCCTGGAAGGCGAGCGCGGCCGCACCTGCAACCAGCTGCGCCTGTTTGCCAAGGTGGTGCGCGCGGGCGATGCCGTTGGTGCGCGCATCGACCCGGCGCGGCCGGAGCGCAAGCCGCTGCCGCGTTCGGACCTGCGCATGCGCCGCATTGCGGTGGGGCCGGTGGCGGTGTTCGGCGCCAGCAATTTTCCGCTGGCTTTCTCGGTGGCGGGCGGCGATACGGCATCAGCGCTGGCGGCGGGCTGCCCGGTGGTGGTGAAGGCGCATCCGGCGCATCCGGGCACCTCCGAGCTGGTCGGCCGCGCCATCCAGGCGGCCGTGGCGCAGTGCGGGCTGCCGGAAGGCGTGTTTTCGCTCGTGCTGGCCGACAACGAGGTCGCCGGGGCGCTGGTGGCCGATCCGCGTATCCAGGCGGTCGGCTTCACCGGCTCGCGCGCGGGCGGGCAGGCGCTGCTGCGCATCGCCCAGGCGCGTCCGCAGCCGATTCCCGTGTATGGCGAGCTGAGCGCCATCAACCCGGTCTTCCTGTTGCCCGACGCGCTGGCCAAGCGTGCGGCGGTGCTGGGCCAGCAGTACGTCGGCTCGCTCACGATGGGCGCGGGGCAGTTCTGCACCAACCCGGGCCTGCTGCTGGCCATCGACGGGCCGGACCTCGATGCCTTCGAGGCCGCTGCCGCCGAGGCCCTGCAGGCCAGCGGCGCGCAGACCATGCTGACCGCCGGCATCCACACCGCGTACGCCCGCGGCGTCGAACGCCTGGCCGGCGAGGCCAACGTGCGCTGCGTGGCGCGCGGGCAGGGCAGCGATGCGCCCAACCGCGCCCAGGCCGGCTTCTTCAGCACGGATGCCGCGAGCTTCCAGGCTCAGCCTGCGTTGCACGACGAGATCTTCGGCGCCACCGGCCTGATCGTGCGCTGCCGCGATGCCGAGGAACTGAAGGCGCTGGCCGAGTCGCTCGAAGGCCAGTTGACCACCACGCTGCGCCTGGACGCGGGCGATATGGCACTGGCCCGTGCGTTGCTGCCGATCCTGGAGCGCAAGGCCGGCCGCATCCTGGCCAACGGCTGGCCGACCGGCGTGGAGGTCTGCCATGCCATGGTGCACGGCGGCCCTTGGCCGGCGACGACGGACGCCCGCACGACATCGGTCGGCACGGCGGCCATCGAGCGCTTCCTGCGTCCGGTGTGCTACCAGGACCTGCCCGCCGAACTGCTGCCGGCCGCCTTGCAGGACGGCAACCCGCTGCAGCTGCGGCGGCTGGTCGACGGCGCCTGGACCGCGCCGCCCGACCGATAACGGACCCCACCCGATAAGCCGGGCCGCACAGGACCCGGCAATTCACTGCCTGCCAACGGACGTCAGATGCCGTTGCACGAGGAGGAGACGATGGAAATCAAGGCCCCCGCCATGGGCGCGCACAGCGTGCCGCGCACCGAGCGTATCAGTCGTGTGCGCTTCATGATCCTCGCGATGCTGTTCATCGTGACGACCATCAACTACGCCGATCGCGCCACCCTCTCCATGGCCGGCCCGGCGATGCAGAAAGAGCTCGGCATCGATGCGGTGTCGCTCGGCTACATTTTCTCGGCCTTCGGCTGGGCCTACGTGATCGCGCAGATCCCGGGCGGCTGGCTGCTCGACCGCTTCGGCTCCAAGCGCGTGTATACCTTCAGCATCCTGCTGTGGTCGCTGTTCACGCTGATGCAGGGCACGATCGGTTTCTTCACCGGCGCGGCGGCCATCGCGATGGTGTTCTGCCTGCGCTTCATGGTGGGGGTGGCGGAGGCGCCGTCCTTCCCGGCCAACAGCCGCATCGTCGCGGCATGGTTCCCGGCCAACGAGCGGGGCACCGCATCGGCCATCTTCAACTCCGCGCAGTACGCCGCCACCGTGGTCTTCGCGCCGCTGATGGCGTGGCTGGTGCACACCTTCGGCTGGCACTACGTCTTTATCGTGATGGGCGCGATCGGCATCGTCATGGCGATCGCGTGGCGGCTGTTCGTGCACGATCCGAAAGATCACCCGCGCATCACCCGCGCCGAGATCGAATACATCGAGGCGGGCGGCGGCCTGGTCAACATGGACCGCGCCGGCGTGGCCAAGACTGAAGGCCCGGACGTCGGCTACATCGAGCAACTGCTCAAGAACCGCATGCTGATGGGCGTGTACATCGCGCAGTACTGCATCAATGCGCTCACGTATTTCTTCATCACGTGGTTCCCGGTGTACCTGGTGCAGGCGCGCGGCATGTCGATCCTCAAGGCCGGGTTTGTCGCCTCGATTCCGGCGGTATGCGGCTTTCTGGGCGGCATCCTGGGCGGGCTCGTCTCGGATGCGCTGCTGCGCCGCGGCGCTTCGCTGTCGGTGGCGCGCAAGGTGCCGATCGTGCTGGGCATGCTGCTGTCGCTGAGCATGGTGATCTGCAACTACGTGGATGCCCAGGCCATCGTGGTGGCGCTGATGGCGCTGTCGTTCTTCGGCAAGGGCCTTGGCGCGCTGGGCTGGGCGGTCAACTCGGATACCGCGCCCAAGCAGATCGCCGGTCTGTCGGGCGCGCTGATGAACACCTTCGGCAACCTGTCGAGCATCACCACGCCCATCGCCATCGGCTATATCGTCAACACGACCGGATCGTTCAACGGCGCGCTGGTCTACGTGGGCATCCATGCGCTGGTGGCCTGCCTGTGCTACCTGGTGATGGTGGGCGAGATCAAGCGCGTGGAACTGAAGCCGCTGTAAAACGCAGAACGCAGAATGCAGGAGCCGTGGACGTGACGTTGCAAAGTATCGAAACCGGCGCCCAGGCGCAGACGCCGCGCGTGACGCGGATGCAGGTGATCCCGGTGGCGGGGCGCGACAGCATGCTGCTCAACCTGTGCGGCGCGCATGCCCCGTTCTTCACCCGCAACCTGGTGGTCCTGACGGACAGCGCGGGCCGCACCGGTGCGGGCGAGGTGCCGGGCGGGGAGGGCATCCGCCAGGCGCTGGAGCGCATCCGAGCGCTGGTGGAGGGCCAGCCGATCGGCCGCGCCAATGGCGTGCTCAACGGCATCCGCCGCGCGCTCGCCGGCAACGGCCGCGCCGCGCACCAGGCGACCGTGCACGAGGTGACCTCCGCCGCGGAAGCCGCCGTGCTGCGCCAGCCGCACGAGATCAACCTGCGCATGGACAACGTCATCACCGCGGTGGAAGCCGCGCTGCTGGACCTGCTGGGCCAGCACCTGGGGGTGCCGGTGGCCGAGCTGCTCGGCACCGGCCAGCAGCGCGATGCCGTGCCCATGCTGGCCTACCTGTTCTACGTGGGCGACCGGCGCCGGACCGATCTGCCGTACCTCGACGGCGCCGGCGCCACCGACGACTGGCTGCGCCTGCGCCACGAGGCCGCCATGACGCCCGCGCAGATCGCGCGCCTGGCCGAGGCCGCCGCCGCGCGCTACGGCTTCGCCGATTTCAAGCTCAAGGGCGGCGTGATGCGCGGCGCCGCCGAGATGGAAGCGATCGCCGCCATCAAGGCGCGCTTCCCCCAGGCCCGCGTGACGCTCGACCCCAACGGCGCCTGGTCGCTGGACGAGGCCATCGCGCTGTGCAAGGGCCAGGGCCACCTGCTGGCCTACGCCGAAGACCCGTGCGGCCCCGAAGCCGGCTACTCGGGCCGCGAGATCATGGCCGAGTTCAAGCGCGCCACCGGCGTGCCGACCGCCACCAACATGATCGCTACCGATTGGCGCCAGCTGGGGCATGCCGTGCCGCTGCAGGCGGTCGATATCCCCCTGGCCGATCCGCACTTCTGGACCATGCAGGGCTCGGTGCGGGTCGCCCAGCTGTGCCATGACTGGGGCCTGACCTGGGGCTCGCACTCCAACAACCATTTCGACGTCTCGCTGGCGATGTTCACGCACGTGGCCGCCGCTGCGCCCGGCAACATCACCGCCATCGACACCCACTGGATCTGGCAGGAAGGACAGGAGCGCCTGACGCGCGAGCCGCTGCGCATCCAGGGCGGCCAGGTGCGCGTGCCCGAGCGGCCCGGCCTGGGCATCGAGCTCGACATGGACCGCGTGATGCAGGCCCACACGCTGTACCGGACGCTGGGCACCGGCGCGCGCGACGACGCCATGGCCATGCAATACCTCGTGCCGGGCTGGACCTACGACCCGAAGCGCCCGAGCCTGGCACACTGAAACACTGACACTGAGTCAATCGAATCACCCGATCACGGAGTCTGTGATGTCCGAATCCACGCTGGCCCCCGAGGCCGGCACCGAAACCGAGCGCGCGCTGACCATCCGCGTGCACGATAGCGATAACGTCGCCATCGTCGTCAACGCACGCGGCCTGCCGGCCGGGGTCGCGCTGGCCGACGGCACCGTGCTGGTCGAAGGCGTGCCGCAGGGCCACAAGGTGGCGCTGGCCGACCTGGCCGAAGGCGATGCGGTGGTCCGCTACGGCGAGGTGATCGGTTATGCCGTCAAGCCCTTGCCGCGCGGCAGTTGGGTCAACGAGCATGCGGTGCGTCTGCCGTCCGCTCCTGCGCTGGACGACCTGCCGCTGGCCACGCGCCCCGATCCCTGGCTGCCCCCGCTGCAGGGCTACACCTTCGAAGGCTACCGCAACGCCGACGGCACGGTCGGCACCAAGAACGTGCTGGGCATCATGACCAGCGTGCAGTGCGTGGCCGGCGTGACCGACCACGTGGTGGCCCGCATCAAGCGCGAGCTGCTGCCGCGCTATCCCAACGTCGACGACGTGGTCGCGCTCAACCATACCTACGGCTGCGGTGTGGCCATCAACGCACCGGCGGCCATCGTGCCGATCCGCACGCTGCAGAACTTGGCGCTCAACCCGAACTTCGGCGGCGAGGTGATGGTGATCGGCCTGGGCTGCGAAAAACTCGTGCCCGAGCGCTTGGTGCCCGAGAAGCTCGCCCCCGGCGGCCGCATTCCCATCGAAGTGGCGGGCACCGCGGATTCGCCCGTGCTGCGCCTGCAGGACGAAGCCTTCGACGGCTTCACCGGCATGGTCGAGGCGATCCTGGAGATGGCCGACCGCCGCCTGGCGCACTTGAACCAGCGCCGGCGCGAGACTTGCCCGGCGTCCGATCTCGTGGTCGGCGTGCAGTGCGGCGGCAGCGATGCGTTCTCCGGCGTGACCGCCAACCCGGCGGTGGGCTTTGCCGCCGACCTGATCGTGCGCGCCGGCGGCACGGTGATGTTTTCGGAAGTGACCGAGGTGCGCGACGCCATCCACCTGCTGACGCCGCGCGCTGTCGACCAGGACGTCGGCCGCGCGCTGCTGCGCGAGATGGCCTGGTACGACACCTACCTGAGCGGCGGCCAGACCGACCGCAGCGCCAATCCGTCGCCCGGCAACAAGAAGGGCGGGCTGTCCAACGTGGTGGAGAAGGCGCTGGGCTCCATCGTCAAGTCGGGCAGCAGCCCGATCGTCGATGTGCTCGGCCCCGGCGAGAAGGTGCGCCGCAAGGGCCTGATCTTTGCCGCCACGCCCGCCAGCGATTTTGTCTGCGGCACGCTGCAGCTCGCCTCCGGCATGAACCTGCAGGTGTTCACCACGGGGCGCGGCACGCCGTACGGCCTGGCGATGGCGCCGGTCATCAAGGTGTCGACGCGCAAGGCGCTGTCCGAGCGCTGGCACGACCTGATCGACCTCGACGCCGGCCGCATCGCCACCGGCGAGGCCACCATCGCCGACATCGGCTGGGAGCTGTTCCACCTGATCCTGGAGGTGGCCAGTGGCCGCAAGCAGGTGTGCGCCGACAAGCTAGGCCTGCACAACGCGCTGGCCCTGTTCAACCCCGCCCCGGTGACCTGACCCATGAACACCATCGATACCCACGCATCCGCCGATCCGCTGGCCGGCGTCGCCACGCGCTGCGGCCGGCTGCTGCTGACCGGCGCGGGCGGCCACCTCGGCAAGGTGCTGCGCGAGCGGCTCGCGCGCTATGCCGATGTACTGCGCCTGTCCGACATCGCCGAGCTGGGCGCCGCGCGCGCGGGCGAGGAGGTCGTGCCGTGCAACCTGGCCGATGCGCAGGCGGTCGATGCGCTGGTCGAGGGCGTGGACGCGATCGTTCACCTGGGCGGCATCTCGGTCGAGCGGCCGTTCGAAGCGATCCTGCCGGCCAACATCCAGGGCACCTATCACCTGTACGAAGCGGCGCGCCGGCATGGCGTGAAGCGCATCGTCTTCGCCAGCTCGAACCACACCATCGGCTTCTACCGGCAGGGCGAGGTCATCGATGCGCGCGTGCCGACGCGGCCCGACGGCTACTACGGGCTGAGCAAGGTGTTCGGCGAGCAGCTCGGCAGCTTCTATTTCGACCGCTACGGCATCGAGACCGTCGCCATCCGCATCGGCTCGTCGTTCCCCGAGGCGAAGGACCGCCGCATGCTGGTCACCTGGCTCGGCTACGACGACCTGGAGCAACTGATCCGCCGCGCGCTGTTCGTGCCGCGCGTCGGCTTCACCATCGTCTACGGTATGTCGGGCAACCGCGAGACGTGGTGGGACAACCGCCACGCCGCGCATCTCGGCTACGTGCCCACGCAGGGCAGCGAAGCTTTCCGCGTCCGGGTCGAAGCGCAGCCGCCGCTGGCGGCCGACGATCCGGCGGCGCAGTTTCAGGGCGGCGCCTTCGTCAAGGCCGGCCCGTTCGGAGACTGAGCGGTGCACACCGGTGTGGAGCGGATCGGCACCATGTGCTGCGGCGTGGGCGAGAGCCCGGTCTGGCACCCGCGCGAGCAGGCGCTGTACTGGACCGACATCCCGGGGCGCACGCTGTGGCGCTGGCACCCGGCCACCGGCCACGCCGATGCCTGGCCGCTGCCCGAGATGGCGGGCTGCATCGCCATGCTGGGCGACGGCTGGGCGCTGGCGATGGAGACCGGCATGTTCCGCATCCCGCAGCCGGAGGCCGGCGCACCGCTGCCCGCGCCCAAGCGGCTGGCGCCGGTGCAGCACGCGCGGCCCGACATGCGCTTCAACGACGGCCGCTGCGACCGGCAGGGCCGCTTCTGGGCCGGCACCATGGTGCTGGACACCGCGCGGGGCGTGCCGGCCGGCAAGCTCTACCGCCTGGACAGCCAGGCCGGCCGCGTCGATACCGTGGTCGATGACCTGATCGTGCCCAATGGCCTGGCCTTCAGCCCCGACGGCCGCACGCTGTATCTGTCGGACTCCCATGCTTCGCGCCGGGCCGTGTGGGCATTCGATTACGACATCGACACGGGCATCCCGCACAGCCGCCGGCTCTTCATCGACATGCACGCCCACCCCGGCCGCCCCGACGGCGCGGCGGTGGACGCCGACGGCTGCTACTGGATTTGCGGCAACGACGCGGGCCTCGTCCACCGCTTCACGCCGCAAGGCAAGCTCGACCGCAGCCTGCCCGTGCCGGTGGCCAAGCCTGCGATGTGTGCGTTCGGCGGGCCCGGGCTGGACACCTTGTTCGTGACCTCGATCCGCGTGGAAGGCGATGCGCTGTCGGGCGGCACCTTCGCCCTGCGTCCTGGCACACGGGGCCTCGATGAACCACCATTGCGCATGGATTGACCCCTGAACTTTCACAGGAGAAAGACATGCCCAAACAGGAACACTCCAGCGCGCGCGCTGCCGGCCGACAGTCGCGGCATCGCTCGCATTCGCCAGCGCGGCGCGCATTCGTCGTCTGGTCGGGCGCATCGGCCGGCGCCGCGCTGCTCGGCGCGCTGCCGGGCTGCGGCGGCGATGGCGGCAGCGACGCCACGGTCGGCACGGCCAGCACCGCGGATGCGGCTACGGCCGCCACGACAACCACCACGCAGGACGCGATCTGGGGCGAATCCGGCGCGGTCGCGCGCATCATCGCCTCGCTGCAGGGCGTGGCCCGATCGATGTTTCCCGAGCGCGACTTCGTGGTGACGGACTACGGCGCCCAGCCTTGCGCCATCGTCGATGCGGTCAACCCCTATACCGACGCCAGCAAATCGCCGCTCAGCGCGGGCGCCGACAAGACGCCCGCGAGCGGCGCCTTCGATTCGCGCCCCGCATTCACCGCCGCCATCGCCGCCTGCAACGCGGCCGGCGGCGGGCGGGTGGTGGTGCCGGCCGGCAACTGGTACTGCGCCGGCCCGATCGTGCTGCTCAGCCATGTCCACTTCCACCTGGGCGCCGACTGCACCATCTACTTCAGCCCCAACCCGGACGACTACGCCAAGGACGGCCCGGTCGACTGCGGTACCAACGGCAAGCTCTATTACAGCCGCTGGCAGTCAAACGATTGCCTGAACTACGGCGCCCCCATCTACGCGCGCAACCAGAGCAATATCGCCCTGACCGGGGAAGGCGACAGCTCCGTCCTCAACGGGCAGGCCATGACGCCGTTCGCGGGCAGCGGCAACACCAGCATGTGCTGGTGGACCTTCAAAGGCACCAAGGGCGCATACGGCGTCGTCGATGCTTCCACGCCGTCGCAGGCATCCGGCAACCCGAACAACGTCGACCTGCGCACGGCGGCGCCGGGCATCGCCGATGCGCTCTACGCCAAGCTGACCGATCCGGCCACGCCCTGGCAGCAGGACCAGAACTACCTGCCCGCGCTGTCCGAGGCCGGGGTGGCGGTGGCGCAGCGCATCTTCGGCAAGGGCCACTACCTGCGGCCGTGCATGGTCGAGTTCATCGGCTGCACCAACGTGCTGATGGAGACCTACCGCACCCACGCCACGCCGTTCTGGCAGCACCATCCGACCGACTGCACCAACGTGGTCATCCGCGGCGTGACGGTCGACAGCATCGGCCCCAACAACGACGGCTTCGATCCGGACGCGTGCGACAACGTGCTGTGCGAGGGCATGACCTTCAACACGGGCGACGACTGCATCGCCATCAAGTCCGGCAAGAACCTCGACACCGCCTACGGCCCGGCGCAGAACCACGTGATCCAGGACTGCATCATGAACAGCGGCCACGGCGGCATCACGCTCGGCAGCGAGATAGGCGGCGGCGTGCAGCAGATCTACGCGCGCAACCTGACGATGCGCAACGCGTTCTATGCGACCAATCCGCTGAACATCGCCATCCGCATCAAGACCAACATGAACCGCGGCGGCTACGTCCGGGACTTCCATGTCGACAACGTGACGCTGCCCAACGGCGTCAGCCTTACCGGCGCCGGCTACGGCAGCGGCCTGCTGGCGGGCAGCCCGATCAACAGCAGCGTGCCGCTGGGCGTGGCGACGGGCACCAGCGCCAATCCGTCCGCGTCGCAGGGGGGGCTCATCACCTTCGATTGCGATTACCAGCCGGCCAAGGACGCCATCCGCACACGGCCCGCGCAGGTGCAGAACATCCATATCTCCAACGTGCGCGCGTCCAACGCGACGGTGGGCGGCACGACGGGGTCGTGCTTCCAGGCCATCGTCGCGCAAGGGCCGGTTGCCTTCGACTACAACGGCCCGACGCCCGCGCCGGCGGCTCCGCCCATCGCGGGCGTCACGATCACCGACTGCGATTTCGGCAGCCCGGTGGCGGCCGGCCCGGCCGGCGCGACGGCCCCGGGCCCGATCTACGCCTACAACGTCAGCGGCATCACGCTCACCAACGTCAGAATCGGCACCCAGCTCTACAACACCACGGTGAGCGACACACGCTGACGGACCGGCACCGCGGCAGCCCAGATATCACAACACGCCAACAGGCGGGATCATCAAGGAGGCGACATGAACACGATCAAAGGGCTGCGCTGGTGGATGATCGGGCTGGTGCTGACCGGCCTGATCATGAATTACCTGGCGCGCAACGCACTGGCGGCCGCTGCACCCGAAGTCAACAAGGTGCTCAACATCACGACGCAGCAGTACGGCTACATCGTCGCGGCGTTCCAGGCGGCGTACATGGTGATGCAGCCGGTGGCGGGCTACGTGCTGGACATGCTCGGGACCAAGCTGGGCTTTGCGCTGTTTGCCGGGGCGTGGTCGGTGGTCTGCATCCTGCACAGCACGGCGGGCAACTGGGTGTCGCTGGCGGTGTTCCGCGCCCTGCTGGGCGTGACGGAGGCCGCCGGCTTCCCGTCCGCCCTGCGCGCGACCTCGGAATGGTTCCCGGCCAAGGAGCGCTCGATCGCCACCGGGTGGTTCAACATCGGCTCGTCGGTGGGTGCGCTGGTGGCGCCGCCGCTGGTGGTCTGGTGCATCCTGCATGGCGACTGGCGGTTGGCCTTTTCCGCGATCGGCGCGCTCGGGCTGGTGTGGAGCGTGCTGTGGTTCACGCTCTATCGCGTGCCGGCCCAACATCCGCGCCTGTCGGCGGACGAGCACGACTACATCCGCGCCGGGCAGGAGGCGCCGGACGATCGTGCGGGCACCGCGAAGCCGTCGTGGAAAGCGATCATCACCAGCCGCCGCTTCTGGGGCATCGCCATCCCGCGCTTCCTGTCGGAGCCGGCGTGGCAGACCTTCAACTTCTGGATCCCGCTCTACATGGCGACGCAGCGGCACATGAACCTCAAGGAGATCGCCATGTTCGCGTGGCTGCCGTTCCTGGCGGCGGACGTCGGCTGCGTGCTGGGCGGCTACCTGGCGCCGTGGTACCAGAAGCGGTTTTCCACGTCGCTGATCACCTCGCGCAAGATGGTGATGGTGACGGGCGCGGTCTGCATGATCGGTCCGGCCTGCATCGGCCTGGCGACAAGCCCTTACACCGCGATCGCGCTGTTCTGCGTCGGCGGCTTTGCGCACCAGACCCTGTCGGGCGCGCTGTACACGCTGACCGCGGATGTGTTCGGCAAGCACGAGGTCGGCACAGCGGTGGGGCTGGCGGGCATGTCGGGCTTCCTGGGCGGCACGCTGTTCTCGCTGGCCGTCGGCGCACTGGCATCGACCATCGGCTACAACCCGCTGTTCGCGGCGCTGGCGCTGTTCGATATCGTTGCCGCGATCGTCATGTGGAATGTCCTGCGCGAGCCGCGCGGTCCGATCGCGATGCCGACAGGGGCAGGCGCCGCAGACCTGGGCGCCGCCCCGCGTGCGGCCGGCGGCTGACGCCGTCGCGTTGTTTGATCGAATCTTCATTTGACGCGCCGTCGGCGGGCGGCGTACCATGCCTGCACGGCTGACGGACAGACCCGACGCCGCCAATCTCTTGAGGGAGCCTCATGAGCACCAACACCAAGCGTTTCGACGCGCTGGTTTTCATCGGTCGTTTCCAGCCGCTGCATCGTGCACACATCGAAGTGCTGCGCCGGGCCCTGAGCCTTGCCGACACCGTCTGCGTGCTGATCGGCTCGACCGACAAGCCGCGCACCATCAAAAACCCGTTTTCCTTCGACGAACGCCGGCAGATGATCCTGTCCGTGCTGAACGAGGCCGAGCGCGAGCGCGTGAGGATCGCCGCCGTCCAGGATTCCACCTACAACGACAGCGACTGGCTGCGCTGGGTGCAGGGTGCCGTCGCCGCCGAGCTGGGCGACACGGCGGGCCGCAGGCTCGGCCTGATCGGACATGAGAAGGACAGCTCGTCGTACTACCTGCGCATGTTTCCGCAGTGGGAGCTGGTGGAGGTCGATGCCTCGGAAGACGTGTCGTCCACCGAGATCCGCGAGCAGTACTTCGCCGAGCGCAGCAACAGCTTCGTGTCCTGGGCCGTGCCGGCGCCGGTGTTTGCCTGGATGGAAGCCTTCCGCAATCAGCCGGCGTTTGCCCAGCTGAAGGCCGAGGCCGAGTTCATCGCCACCTACAAGAAGGCGTGGGCGGCGGCGCCGTATCCGGTCACCTTCGTCACGGTGGATGCCGTGGTGGTGCATTCCGGCCATCTGCTGCTGGTGCGCCGCCGCAGCGAGCCGGGGCGCGGCCTGTGGGCGCTGCCCGGCGGCTTCATCGGCCAGGACGAGCGGCTGGACGCGGCGTGCATCCGCGAGTTGCGCGAGGAGACCGGCCTCAAGCTGCCGGAGCCCGTGCTGCGCGGCTCGGTCAAGGACCGCCAGGTGTTCGACCACCCGCAGCGCTCCCTGCGAGGGCGCACCATCACGCACGCGTTCCTGTTCCACTTTCCGGTCGGCGAGCTGCCGCGCGTCAAGGGCGGCGACGATGCCGACAAAGCGCGCTGGGTGCCGCTCAACGATTTCGCCCGCATGCGCGACGTGATGTACGAGGACCACTTCGACATCGCCTACCACTTTCTCGGGAAGCTCTGAGCTTTCCACCCTCCGCGGGGACAGACCCCGCGGCCATCCAACGGCATAGAGGAGCTCTAGCCATGCAAAACGATCTGCCCGGCCTGTCGGCCATCCTGTCCAATCCGATCCTCAATACGGATTCGTACAAGGCTTCCCACTACCTGCAATATCCGGCCGGCACGTCGGCCATGTTTTCCTACGTCGAGTCGCGCGGCGGCCGCTATGACCGCACCGTGTTCTTCGGGCTGCAGATGCTGCTCAAGGAATACCTGTGCCGGCCCATCACGGCGGCCATGATCGACGCGGCGCGCGGGTTCTTCGCCGCGCACGGCGAGCCGTTCAACGAAGCGGGCTGGCGCTACATCGTCGAGCGCTACGACGGTTACCTGCCGGTGCGCATCCGCGCGGTGCCGGAGGGCAGCGTGGTGCCCACCCACAACGTGCTGGTGACGGTCGAGTGCGACGACCCCGAGGTGTTCTGGCTCGCGTCGTATCTCGAAACCATGCTGCTGCGCGTGTGGTATCCCGTCACGGTGGCGACGCAGAGCTGGCACCTGCGCCAACTGGTGCGCCGCTACCTGGAGCAGACCAGCGACGACCCCGGCCAACTGCCGTTCAAGGTGCACGACTTCGGCGCGCGCGGCGTGTCGAGCGCGGAATCGTCGGCCATCGGCGGGGCGGCGCACCTGGTCAGCTTCATGGGGTCGGACACCGTGCTGGGCGTGGTGGCGGCCAATACGTACTACAACGCGCAGATGGCGGCCTTCTCGGTGCCGGCCGCCGAGCACAGCACCATCACCGCGTGGGGCCGGGCCGGCGAGGCGGACGCCTACCGCAACATGCTGCGCCAGTTCGGCAAGCCGGGCGCGATCGTCTCGGTGGTGTCCGATTCGTACGACCTGTTCGCCGCGCTGCGCCTGTGGGGCGGCGAGCTGCGGCAGGCGGTGATCGATTCCGGCGCCACCCTGGTGGTGCGCCCCGACTCGGGCGACCCGCGCAGCATCGTGCTGCAGACCGTGCGCGCGCTGGATGCCGCGTTCGGGGCCGCGGTCAACGGCAAGGGCTACCGTGTGCTCAACCATGTGCGCGTGATCCAGGGCGACGGCATCAACGCCGGGTCGATCGAAGCGATCCTGTCGGCGCTGGAGGCCGCGGGCTACGCGGCGGACAACGTCGTCTTCGGCATGGGCGGTGCCCTGCTGCAGCAGTTGAACCGCGATACCCAGCGCTTCGCCATGAAGTGTTCGGCGGTGAAGGTGGACGGTGCCTGGCGCGAGGTCTGCAAGGACCCGGTCACCGATCCCGGCAAGCGTTCCAAGAAGGGGCGCCTGACCCTGCTGCGCAACCGTGCGTCGGGCGAATACGCAACGGCCACGCTGCCGCTCGCCAGGGACGACCGGCGGGTCGAAGGGGACTGGGAAGACGCGCTGGTGACCGTGTTCGAGAACGGCCGCCTGCTGCGGGACGTGTCGCTGGAGGCGGTGCGGGCGCTGGCCCACGCGCATGAGGCGGTGCCGGACCTTGTCGACTGAGGTGCGAGTCTGGGGCTGATGAGAGGCGGCAGGATCGGGGCGCGGTCCTGCCGCCGTTCGTCGCGGCGCTGGGGGCAGGCCGGGCCGGCGTTGCTTCGCTTATCGAATCTGTTTTTCCGTTCCGGCAGCGGCCGGCGGGCGCGCCAAGGGCCATAGTCGCCGGTTCTCTTACAGCAGGCGAGCCCCATGAAAACAACCGGTGATCAACCGCCGTCGTGCTTTGGCAGCGTTACGGCTGCGCAGCGATTCGAAACCGAACGATTCATCGTGGCCCCGCTGTCGGGGTTCGAGGCCCGAAACCTCTTCGGCGTCCTGCTCCAGGACGAGGCACTGGCGTCGCGCATCGACTGGATGGAAGACCAGTCGCAGGACGGCGCCTTGCGCGAAGCGTTCGGCATCGAACTGCGGTGCAATGCGGGGCAGGCCATGGTCTGGAGCATCATCGAGCGGGCCAGGCGCCTGCAGATCGGCGCCATCCTGGCGAGCCATTCGCTCGACGGCCTCGACGTCGAAGTGCTGGTCGCATCGCAGTTCTGGGACCAGGACGTCTCGGACGAGGCCGGGTCGCCGGTCGTCGACTGGCTGCAACGGCAACTCAGCGAAGCGGCACCGGCGCTGGCATAGCGCCGGTGCCGCGCGACGAACCGTCCCTTGACGACCGGGTTCTGGATGATGCGCGGATCGGGGGGGCGGTCAAGGTGGCCTGCAGCGTCGGTGTGAACCGGAACATGGATGTCCGGAGGCAGTCGGCCCGCTCCGGCAGTGACCCTGTCGCGCCGGTCTGACCGCTGCGGCGAGTCATTCCCCGCATTCCCCGCGTCGCGATCTGGGCCCACGCCAGCCGTGGGCCGGAGGCGTTCGCGGAATCAGGCGGGCGCCACAAACGCAATCCCGCCATGCCCGGCCATTTCAAAGTAGAGGCTGCCGGGCGGCAGCAGATCCAGGATGCGGAACGCGCCGCTTGGATTGAACACGATGGCATGGGAGATCAGGCCGATCTCCACCGAGCCATCGGCATGGCGGATGGCGGCATCGTCCGATAGCGGTGGAAGGGTCCAGCCGGCGAGATCCGCCCGCGCCATGGCTTTGAGGATCTCCGCCCAGGCCTGTTCCGGCGATGAGGGGGGCGGGCTGATTTCACCGAGCGCCTTGCGCAGGCTATGCAGCCGCCGCTGCGTCTCGGGCTTCCGTCGCCGCTTCAGTGTGTCCATGGCGGGCGGCTGGCGCAGCGTGCGCGGGATGCTCAGTTCGGCCAGTTGGCGGTCGGCGGTCCGTGCCGTCGGTGTGGTGGCCGGCTCGTCATGGCGCTCCGATGGCGCGCTGTCGGCAAATGATGGGAGGCTGTTTCCGCTGATGATTTTCGGAATCATGGTGGGCGGTGTTGGGAGAAGGATGACCTCAACGACCATGCGGCGCCGTTCCGGATTGCCTGCGCCAGATGATTGGCTAGGCAGCCTTCTGTCGGCATCCCGTCGCGATCTGTCCAAGGCTAGCGCAAGGAAGCAGGGCCAGGGCGTCGCCATCGAGCGTGGCAAGACCGGCTACGCGAGCGGAGGCATGCAGGAAAAAAAAGACCCGCCGGTGAGGCGGGCTGCATGATCCAACAGTTGCACAGGGATGTGACGCGGTAACGTCACAAGAACATCATAGGTCCGTGCGGCCGCAACACTTTCAACAATACTCAGCAGCGTCGGGGCGGTGCACGGTGCGGCGGTGCCGGGGAGGGGCCCCCGGTCCCGCCTGACTTTGGCTTGGCAACTGGGCGGGTTCCCTTGCCAAGGGTGCGCGACTGTAACAAGCGATGGGCAACCGGTCCACGGCCGGCGCACCTTTCTGAGCGTTGGTGAAGTTTGGCCTGGGCCGACGATCCGCAGCCGGTTGACCCGTGCCGCTACTGGATCAGATCCCTCGCTGCCTTGGGGCCTTGTTCTATCAGCTTGCAGGCGGTCTGGGTTACGGTCATCTGGTTCTGGGCGTTGGTAGTGTCGAGCATCATCTGCTGCTGCTGTCGCATCATTTGCTGCATATCCGTCGGGCTGAAACCGGGATGGTTGCCGCCTCCGCCGTGCTCAGGCTCGCCGCGACGTGCGCGCTTGGGTGCGGGCTGATCTCCGCGTGTCGGCAACTGGGCGCGGCGGCGCAAGCTTTGCCCGGCTGTCGCGCTCGGGAGGGCGAGGTCGGGCAGTCCGCCGAACTGCGCGTCGCGCGTACGCCCCTGCCGGGGCGCGCTATCGCCAGACGCAGGCGTCTGCCGCGCCTGGCGCCCTTCGGTTGCGGGAAGCCTCCGGGGGACGTTGAGACCTGCGATTTTCAGGGACATGATCGCGAGAGATTCAGGGATGGTGGCTGCATCCTAGGCCACGCCGCGCGCGCGCCAGCGCCTCACCGCGAAGGGCTGGCGCTCTGGCCGAAATACCAGCGGTGGGGAAGGCGTATCACCAGGCCGGCTGTCCGTGCGCCAGCCGGAACACCGCCACGGAGGTCTTCAACTGCGCGGCCTGCTCTTCAAGCGACTGGGCCGCGGCGGCGGCCTGCTCGACCAGCGCCGCGTTCTGCTGCGTAACTTCATCCATCTGCAGGACGGCCTGGCCGACATGCTCGATGTTGCGGCGCTGCTCGTCCGAGGCATCGGCGATGGTCTCGACGATCTGCGCCACGCGGCCGATTTCGGTTTCGATGCGGTCGATGGTGGTGCCGACGGCCTGCGTGGCTTGCGTGCCCTCGCGTACGCCGTTGACCGAGCGCTCGATTAGCTGCTTGATCTCCTTGGCGGCCGCCGAGGCGCGCTGCGCCAGGCTGCGGACTTCTCCTGCCACCACGGCGAAGCCGCGTCCCTGCTCGCCGGCGCGTGCCGCCTCTACTGCGGCATTGAGGGCGAGGATGTTGGTCTGGAAGGCGATGCCTTCGATCACGCCGGTGATGTCGGCGATCTTGCCGGAGTCTTCGTGCATGCGGTTCATGGTGTCGTTGAGGCGGCCGATGGCGGCCTGCCCGTCGGTGGCCACGCCGGCCGCCGCCGTGGCCAGCGTGCTGGCCTCCCGGGCGCTGTCCGCGTTGCGGCGGACGGTTTCGGTAAGCTCGGTCATGCTGGAGGCGGTCTCCTCCAGCGAGGCGGCCTGCTGCTCGGTGCGCGAGGACAGATCGCTGCTGCCGGCGGCCACCTGGCCGGAGGCGGTCGCGATGGTGTCGGTGCTCTCGTGCACTTCCTGCACGATCGCGGCGAGGTTGGCGCGCATCGATTCGAGCGCGCGCACCAGTTGGCCGGTCTCGTCGGCGGCGCGCGAATCGATCCGGGTCGACAGGTCGCCCTGGGCCACGTTGTCCGCCAGGTGCAGCGCCTGGCCGAGTGGCCGGACAATGGAGCGGGTAATCCACACGCCCGCGAAGACGGTCAGCACGGTCGTGGCCGCCGCGATGGCGAACAGCAGCGCGGCGGCGCGCTCGGACGCGGCGAGCGCGCTGCCGCTGGTCTCGCCCATGCGCTGCGCCTGATAGGCGACCAGGCCGTCGAGCCCGTCGAAGTAGGCCGCTTGCACGGCCGGCATCTCGGTCAGCAGGAGGGTCCGCGCCGCCTCCTTGTCGCCGGCTCCGATCTGCGCGATGACGCGGTTGCGCATGGCGCCGTAGCGCTCCTGCGTTTCCAGGACCCGCTTGAACAGGTCCTGCCCGGTCTGGGTGACGATCCGCTTCTGCAGATCGTCACGCAGCTTCACGCTGGTGTTGCGCAGTTCCGTCAGCTTTTGCAGCGGCGCCTTGGCGGCCGCGGCATCGGGGGCGATCCAGGCATCGCGCAGCAGCGTGGCCATGGTGGCGGCGTTGATCTTCATGTTGTTGATCAGGACCGTCTTCGGATAGAGGTCGCTGGCGATCTGCCCGATGTCGCTGCTGGCGGCGTTGAGCCGCGCGATGGCCAGCGCCGCCGTCAGCAGCCCCAGCAAGACCACAAAGCCGAATGCCACGCCAAGCCTGAGCCCGATCTTCAAGCGGGTCATGAGGAAACTCCCGGAAAATGTGATGCATGCTTGGTACGGGCGCGGCCGGCAGTTCTTGAGCCGATGTGAAGATAGTTGAGTATTGGGCGCCCCCCCCCTAGCGGGCGAAGCGCTCGCGCAGGCTGGCGCTGCGGTTGAGGCTGACGAGCATGTTGTCGAGCCAGCGGTCGTCGTCGGTGGTGTCCGCGCCGGTGAGCTTCGCTGCGGGCGCGGCGGATGCCGAGGGCGGTGCGCGCCTTGCCGCGATCGCCCGCATCGGCGCGGCCGTGGGGCGGCTCGGCACCAGCACGGGATTGCCGTCGGCGGGCGCCGGCAGCGCGGAGGCCCGCGCCGCGCGGGCCAGCGGCTGCTTGCGGTTGAGGATGCCCTCGACCGAGCGGGCATAGACCCCGTTGTGCTCCGGCGACTCCGAATGGTAGGCGCCGATGGCCCACCAGTTGTTGCCGTGCTGCCGGATCTTGCGCGACAGGTGCCAGGCCGCGACATAGGCACTGACGCACGGATCGAACAGCATCTGGCGCCCGATGCCGTAGCGGGACAGCTCCGGCAGGTGGATCGAGTTGATCTGGAACATGCCGAGGTCTTCGCTGCCGTTGCGGTTCCGGTTGCGTGCCTGCGGGTTCAGGTGCGACTCCTGGTAGCCGATGGCGCGCAGGACCTGCGGATTGACACCGTGATAGGCGGCGGCCTCGTCGATGCAATCGGCTTTGCTGTGGGGCGGCAGGCAGGCCAGCACGGCGACGGCGAGCATCGAGCAGCGCCGCGCGGCGGTGCGGGCCGTGCGCTGGGCCGCTTGAGTCACGTTACGCGCTGGCATGTTCGTGTGCCCCGACGCCGGGGCGTGCGTCCATCTGGCGCTGCCGGATGCGCTGGTGCTGGCAGACGCCCGGGCCGGCACGGCGGATGGCCGGCCGCGTGGCGTGGACGGAAGGACGGTGCTCGCGTGACGCGCTGACGCGCGGCGACTGGGGCTGCTGCATGACGGACTCCGGGAAGTGGCTATGCCCGGATCGTAGGGGCGCGTCGGCCCGGCGGACCGACGGGGCGCGAAGTTGCCGACCTCAAAGCGAAACGGCGCCGCGCGCATGCCCGCGCACCAGTTTCGCTTCGGGCACGACCGCTTCGCGATCAAGGGCAGGCCGATTGGTGGCAGCCAATACGATGAGCGAACAGGCGGAAAGGGGGGAAAGGCCACCGGAAGGGCCGCAGCAATCCGCCGTGATTCGTAACTTTATTCGGACAACATCATGCAATCGCTAACCGGTAGTGCCACCTCGCCCGCTGAGCCGATCGGGCAGGACTCGGTCCAGGCGGAACCGGCGGCCGCGCCGTCTTCACTGATCGCTCGCCTGTCGCGCGCATTGAAGCGCGCACTGCTGCGCGTGCGTCCCGTGGCGGCAGGGCACGCGCAACCGGCGCCCGTGGCGGCGCGGACGCACACGACGATCATGCCGCGCCACGAGCGCCGGCCGGCGGAACCGTCGCGCGCGCAGCACCAGATGCGCGCCGATGCCGCGCGCGCCGCGCATCGCCTGCAGCAGCCGGCGACCGGGCTCCATGCCCATCACGCGCGCGGCACCGTGCCGTTTGCCGATAGCAACCGCTGGATGGCGGTCTGCGATGCCGTGGCCGGCTGGCAGCAGGAAATGGTGCGCCGGGTCGGCCGCTACAACGGCCCGCTGTTGCCCAACGTCAACCGTCCCACCGAGCAGGGGCTGGCGCTGACGGCCACGCGCATGTTGCTCGCCATGCAGCAGAAGAGCCGGCACCTGGTGCTGGACAGCATCCCGGTGATGCGCCTGCCGAGCGCGCTGTGCAACGCTGAACAGCTCGAAGTGCTGACCGTTCACGACTGCGATGTCTTCGAATGGCCGGCCTCGGGCGGGCTGCCGCCCAACCTGACCTCGCTGCATTTCTCGCGCAACCGGCGCATGACGGCGATCCCGGGCAGGATGGGCCAGCTCCAGCAACTGCGTGAACTCGTCATCCTCGACTCGCCGCTGCGGGCCTTGCCCACCGCGGTGTCGCAGTTGCCGCGGCTGGAGCGCCTGGTGCTGCAGGGCTCGGACCTGCGCATCGTGCCGGTGGAGCTGGGGGCCCTGCAGCGGCTACTGACCCTCACGCTGGCCAACGGCCGGCTGTTGACACAGTTGCCGAACAGCCTGGGCCAGCTGCAACAGCTGCGCCACCTGAGCCTGCGCGGCAATCCGGTCCTGCCCGTGCTGCCGGAGACCGTGGGCCAGTTGTCGGTGCTGGAGTCGCTGGATCTGCGCGACAACACCGGCATGGCCGTGCTGCCGCGCTCGCTCGGTTCGCTGCGCCGGCTGCGCCACCTGGACTGCTCCGGCATGTCGGCCCTGGCGTCGCTGCCCGCCGAGCTGGGGGCCTGCACCTCGCTGCGCACGCTGCGTCTGCGCGATTGCGTGACGCTGCGCTCGCTGCCGGCGACGCTGGGTGGCCTGAAGCGGCTGACCCATCTCGATCTGCGCGGCTGCCTCGGCCTGACCGATCTGCCCGAGACACTGCGCAGCCTGCCTGCCGCCTGCCAGATCGACGTGCCGCCGCATCTGCTGGAGCGGCTGGCCGAGCGCCGCCGCACCATCACGGCGCCGGCTGTGCCGTTGCCGAACCCGGGCGAGGGCGCGGACTGGGTGCACCTGCTCCAGAACTGGCGCACGCGGCTGGGTCTCTACGACGCCGAATACGGCAGCGATGCCTTCCGCATCTGGGTGGAACGATCGGCCAATGCCGCGATGTCGGACGAGGTCCGCTCGCGCCGCGACGGCCGCCGGCTCGGCTTCCTGGTCGACGGCCTGTGCAATTCCGCCACGCTGCGCTGCCTGGTCTTCCAGCGCGCCCACGAGCGCTACGCCCTGGGCCACCTGGACGACGAGGGCCTGCCGCTGCACGAGCTGATGGCCTTGCTGACTGAGGAGTGCGTGCGCAGCGGCCCGTCGTTCGCCGACCGGGCGGCCACGCTGATGCGCCACGAAGCCTGGTCCTCGCTGCTGGAGGGGACGACCGGTACCGAATTCATCGGCGAGGCCGTGGAAGTGCTGGCGGACACCCTGCCGCAGATCTACGCGGACCGCCACGGCATGCCTGTCGAGCAGCAGGAGAGCGAGGGGTCGGCACCCGTCCAGCGACACACCGCGGTGGCGCAGGCATGGCTGCACGCCACGCCGACGCTCCACTGAGCGTCACCCCGGGCCGGCGGGTTTCGCGCCGGCCTGTACCTGCTGCCCGCCGATCGGAACGGGCCGGGCGGTTGCGCAAAGCGCCATGCCGGCCGGTATCGGGAAGGCCAGGGCCGTGTGCGGCGATGCCTCAACGTCTCGTTCCCCGTTTCCCATTCCCCATTGCTTATTCCGATGGGCCCGCTGTCCCGGCCCCGAAGCGCGCCCGCGCCGCTGCGATGGCGGGTTGGTTGCGCACAGCCCATTCCCCGAGCGCGCGCAGCGGTTCGATCAGTGACAGGCCCAGTTCGGTGAGTTCGTATTCGACCTTCGGCGGGATCGTCGCGTAGGCCGTCCGCTTGACCAGCCCGTCCTGCTCGAGGCCGCGCAGGGTCAGCGTCAGCATGCGGTGAGAAATGCCGCTGATGGCGCGCAGGATTGCGTTGAAGCGCATCGGCCCGTTCGACAGCGTGCCGATCACCATCACTGTCCACTTGTCGCCGATGCGGTTCAGGATGTCCAGCACCAGGCGGCATGGCTCGGGCGGCGATATGCCGTGTTCCGGCGTCAGGGGCGGTTCGACTGCTTGTATTGCTGCTTCCACTGCTCATCTCCCGTATCCGTGCGACCCAATCGTGCGATCAAATTTGATCGTGACGTCCCAACGCGTGCGTTCTTGCGAGGCTATCCGATTCTGGTCATCATTGTCGCGAACATTTTGTTCGTAACGATCAAGAGGATATCGGAATGAAACTGGGTGTCAGCGGTGCGAGCGGCCAGCTCGGCAAGGCAGTCCTGGCGGAACTGACGGCGCGGGGGAGCAACCATCACGTTGTCGGGATCTCCCGCACGCCGGCAAGCGTGCAGCCGCCGGCGCAAGGGCGGCACGGCGATTACGACCGTGCCGAAACCCTCGTCGAGGCCTATCGCGGCCTCGACCGGCTGCTCCTCATCCCGAGTGCCGATCTGCGCCCCGGCGTGCGCGGCCGCCAGTTCACGGCGGCCATCGACGCCGCGGTCCGGGCGGGCGTGCCGCACATCGTGATGGTGTCGGCGGCGGGCACGCGCGAGATGGCGGAGCCGTCGCTCGGCGCGGCCTACTGGGTGGGCGAGCAGCACCTGGTCAGGACGGCTGCGCGGTGGACGATCCTGCGGATGAACTACTACGCCGAGTCGTTCGCGCAGCAGGTGCCGCTGTCGCTCGGCCCGGGGGTGCTGCCGGGGCTCGGTGAGAACCGCGTCGCCTTTGTTTCGCGGGATGACGTGGCCGCCGCAGCGGCGGGCATTCTGCTTGGGGAAGGGCATGCCGGCGCGCTCTACAACGCGACCGGGCCCGTGGCGCTGAGCGGCGCGCAGCGGGCTGCGCTGGTGGCCGAGATCACGGGCAAGCCGTTGCGCTTTGCGGTGTCCGATGAGGCAGGGCTGCGCCAGGGGCTCGCGCAGGCGGGCATCCCCGGGGGTTTCGCCGATGCGGTGATCGAGATCGAGAAGAGCTTTGTCGCGGGGGCCTTCGATGTCGTCACGGGCGACGTGGCGCGGCTGGCCGGGCGCGAACCGCGCGCGTTCCGGGACCTGCTGGCCGACAGCCTGCGGCCGGCCGCGGCGGATGCCTAGATGGCTGGACGGGCGGGCCGCCGGGCCGGCTCGCGGCCGGCCCGCGTGGGTGGCGGGCCAGCCTGCGAGGCCGGTTCAGGCAGGTCAAGCCGCCGGCTCGTTGCCGGCCGGGAAGGCATCCCCGAGCCGTTCCTTGCGGCGGGCCAGTTCGCGTTCGATCACCCGCTGGTTGCGCGGCGCCCCTTCGCTTGCGGCTGCCTGCCCGGTCTGCGGACGACCCTGGTTGGCCAGGTGCTGCAGTTGGGCCAGGCTCAGACGCTTGACGTCGAGCGTGTTGGCCGGTTGCATGCTCGCACGCAGGCGGCCGAGCGGGCTGGTCGGCGCCGGCTTGCCGTGCAGGGCGGCGTCGATCTGCTTCTTTTCGCGCGCCAGGGCGCCAGGGTCGCGCAGCATCGAGCGGAAGCCGATGCTGCTCTTGTCGCCGTGGAAGAAGGCGGCCGAGTTGATCGCGCGCATGTTGCCGATGACCTTGCTGAAGGCTGCCAGCAGCGGCCGTCCTTGCGCGCCGCACAGGTAGTCCGCGCGGTCCTCGATCGTTTTCAGCGCCTGCAGTTGCGCGCGCATGGCCGGCAGGTCCAGGTGGCTGACATCGAAGCGCTCGGACAGCGGCTTGGCGATCGTGAACGGATCCTGGCCGTTGGCGGTGGAGCCGGGCGCGTGGCTGGCGACCTGGGTCGCGACGCTGTTTACGCGCGCGAAAGGCTCGGCCGCGTAGTAGCGCAGGAACTCGTTCTTGATCTTGGGCGGGCGGTTTTCCGCGGCGGCCGTGGCCAGTTCTTCCATGGCGTCGGCGTGCTCTTGCAGCACGTCCGCCATCATGGTGGGGCTGGCGAGGTAGCGGTTGCGCAGTGTCGTGTCGGCATCCAGCGCCTGGCGCAGCTCGCCGGCGATGGCTGCGGCGTGGTTCGGCTGCGCTTCGATCTTGGCGAGGAGCGGGTCCACGGTCTTGGAGAAGGCCGGGTGCTGCATGATCAGGTAGCTCTTGTCCGATCCGACGATCTCCCCGGCGAGGCTCTGGCCGCTGTCGGTGTGCGAGACCCACGGCGTGAAGGTGCCGGCGGGTGTCGGGATCGTCATCGAGGCGTTCAGCCCGCTGCTCTTGTTGCGCAGCACGCGCACGTATTGCAGTTGCATCGCGGCGTTCTCCACGTCGGGGGCCTGGCGCAGCTTGACGACGATGCTGGTGCCGTCGGTGATGTCGAACATCAGGCCCTGGGTCTGGCGGATCAGTTCGTGCGGGTCGAACTTCTCGTCTTCGATCCGCATGTTGGGCATGAACTTCTCGATGACGGCCTTGACCGCCTGGTTGATCAGCGCGCCGGAGATGGGCGCGCCGCCCTGGGCGGTGAAGGTGAACTGCCAGAACTTGCCGGTGCGGCTGGGGTTGAGCTGGTGGTCCGCATACATCAGGCGGGCTTCGGCGGCCAGCGCGACCTGGCCGGCGCTGTTGGAGACCGAGATGGTGCCGGTCAGGTCGCCCAGCGGCACCTGGGTCGATTTGGTGCGCAGCCGGCTCATGATGGTGTTGAACAGGCTGCTCTGCGCGCCGCCGGAGGCCTGGGCTCGCAGGGCGGTGTCCCAGCGTCGCCATATCCCCGCTTCCTTCAGCGGGCTGGCCGTGCGGACGTCGTAGTTCTTGAGCGGCAGGTAGGTCTTGTCCATCAGCTCGCGCACGGTGAGGTACGTCGAGTCCGCATCCTTGATGGTTTGCTTGATGGCGTCGTTCGTGGCGCCGGCGTCTGCGCTGCCGTGGTTCAGGTCGAGCTGCTGGTCCAGCGCGTGGCGCTGTGCGATCTGCTGCTTGACCACGGACATGTGCGTGCCGGCGCAGCCCAGCGCCAGGCTGAGGGATGCGTGGCTTTTCGCGATGAACGCGCCGGGGTGCGCCAGTGCGTCCTTGCGCGAGTACCGCCCTTGCCAGACGGCGTGGTTGATGCGATCGAACGCGGCTTGGCGCTCGCGGTCCAGCACTGCGCGTTCCTTGGAGGGCATGAACTTGTCGTTCTTGGCGAGCACGGCCGAGGCGTCCGTGACGAAGTCCAGATAGGTGTGCTTGAGCTGCTCCAACTGCTCGGTGACGTGATTGAGCTGCTCGCTGCTGGCGTGCGCGATGGCATTGTGGAACTGGGCCGGGACGGATGCCGCATCGCCGTAGAGATGCTGTTCCGTTTTCGCGAAAGGAAACGCCGGTGTGCCCATGTCGATTTGCCCCAGGGTGCGGCGCATCTGGTTGTACAGATGCAACTGGGCCGGCGGCGTTCCGTTGCCGCAAGCATCGTCGAGCAACTGGTGCTGCTGGAAGACCTGCCGGTAGTCCTTCTGGTGGCCCGGGTCGAGCTGCGCATGGGGCGCTTCGCCGAACTCCATGAAGTACTGCGCCACGTTGCCGCGCAGGTTGAGCCCGAACGCGCCGCTCGCTTCCAGGTTGGTGCCACCGTGCGTCTGGTTGCCGACGCTGGCATCGACGCTGGCCGTCGCCTGGCGGTAGTGCAGGTTGCCGTCGGCGTAGCCTACCGAGTCCGGCACGTCATGCCGGGGAGGCAACGGCAGCGGTGGCTTTTCGTCCGAGTGGATGCGTCCGGCCAGCACGTCGACCGGCGCGGGGTAGGCCGTTTTCACCAGGTCGCTGAAGTGGCTGCTGCCGCCCAGCTTGTCGTCGATCGCCGCGGCGAGCAGCGTCATCTTGAACGTGTTGACGCCCTTGGCGATCTTCTCGTCGTTCAGGTACAGCGGCTTGCCTGCCGCTTCCGTGTAGTTGCGGCCGACCGTCGTGGAGAGGGTGTTGGCCAGCGCCTCCAGTGCCTGCCTGACCTTGCGCGCGTTCGGACCGGCCGACGGCATCCAGGTGTGGTTGGCGTCGTTGTTGGCGACCAGCTTGACCATCTCGCGCAGGTCATTGTGTTCGAACCAGGTGTTGCCGGCCAGCAGGTCCAGCCGGCCGGTCAGCTTGGCGGCCCACTTGCCGAGTGCGCCGCCCAGGGACGCCTTGAGGTAGGCCTGGCCCCAGGGCCAGTGGTCGATATCGCCGTCGTCGTCGGCGAAATAGATCCGGCCTTTGCCGCCGCTGGCGCCGACGGAGATGTCGGGGCCCGCGTAGCCGGTCTTCGGGAGCAGGGAGTAAGTCAGGCCCCCCGACGTGCCTGTCACGATGTTGGAGCCGCCCTTGCCCTGGCCGATGCCGGGGGCCTTGCGCTCCAGGTTGTCGGCTTCCTTGTCCGCGTAGTGGTTCATGACGTCATGCGCGCTGGCGCTCAGGTGCCGGCGCTTGAACTCATTGAGCAGCGCGGCGATGCCTTGGCATGCGTCGGCCAGGCGCGGGTCGGCCGGACGGCGGGCACGGAGTTCGCCGAACAGGTCGCGCGCGAGCATGGCCGCCTGGGCGAACGCATCGCGCACGGCGAGGCCGACTTCGTGCGGTGCCGTGCGAGCGTCGTCGGCGGCAATCGTTTCGATGCTGCGGATCTGGTCAGCCAGTGCGGCCCCAAGTTTGCCGAGCTCGGCCTGCAGCGTGTCGGCCAAGGCATTCACCAACTGCCGCAGGCTTGCCTTGTTCAGTGCGCCGGTGTCGGGGTCGATCACGGGCCCGAGGGGCGGCGGGGGTGGGGCATCGGTGCGCACCTCGGAGTGCGCCGAGCGGCTTCGCATGCTGCTTGAGCGGCTGGAGAGATGGTCGGAGCCCCGTGACGGTGTCCGGTCGAACACCGCTGTCTGTTCGGGAGCCGGTGCCTGTGTCTCTGCGTGCGCCTGCGCGTGGCTGGTTTCCGTTGTATCGGTGGCATCCGTTGCCGGGGGCTCGGTGTCGCCGGCATGGCGGGTGGTCACGGGGGGCTGTGGATTCCATTGCCCGCTCTGCGCGCGTTTTTTCGCTTCCTGTTGGAACGCCCGGGTCATGCGGCCGCTCATGCGGCCGTCCATGTCCGGATCCTGGCCCAGGAGCGCTTGCTGCAGCTTGGTGTCGTCCGACAGGCGGGCCACGGCGCGTTCGTATTTCGCTGTGCGGCTATCGATCCGGTTGCGCAACGGGCCGGGCAGGATCGACGTCTTCCCGACCTGGGGGATGGGCGCCGCGGACTGTGCTTGTGCCTGAGCGTGGCCGGTATCCGGTGCATCCGCTGTCGTGGGCTCGGCGCCGCCGGCATGGCGGGTGGTCGCGGGGGGCTGCGGATTCCACTGCCCGCGCTCCACGCGCTTTTTCGCTTCCTGGTGGATCGCGCGGATCTGTCGGTTGCTCGTGCTGCTCCCCGGGTTCATGAGCGCCTGCTGCAGCTCGGCATCGTCCGACAGCTTGGCCATGGTTCTTTCGTATTTCGCCGTGCGCTTGTCGAGCAGGCCGCGCAACGGGCCCGGCAGGTTCGACGTTTTCCGGACCTTGGGCAAGGCCGGCTGCTGCGCCGCCGGTTCCGGCATGACTTGAGCATAGGCCGTCGCGGTGCGCGAGCTAGCGGTGGGGGCGCTGGTGAAGAATCGGGAAAAGGAGGGCATTAGGGGGGCTCCGAGTGTGGCCGCCGGACGACTAATCGGTCCAATCGTGCGGCCTTATGTCGCAAAGCCTAGCCCCCGGCCGCTCGTATATGACAGCCGCACCGAAGCGTTGCGCATGGAAACGAAGCGGCAAGCCTCGCTTCAGGAACTAGCTGAACTTGAGGTGATGCAATTCCCGCTGGCCGCTCGCCTCGCTGGTGCTCTGCATCTGCACGGTCAGCGACAAGCCCCGGGATTCGCGTTTCGAGACGGTCTCCATGATCGCGAGCTTGTCCGGCAGCCATGACGTTTCGGCAAACAGCGCGGCATCGGCCCTGGCTTCGCACGCTTGGGCATCGGCGGCGGCATCGGCCATGGCCCGTGCCTGCGCGGGGGGCGCGTCCAGCCGCTTGGCGGCCTCGCGCTGCACGGCGCGTGTCATGCGGCCGCTCAGATTCGGGTTGCCGGTGAGCATGCCGAGCTGCGTGTCGCTCAGTGTCTTGACGGCGGCCTTTTCGCTGCGCGCGGTGACCTTGTCGACCTGATTGCGCAACAGCGCGGGCAGCCGCGATGTCTTGCGCAGCGCCGCTTGCGGCCGAGGGATGGCGGGTTGCGGCGCGGGCCCGGGGCCGGCGGATGCGCGGGGTGTCTCGGATCGATCGCTTGCGGCGGGCGGCATGTCGGTGCTGGTGGTGCTGGTGGCGCGATGCAGGTTCGCCAGGTCCAGGTGGCCCTCGATCTCGCGAGCGGCGGCGGGGCGCAGGCGCTGGCGGACGACGTAGACGATGTGCGGCCCGGTGTGCCGTTCGACCATGGCGCAGTAGTCTTCGAACTCCTTGCGTGCCTTGTCCACCGTGCCGCCGGGTTTGCGCGACAGCATGTCGACCCAGGTGTCCTGCGTGCTGCGGATCAGTGCGAGGTATTCCTTGGCGCTCTTGTATTCCTTGTCGAAATAGCAGACGCGGTCGGCCAGTTGACCGTCCAGGTGGACCGTCTTCAGCTTGGCGGTATGGCTGCGTTCCGCGAACTGCTTGGAGTAGGCCAGCGGCGTGCCGCCGTTGAATCCCTGGGTGATGCTGCGGCGCTCGCCGGCGGGGCCGGCCACCGGGTCCTGCGCCGGCGCGGTATAGAACTGCTTGCCGACGGAGTAGTTCAGGCCGGCCCGGACGGTCATGTGGCCGCCGTAGCCCTGGCTGTACTGTTCCGAGCGCATGATGCCGGTGGTTTCGCGCATGGCCGTGGTGTCGCGCGAGGTGATCTCGCCGGTCAGGCGCACGCCCACGCCGACGCGCACCGGCGTGGCCGGCGCCGTGACGCGCGCGTTGACGCCCGCGCCCAGGCGCGCCTTGTGGCGCAGCCGGTGCTTGCGCTGGTCCACCCAGCCCACGGAGATGAGGTCGCCGCCCGCGCTGTCGCCGCAGTGGCGGGCCAGCGCGTTCCAGGCATCGTCGGCCCCAGCCGGCCGCTCGCGATGCTCGGCGGCCTGCCGGAACAGCCAGTTCGACAGCGCGATCATGGCCTCGCGGGTGGTGGCATCGTCGTATTTGACGGCGTCCCAGTCGGCGTAGGGGGCGGGCGCCTGCGTGACCTGGCGGACCGCCCGGTACATGACGCCGACCCGCTCGCCTTTTTCCACATCGATCGGCACGACCGAGGCGCCGGCCAGCGCGCGGATGCGGTTTTTCAGGACCTTGAAGTCATAGCCGACCGAGGCCCCGAACCCGGCGGCGGCATGCACGGTCTTGTCGGTGCCGATGAACAGGTCGCGGCCATGCGAGCCCCGTGCGATCTCGACCACCGCCTGCCGCTTCCGGCTGGCGTGGGCATCGACCTGCACCGCGACCGGCACGGCCAGGGTCTGGCCGGCCTTCTGCACGCCGGTGGAGATCGCGCCGGTATTGACGCCCAGCGTGGCGCCGCTGGCAAGCCGCAGCTTGCTGCTGCTTTCGATGGTGGTCATCAACGACTCGATCACGGTGCGCGCGGCATCGATGGACGCCTCGCGCAGCTTGAGGTCGTCTTGCCGCTCGATGCGCTCGGCGGTATCCAGCGCCTTGCCGAGCGGCCCTGACGCGGCATCCGCGGCGACCGGTTGGCTCCATGAGCGTAGCATCGCGCCGTCCGGATACACGCCGATGAAGTGCGGTGGCGGCACGGTGGGCTGGTCATGTGCTCCGAGATGGAGGCCCGCCTGCCCGCCGAATTCGACCAGTTGCTGCAGGCGTTCGACCAAGTGTTTCTGGTGGACTTGCAGCGCGGTCAACCGTGCTTGCCGCCAGGCGCCGGCCTTGCCGCCCGCGTTTGCCGCCTGGCCGATCTCCTTTTGGGCGTCCGCGATTTCGAGCCCGACCTGCGCGACGCCGAGGGTGAGCTCCTCTCGCACCCGCAAGACGGTCGCCCGCAGCGTGTTCCCGATCGACTGGAGGGGGTCGTGCGTGAGGGCGTAGGCGCTCAGCGGCGCACCGGACGGCAGCGATGCCCAGTGCTGCAGGATGGCGCTTTGCCACATGGCGTCGGCGCTGTGCCAGGGCAGGGGCACTTGGGGCGCTGCCGGCGGCGCGGCGAGCGCGTGCCGGTAGTGGTCCTTCAGCGCCTCGACGGCCGTGCGCAGCGATTTCCCATAGGCGGCGTATTCCTTGGCCAGGCCTTCGCGGTGCGCGGCCTGCATGCCGAGCCGCGCCGCGGACAGCGGCGACTTCTTCTTCCCGACGGTCTGCCACAGCGTGGCACGCCAGCCATGGTGCTCGACCCGGCGGATGGTGCGGTTGACGAACTTGGCCGTGCGCGCCTTGACCTTGGCGAGATCGGAGCCCGGGCCTTCTTCGCGGAAGCCCTGGCGCCAGGCGAACAGGGCGCCCACCTGCCCGGGATCAAGCGCATCGCCACGCAGCCGCGCCGCCGCGGCATGCAGCGTCTTGATCGCCAGGCTGTCTTCCGGCCTGCCGCTGCCGGGCGGATGGCGCTGGAGCAGCGCCTGCGGCGAGGCGGCCGGCCCGGCCGCGGCGCGCTGCAGGCGATCGGCGGCCTGCAGGAAGGCGTGCGCCGCGTGCCGGTGCGCCGGGATCTGCGGCAGGCGCATCAGGTCGCACAGCGCTTCGAGGCCACCGTGGGAGCGCGCCAGCAGTTGCGCCGTGCGCCATGCCGCGCCGGCGTTCTCCGGCGCGCTCAGGGTTTCGAGCGCATCGAAGAACACCTCGGGCTCGGCGGACGACTGCGCTGACGGGGACGGCGGCGGGCCATCCGGCGCATCGCTTTCCTTCGGCATGGTCACCGTGTCGACGCCGGTGTCGGATGGGGCGGACGAGGCCGACGAGCGTACCGGTGACGCCGGCGCTTGCATGGTGTGCTTCGGCCAGGCGAACGCGGCGGCGTCGAGCCGCGCTTCGCTGGCCAGGCTGGCGAGCACGCGCAGCGCCGCCGCGGCATCGTGGCCGCAGGTGCGGGCCAGCGCTTCAGCCACCAGTATCGGCCGGGCGGGCTCCCCGGCGTCGGCGGCCGCCGGCGGCGCCAGTGCCGCCAGGCGGGCCGACAGGTGGTCCACCGTGCCGGTATCGCGGGTGGCGGCGAACCGCTGGGCCAGCAATCGGCGGTACTGTTCCGTCGATGTCGGCACCGTCACGGGCTGGCGTGTGTCCGGCGCGGCGGCGGGCGCCGTATGCGACGGGTCGGTACCGCGCAGCCGTTGCAGACCGTGCTGGGTCCGCTGGACCAGGGCCGCTGTGGCGGCTTGCGAACGGGCCGCGCGCGCTTGTTCGCCGGCAGTGGCGGGCCGCAGCGTGGATTCGGTGGCCGGCGCGGGCGGCGTGTAGGCCGCCGCCGCGCTGACCGGCTTGCCCGCATGCTTGCGGGCGCCGAGCGGCGTGGAGAATTCTGTCTCGCTCGACCCGGGCAGCAGGCGCGCCTTGAGTCCGCTCAAGAGGCCGCGCTGGCGGGGCGCCCGGCCGGCAGGGGCGAGCATGGCTGCGCTGCCTGCGTGTTGGTGAGCGGCCGGCGAGCCCTGCGGGCTGGCGGTACCGGGCCAGATGCGAAGAGAGTTGGGCATGGTATGCAGCAAAAACCAATGCCCGGATACTGATGGCCGAATGTGACGCGCATAAGCAGCATCGGAAGTGATGGCGCCGAAAACGAAGCGCCGGCTCGCCGCTCTTCGCCAAGTGCGGATCGGCGGATCGGCGGGCCGCCGGCACGCTGCGCATGACGCCATCGCGCACCGTGCCGCTGCCCGCCGCGGTTTACCCGAACTTCAGGTTGTGCAGGTCCCGCTGGCCGGCGGCCTCGCTGGTGCCGTACAGCTGCAGCGTGGCGGACAGGCCCTTGTTCTCCCGGCGGCTGATGTTCTCGATGATCGCCAGCCGCTCGGGCAGCCACGATGCCTCGTCGAACAGCACGGCATCGGCCGCCACTTCGCACGCCTGCGCATTGGCTTCGGCCTGGACCAGCGCCGCGGCCTGGGCGTCGCGCCGGGTCAGTTCCGCCGACTGCGTTCGCGCGATCGGCGGCGGGCTGGCGGGCACGCGGGTCTCGGCACTCCGGCTCCGCCCATCGGCCGCGGCTTCGGCCGGTGTCCCCGGCAGGGGTGCGTAACCGGCCGGCGCGCTGACCTGCGGCCGCACCGCCGGGTTCCACTGGCCCCCCTGGATGCGCTTATCGACTTCACGCCGCACCGCGCGGATCGCGCGGCCCTTGGTCATCGCATGGCCGGTCATCAGGGTATTGAGCTGCGCGTCGCTCAAGCCTGCGGCCTGCGCTTTTTCGGCGCCCGCCGTGAACTTGTCGAGGAACTGCCGGGCCTTGGCCGGCAGGCGCGATGTCTTGCGTTGCCCCACGGGGGGCAGCAGCGGTACCGCCTCGGGCGTGGTGGGTGCGGTGGGCGTTGTGCTGCCTGCCGCGCGGGTTTGCGCACCTGCCGGGGCCTCGATCTCGACGATGTCCCGCTCCGGGTCGGCGGGGCGGCTGCGCTCGGCCGCGGCCGGTGCCGCGCGGGGCACCGGCTGCGGGGGCGGGGTGCCGACGGCGGTGGGCTCCGCGCCCGCCGGGGCCGTGGGCAGATCGGCCAGCGCATCGATGTCGAGCGCGCGATG
Organism: Ralstonia solanacearum K60; assembly: GCF_002251695.1. NCBI lineage: Bacteria > Pseudomonadati > Pseudomonadota > Betaproteobacteria > Burkholderiales > Burkholderiaceae > Ralstonia > Ralstonia solanacearum. Next base: position 906,870 of record NZ_NCTK01000002.1, read on the forward strand.
CATGTCGGCCAGATCCAGTTGCCCTTCGATCTCGCGGGCGACGGCGGGCTTCAGGCGCTCCCGGTAGAGGTAGCTGATATTCGGCCCGCGATGCTTTTCGACCATGTCGCAGAAGACCTTGAACTCCTGCTCGGCCGCTTCGCGCGTGGCGCCGGGCTTGCGCGCCAGCATATCGATCCAGTCCCGCTGCCGGGTGCGGATGAGCGCGAGGAACTCCGTGCCGCTCTTGTACCGCTTGTCGAAGTAGCAGACGCGATCGGCCAGCTTGCCGTGGAGGTGGATGGTCCTGACCTCCACGGAGTGCCCGCTGTCCATGAACTGCTTGGACCAGGACAGCGGCGTGCCACCATTGAAGCCCTGCGTGATCCGGTGGCGCCCGCCGGTCGTATCCGAGCCGGTGGCGTGGTCCGGCGCGGCCGAGGTATAGAACACCTTGCCGGCGGAGTAGGTGAGGCCGGCCCGCACGGTCATGTGCCTGCCGTGGCCCTGCACGGACTGCTCGACCCGCATGAGGCCGGCCGTCTCGCGGGTCGCGGTGGTGTCGCGCGAGGTCTTCTCGGCGGTCAGGCGCACGCCCGGACCGACGCGCATCGGGGCGCTCTTGGCGCTGATGCGCGCCTGGACGCCGCCGCTCACGCGCAGCTTGTGGCGCAGGCGCTTCTTGCGCTGGTCGACCCAGCCCACCGAGATGGTGTTGCCGGTGCCGCAGTGCCGGGCCAGCGCGTTCCAGATGTCTTCCCGTCCGAGCGGCTGCTGCCGGTGCTCGGTGGCCTGTTCGAACAGCCAGTTGGACAGGTTGACCAGCGCCTGCCGGGTGGCGGGCTCGTTGTATTTGACGGATTCCCAGTCGTGGTAGCCGCCGACGGGCTGCTGCGCCGGATCCAACTGCCGGACCGCGCGGAAGATCACGCCCACGCGCTTGCCCCGCTCCACGTCGATCGGCACGACGGACAGCCCCAGCGAGGCGCGGACGCGGTTGGCGAGCACCCTGAAGTCGTAGCCGACGGCGGCGCCGAAGCCGGCCGCGGCGTGCACGGCTTTGTCCGTGCCGATGAACAGGTCGCGGCCATGGGCGCCCCGCCCGAACTCGACCACCGTCTGGCGCTTGCGGCTCGCGTGGAAATCGGCCTGGGCCGACACCGGAATCGCCAGGGCATGCCCGGCATTCTGCAGACCGGTGGACAGCGTGCCCGTGTTGATGCCGACTGCGGAGCCGCTGGCCAGGCGCAGCTTGCCGCCGGCGTCGATGGTGGTCAGCAGCGATTCGATGAGCTCGCGCGCCGCTTCGATGGTCTGTTCCCGCAGTTGCAGGTCGTCCTGCTGCTCGATGCCTTGCGCCGTCTTCAGCGCTTCTTCGAGCGGCGCGGTGGGCGGGTCGGGACTCCAGGCGCGCAGCAGCTCGCCGTTGGGCGGCTGCCCATAGAGTTCGGGCAGCGGGCGGATCGGCGAACCGGGCTCGCGCGGGAGCCCGGCACGCGCGCTCAGGTCGGCCAGGCGGGTCAGGCCGGCCTGCAGGCGCTCGCGCAGTCCGTCGTCGTGGTCGGTTGCCTGTGCGAGGCCTGCGGTCAGCGCATCGGATACGTTCGCGACGGTGCCGCTGAGCTCCCGGCCGATCACGGCGAGCGTATCGTCGGTGAGCGCGCAGTCTTTCGGCGAGGCTTCTGCGAGCGCGGTGGCCCAGTGCCGGAGGATGGCGCTGTGCCACATCTCCTCGGGCGAGCGCCAGGGCAGGTCGCCGGGCGAGCGGATCGCGTTGGTCTCGGCTTCCGTGTAGCGGGCGACCAGCGTATCGACCGCGCTGCGCAGCGCATCCACATAGTCCTTGTACTCGCCGGTCAGGCTCTTGCGGTGCGCGGCCTGCAGGCCCAGCCGCGCCGACGACAGCGGCGAGGCTTTTTTCCCGACCATCTGCCACAGCATGGTGCGCCAGCCGTGTTTCTCGACGCGGGGAATGACGCGGCGGATGAATTTGGCGAGGCGCGTCTTGGTCTTGTCGAGGGCGGTGCCGGGACCTTCCTCGCGAAAGCCCTGGTGCCAGGCGAACAGCGCACCGGCCAGCTCGGGCTTGGGCGTGTCGCCGCGCAGCACCGCCGCAGCGCCATGCAGGGCCTTGATCGCGAGGCTTTCTTCGGGGGTGCCGCTGCCGATGGGGTGCTTGTCCAGCAGCCCCTGCGGCGAGTCGACCGGCTTGACGGAGCCGTGCTGCAGCGCATCCGCGGCCTGCAGGAAGGCGTGCGCCGCTTGCCGCTGTTCCGGGCGATCCGGGATGTGCATCAGATTGCAAAGCGCATCGAAGCCGGCGTGGTAGCGGGCCAGCCATTGCGCCGTGCGCCACGCGGCACCGGTGTGTTCGGTCGGCGCGGCGTCATGGAGTTTGTCGAGGGCGTCGAAAAAGTCGTCGACGCTGTCGCTGTCGGACGCCTGCCGTGTCAGCGCGGGGCCGCTGCCTTCGGGCGGGGCGAAGGAGCGGGTGCCGAGCCGCATGCCGGCGGCCAACTGGTCCAGGACGCCCAGCGCTGCCACCGCATCCTGGCCGCACGTGTGCTCCAGGACCTTGGCGACCAGCATCGGGCGGGCATAGCGGGCGCGTTCTCCGGCCTCCTCGGCCAGCGGCGGGGTCAGCGCCCTCAGGCGATCCGCCAGGCTTTCCACGGCCTGGGCGTCCTGTGTCGCGGCAAAGCCCTGGGCCAGCAGTCGGCGATAGCGCGGCTCCGAATCGGGCACGGTGACGGGCAGGCGCGTGGAGAACGCATCCGGCTTCGGCGCGCGCGACAGGCGGGAGCCCTGGATCTTCTGCAGGCCGCGCTGGGCACGCTGCACGAGCCCCGCGGTGCTCGCGCGCGAACGGCTGGCCCGGTCGCGCTCGGCGGTGGTGGGCAGGTCCGGGGGCGCGCTCATCGTCCGCGCGGGCGGGTTGTAGTCGGTCGCGGTGTCCACCGGCCGGCCGGAATACTTGCTGGCGCCGATAAGGGTGGACACTTCGGTTTCGCTGGCCTTCGGCAGCAAGCGCTTCGGCAGGCTCAGCGTGCCGCGCTTGCGCGGTGCGTTGCCGGCCGGGGCGAGGGGCGTTTCGCTGGATGCGCTGGCGGTCGAGGGCGAGGGCGACTGAGTGGGCGGCGAGCGCGAGAAGATGCGGATCGGAGGCGTCATTTGGGGGCGGACGTGGCATTCGATCGATCGTGCCGGAATCGGTCTGTTATCGGGGCACTGGATTCGATACTGGTGCACCAGATTGCACCAAAAGGTGCCGCCTCCGAACCGCGCACGCCCAGGGCGAAGCGCCCTTGCCCGCCTTCGGGAAAGTCCTAACCCGTCAATGCATCTCCCATTCGGTGCCGTCTTCCGGTTCGATCGCGAGCACGGAGATGGCGTCGATCAGGTCGGCGATGTCGTGGTCCTCGTCCGGCGTGTAGTGGAACCGGTAGATCAACTGCCCCGACTGCGGGTGCCGTACGACCTCGCCCCGCGCCGCGCCATCGACGTCCAGGCATAGGCCGAGCAGGAGGTTGAGTGCGCGCACCACATCCAGCGTGCCGGGCTGGCCGAGTTCGAGGTAGATCACGAGGGCGTCCGCCTGCATATAGCTGTCATGGGCGAACCAGACGCGATAGCCGCCGATGCGCACGGCCGGCCCCTCGAACGGCTCATCATCGTCGAGCGGGTTGGGGTGGCCGGTTTCGGCGGAGGGCATCGGGAAGCGTTGCGCAGACATGCAGATACGGGGGGAGGCGGGGCCGGCGCGACAAGTGCGACAGCCATGTGACAGTACGCGGAAGATGCCAGCGTTGGCCCGGCAATGTCGTATTTGTACCGAATGGCCGGTTCGCGGGACGAAAAAAACGACCCGTGAAAGCTGGTTGAATGCTTCCCCCCGTTCAGAATGGTTCAGATGAGGTTCATGCATTGTTACAATCTGTCCCGCCGGCGCGTTTTCTCCTGGGAGGCCCTGGTGTTCGTAGAGGAGATTGCCCGGGGGACGATCAGTGCCGATTCTCGCGGAGGGGTACCGTGCCACAAGCCTGCCTGCCTGCCACCGACGTGGCGTCCGACTGGTTCCGACAACATTACGCCTGGCTGGCTGGCCGCATGGGGCGCAAGACGGGCTGCCGTTTCGGGGCGGAAGACCTCGCATCGGAGGCATTCGCGCAACTGCTGCAGATGCCGGATTGGCAGGGCATCCGCGAGCCGCGCGCGCTGCTGACCACCATTGCGCAGCGGCTGCTGTACGACATCTGGCGCCGGCGCGACCTGGAGCTGGCTTACCAGGCGTGGGCGGCGGTGCAGCCCGAGGCCACGCTGCCGTCGCCCGAGGAGCGGGCGCTGGTGCTGGAGGCCCTGGCCACCATCGACCGGCTGCTGGACGGCCTGCCCGTCAAGGCGCGCACCGCTTTCCTGTACAGCCAGCTGGACGGTCTGACCTATCCGGAAATCGCCGAGCGGCTGAACGTCTCGGTGCGCATGGTGCAGAAGTACATGACCCAGGCGATGCGCCTGTGCTACCTGGCAGGGGTGTCGTGAAGCAGCCGCTGAACGACCGGATCGCTGAGCAGGCCATCCAGTGGCTGGTCCTGCTGCGCTCGGGCATGGCCTCGGAGGCGGACCGCCAGCGCTTTGCGGCGTGGCGCGAGGCCAGTCCCGCCCATGCCGATGCCGTGCGACGGCTGGAAGGCGGGCTCGGCGCGGTCGCGCTGCCGTCGGTACCGATGCCGCATCGGCAGGCAGCCCGGCGCCTGCTGGACACGGCGCCGTCGCCGCTGCGGCATGCCCGCCGGGCGCTGCTCGTCGGCGGGATGGGCGTTGGCGTGGCGGCCCTGGTCGATCTGCAGATGCCGCTGTCGGACCTGACAGCGGACATGCGGACCGCGACCTCGGAGCGCCGCGACTTCAAGCTCGCCGGCGGCCACCATCTGCGGCTCAATGCCCGCAGCGCGGTGGACGTGGTGCCGGTCGTGCACGGCTACAACGTCCGCCTGCGGCGTGGCAGCGTGCTGGCGGTGGCCGGTGCCTGGGAGCGCCTGCGGGTGTCGTCGCCGGCCGGCGAGGTCGAGTGCGCGCGCGGAATCGTATGCACCTCGCTGGATGCGGAGGGCGGCATGACCGTCGCGGTGCTTGACGGGAGCGTGGCCCTGTCGATGCCTGCGGGCGCCTCCACGGTGGCCCACAGCGGCGGAGTGCACCGTCTCGGCCGGGCGGGGATCGAGCTGCTGCGCTTGTCCGCCCGCAGCGTGGCCGCATGGACGCAGGGCATGGTCGAGGTCGAGCACCAGCCGCTGGCGGACGTGATCGCCGCGCTGCGTCCCTACCATGCCGGCATGATCGAGCTGCATCCGGATGCGGCCGGTCTGCATGTGACGGGGCGTTTCCCGCTGGATCCGCGCCGCGCCTTGCAGATGCTGGTGGATACGCTGCCCATCGACGTGAGGTATATCGCCGGCCTGTGGGTCCGCATCAGCCGCCGCTGAACGGCCTGTCGGGGTCGCCGCGCCGGGCGCCGGACCACCCCCGAAAAAATTTTTGCTGAACTGGTTCCTGTTTTCCGGACTCGATGCACAGAGAGAGTAAGAAGGGCGCGCAGTGAGCCGCCAAGCCACGATGCAGCGCCCCAGAGGATCCAGTTGCAACGAGAAAGCAGAGCGAAGGACGACATGAACGCCCGGGTTCAGAACGATGTGCTGCGACAAACAGCCGAAAACAAGTATCTCCACACGCTGCCCAACGCCTCGCCGCGTTGGCGCCCCCAAGCCGACACCGTAACGACCTCCATCCTGTGGGGGGCCCTGACGGCGTCTACCGGCGTGATCCTGGTCGACCTGGCGCAACTGGCCGAGGCGGCAGGCGAACTGCCCTCCGGGCAGTTGCGGCCCCTGACGCTCGAGCAGACCTATGCCATGCTGGGCCGCATCCTCGAAGCCAAGCGGCACGGCTGCGAGCCCCGGCCCGATACCGGTGCGCGCCTGTCCGCGTTGACGCCGCGCCAGCACGATATTCTGCGCGAAGCGGCGCATGGCAAGTCGAATGTGGAAATTGCGCAGACCCTGCATATCAGCGTTGAAACCGTCAAATCGCACGTGCGCCAGATTCTGATGCGCCTGGATGCACGCAATCGGACTGAATTGGCGGCAATATATCAACAAAATGTGATTGAGGTGCGCGCGCGTGGAATCAATTAAGTAAGCGTCGGCTTAAATATTAGATTTTGCGTCGATAAAAAAATCGCCCGCATTCGGGCGATTTTTTTATTGGGTTGGATTGCAACCGATTGAATATGCAATCGTTTGCTTAATCGGCCGCTTTTAAGCGGCCAGGGCGGCGCTTGCCGATAATCCGAGCGGTGCGTGGACAGGCTCGTGGACAGCGAGCTGGTAGCCACGCGCATAGACGGTCTTGAGCTCGACACCGGTCTCCTGCCCGAAATGCAGCTTCTTGCGCAGCTTGTAAATGTGCTGCTCGATCGAACGCTCGACGATGCTGGCATCCGCGCCCCACACGGCCGAGGCGATCTGCTGGCGCGACAGGAAGGTGCCGGGCGAGGAGAACAGCAGCCACGCCGTGGCGAACTCGCGTGCGGTCAGGCGGATGGGGGTCTCGTTCACCGTGGCTGTGCGGGTCAATCGGCACAGGCGATAGGGGCCGACCACCACGTGCATGCCGGCGTTCTGGCGCGGCTGCTCGGAACGGCGCAGCACGCGCTGCACGCGGGCGCGCAGCTCCTCGGCGGTGAAGTGGCCGGTGAGCAGGTCGTCGACCCCGGCCTCGAAGGCCTGGGCCATGTCCTCGCGGTCAGCGAACTGGCCGAACACCAGCGTCGGCCAGCACATGTCGGCGTTGCACTCGCGCCAGGACAGCACCAGCTGTCCGGCGGTGCGGAACTGCTGGGCATCGATCATCAGAAGGCTGAAGGCCTCGGTCCGCCGTGCACGCAACAGCGTCAGGGCATCGTCGAACCGGACACATTCCACGTTCTGCACGGCCAGGCAAGCGGCCACATAAGCGAAGCTGGATGGATTGGAGGTCAATACGGCGAATTTCATGGCGTTCCCCGTTTCATGCTGTGCCATCACATGCACGGATACGACGGATGGCGATTACGAAAACGTTGGGATCAGCATAACCTTCACCATTTCCATAAACATCCCTACAAAGAGTGAATTCTTGCGGAATTTTGATTGAATGTTTTAATCGACCCGATTAGGGGCACTTTGATCATGCCTTCTGGTTATTTAGAAGGTGCCATCATGCGCGAATCCACAGATAAGTGCCGTTTGACAGACTTTCAAACATGTCATCCGTGGTCTGCAGTATGTTGTCGCGCCAGTAGCGACCGTGTTCCGCATAATGGCCCAACAATTCGGCCAACTGCTCGCCGTTCAGGTCGGGGGCATAGGCCACGCGCACGATCAGGATGATCCCGCCGGTGTCACCGTCCAGGCCGAGCTGAGCGTGATCCTGCGCATAGATGGTGAGGTTGGCTTCCAGCATCAGCCGGAAGACGCGCAGGGTGCGCCCGCCGGTGACGATGCCGTAGTCGAAGTTCAGGTAGAACGCCGCGGGGTCGTCTTCCACGGCATCGATGATGACGTCGAAGCCTTCCACGGTCAGCCGGCCGGCGGCGAGGATGGCCTCCGCATCCGGGATTCCCAGATGGGCGCACATGTCGCGGACCAGGGCATCGCGTTGCTCGAGACTCATGAGGCGGCGGGCGTCGGGGTTGGGGGTGGCGCAGCCGGCATCAGCTGAGCAGGTCCTTGGCTGCCTTGGGGCCGGTTTCCATCAGCTTGGCGAGCACGTTGGTCCGGTTGTCTTCGTTCTGCATTTCGGCGGCGAACAGCATGTCTTCCGCGCCCTCGTGCGTGGCCGCCTGCATCTGCGCCTGAAAGCCGATGCGCCCGGCCGAGTCGGAGAGGATGCCGTTCGGATCCGTCAGAGACTGCGAGAAGGGGAGAGAGCCGCGGATCGTCATGGCGGAGGTCTTCGGGATCGGGTGGACGCAAGCCGCCGGATGCTCAGCGGAACAGTACAGCGTGCGGGACAGCGGGGAGGGCGCCGCGCGTGTGGGGACTTCAGCCTGCTGGAGGCCGTTCGGGAACGGCGCGGCCCCGTTCCCGAACGTTCACGGCACGCGCGATGCATGCCGTTGCGGCACCGATCATTAGCTGATCAGGTCCTTCGCCGCCTTCGGGCCGGCTTCCATCAGCTTGGCCAGCATCTGGGTGCGGTTCAGGGCGTTCTGCATCTTGGCCGCGTCCAGCATGTCTTGCTGGCCTTCGGCGGTGATGGCTTGGTACTGGGCCTGGAAGCCCGTACGGGAGGCTGCGTCGTCGACGCCGTTGGCGAAGGATTGGAACGTGGAGGTGGTGCTCGTCGTGTTCGTCGTGGTGGGTTTCGGAACGCCTGCCATGATAGTTTCCTCTGCGTGGTAAGTGAGTGGCCTCTCGCGAGACCGGTTTTTCAACAACTTCCCGGGAAGGGCTGTCGTCGATTCGTTCCAGCGAACCTGCTGCTGTTCGTGTTCGCGGTGGTTTTATGATGTGATAAGTCCGTTGCACACATCGGACGCTGCCCCGAAACCCTGTGCCAGTGTGCGAAGCTGCTCACGATCGGCCGGATTGGCGGCGCGGAAGGCGCGCTGCGAGAAGTCGTCGGCCGTCTCGCGCAGGGTCGCAACCGCCTTGCGCATCGGGCCGAAGTCCTTGCTGCCCTCTTGTTTGGCGAAGGCCTGGATGCCGTTGAAGGTCTCGATGATGTCGGGCGTGAATCGGTCGAACATGGTGAAGCTCCTGGTGGAAAGGGGGAGGGCCGCGTCAGTGCTGCGCGGCCAGGAAACGCTTGGTGCCGTCGGGGCTTTCGACGTAATGCAGCTCGTCGACGGAGAGCACGGAGTTGGCGTCCAGCTTGCCTTCTTGGCGGGCCTGCCGGATGTTGAGCACGACCTCTTTGATGTTGACGCCGAGGTCGCCGCGCACGCGGTCGACGACGGCGCGCACGCGGTCCGGCTGCTGCGCCGCGCCGGAGACGGAGAAGCGGTTGTCGCCGAGATAGCTGATGCTCAGGCCGGGTTCCTGCATCGATTCGCGCAGGTTCTCGATCACCTCGGGCGCGACCGGCAAATCCAGGCGGATCCTGGGCGATATGTTGCGCAGTTCGCGCTGCACGCTCAGCGATTCCATCGCCGTGCGGGCCATGCCGTGCACCGTGATCTCGCCGTCGCGCTGCTCGATGTTCAGCCCGTCGACGCTGTGCTGGCCCAGCGCGGTGCGCACGCGATCGGGCAGCGGCACCGGCGCGACGGCCGGCGCCTGCGGCGCTTGTTGGGCTTCGCGCGTGGAGGCCAGCAGCAGCGCGCACGGCGTGAGCAGCGCAACGGCCGCGACGCCCATCCAGCCGGCGTGGGCACGCGGCCGGTGGGCCGGCGGGGCCTTGGGCGGCGTGTCCATCGCGACAACCTCGGCGACGGGCTCGGGCGCGGGCGGCGGCACCAGCAGGCGCTGCAGCAGTTCTAGATCGGACGGCCACGGCTCGCCGGCCGGCCCCACGCAGAGCACGATGTCGCCGAAGCGGCGCGGCTCCAGGTCGGGCCAGGGCTCGGCGGCTTCGTCGTCGACGCGCAGGACGCCGGATTCGATGCCGACCTGGAGCTGCAGCGGCTCGTCCGTCCAGTCGGAGATGCGCACGGCCGCAGTGTCCGCGCGGTCGACGGTCCAGTCGCCGGGGAGGAGGTCGAGGCTCGCGCCTGCGTGCCTGCCGGTTAAAACGCGAATGTGCTTGTTCATAAGAAGAATCAGGCGGAGACGTTGATGGGACGGACGGACATGCCGACCACGCTGGCCTGGTGCGACCACACTTCGGCTTCCCAGCGGCGGCCAAGCGCACCGCTGCGCGCATAGCCCTCGGATTTCATTTCCGAGGTGCGGGGCAGGCTCGCGCTGAGCAGCATCAAGGGCAGCAGCAGGTAGAAGGTCTCTTCACGCTCGCTCTTTGCCTTGGCTTCGGCGGGCGGGACATTGGCCACGAGGTCTTTCTTGACCGCGAGCAGCGTGTCCGGGGCGCCGGCCAGCGGCGACGCCTTGATGAAGGCGCGCGACAGGTTGAGCGCCAGCCGCAAGGGCATGGTGTTCCCGGCCCGTACCGCGTAGACCAGTGCGCACAGCTCGGCCAGCAGCAGCTTGTAGGTGGGGATCTCCGCCGTGCCCGACAGCTGCGCGGCCAGCTCCCTGCGTTCCGCGGATACGATCGGCGCGGCGCTCCCGGTGCCCTGGCCCGATCCGGCCGATGGCTTGTCCGCCGCGGACGCGGCCTTGTCGGCGCTCGGCTTCTCCTGCTGCTCGGAGACTTCCAGCAGGTAGCGGCGCAGCATGGCATGCCGGCCGGCGAGGTCGCTCTGCGGATTGCTGCCCCGGCCTTGCCTGCCTTCGTGCGGGTTGCCCTGCTTGCTCGGGCCGATCAGGAGGGGCTTGCTGAGCCGGGCATGCTCCTCCATGATCATCAGCAACTCTTCGAAGTCGCTGTCGGTGGTCGGCTCTTCCGCGGCATTGGTCGCGCTGCGCCGGTTGGGGCCCGGCCGCCGGATGCGCTTGGCCAGCCTGGCCATGAGCTTGCGCCGGCCCGTCAGCTGCTCCTGCTGCAGGATCACGTGTTCCTGGTCGTGCTCGATCTCGCGTTCGTGCAGGTGCCGGTGCCGCTTGCGGCTGGGGGCCGGCGTGGCCGCCGTCGGCTGCGTCGTGGTGGCCGGGTCCGGCGACGTGTAGATAGCGGAGGATGGACCCGAGATGCGCGTCATGACTGCCCCCTAAGGAGTGAAGAGTGTCTGCATGATCGAGTTGGCGAACTGCAGGATGGCGGCAGCCCCCCACGGCGCGGCCACCACGATCACCAGCGACACGATGATGAGCTTGAGCCCGTGCGAGATGCTGCTGTCCTGCAGCGACGTGATCGCCTGCAGGAACGAGATCAGCAGGCCGGCAATGGCGGCCACGCCCACCGCCGGCAGCGACACCAGCAGGCACAGCAGCAGCGCGGTCGAGGTCAGGCGCGTGATGTTGTCGTAGTCCATGGCGTGCTCAGCGATAGGTATTGACCAGGCCGTGGACGAGCACCGACCAGCCGTCCATCACCACGAACAGCAGCAGCTTGAACGGAATGGCCACGTTCGACGGCGTCACCTGCGACAGCCCGAGCGCCATCAGCAGGTTGGCGATCACCAGGTCGATCACGATGAAGGCGAGATAGAGCAGGAAGCCGATGCGGAAGGCCGAGGTCAGCTCGGTGAGCGTGAAGGCCGGCGCCAGCACGATCAGGTCGTCTTCCTTGAGCAGCGCGGCCTTGGCGGGCGGCCACAGCTGCTGCGCGGACCGCATGAAGAACGCTTTCTCGCGCGCATTGGTGTGCTTGTTGAGGAATTCGCGGAACGGGTCGCGGGCGGCGTCCAGCAGCGGCATGACCTGGGTGATGTTGGCACCGCCCTGGGCGTTGAGCTGCACGTGCGCGCGCTGCATCGCCTCCATGCCGACCGGCGCCATGATGAAGCACGAGACGATCATCGCGATGCCGTTGAGGACCATGTTGGGCGGCACCTGCTGGACCCCGAGCGCATTGCGCAGCAGGCCGAGCACCACGACGATCTTGGTGTACGAGGTGACGACCATGGCGGCGAACGGCAGCAGTGCGATCGCCACCGCCATCACGATCAGCGAGGCGAACTCAACGTTCTGCATGGTGCTTGCCGATGGATGCGATCTGCAGGCCGAGCTGCTCACCCACGGCCACCAGCTGGCCGTGGCCCAAGGTCTGTCCGTGGCAGACCAGCCGCACGGTGGCGTCGCGGATCTTCACCGGCAGCGTCAGCACGTGCTGTGGCTGCAGTGCCGCGAGCTCGGCCAGCGGCATGCCCATCACGGCCAGCTCCAGGTGCACCGGCACCTCCAACTGCTCAAGGGGGACGCCGCCGTCGGCGCCGTTGCCGGCCGGCCTGCGCGGGGCCGCGAAGTCATCCATGAACGCGTCGTCGTCGTCAGCGAGCGGAGGCAGGTCGAGTGTGGTCACGATTCCGTCCTTGTAGTGGGCAGTGGCGGTGAGGTGCGGTTGGCGGGCATCGCCCCAGGCGAGGCGGACCGTGCCTTCGTCGGTGGCGGGCCGGTAGGTGGCGCCGTTCCAGCCGAGCAGGGTGTCGCCGGGCGCCAGCGTGTCGAGCGTGGCCCGGCGGCAGCGCCGGCTGGCGACGCGCAGCCGGCCGGGCAGCGCCAGCGCGCTGAACCGGTCCAGGATGGCGACCGGGTCGGCGGCCGGCGGCGCGGGCGGCGCCACATGCCAGGTCAGCGCGCGGATCTCGCAGCGGCACGCATGGGCCGCATTGGCGATCTGCAGCGGCAGCACGGGGGCCGTCGCCGGGCCGACGGCGTCGGCTTTCAGGCGGCGCAGGTTGGTCAGTTGCGCCTCGCCCAGGCCGGCGTCTTCCAGCGCTTCCAGCACCGGCCCGAGCCACAGGTTCCCCAGCGCGAGGCGGCGCGGGCGGTCGGTGTCGCGGGCGATGGCGTGCAGCGCCGGGTAGTGGCTGCCGTCGACGATGAGTTCAGCGTGGCACTGCGTCGACTCGATCGACAGCGTGATCGGCGCGGCGGCCTTCAGCGGTGTCCGTACGGGTTGCAGTTGCCAGTCGTCCGAGTCGCCGCAGCGGTGCATCCCGTCCAGCAGGCGCGTGAGCGCGGCTTGTGCCGGTGTGACGGCGCGCAGGTGGGGTTCCAGCGCAGAGAAAGAGGGCCCGGCGTTCATGTCGGAGGGTGGTGCGGTCACCAGAGTTCGAGTTCGACATCGACCTGCTGCCGCAGCAGCGTGTGGATGCGCTGACGCAGCGTGTCGCCATGTTCGGAGAGTAAGTGCCGGGAGCGAGGGTGTCCGGCCTCGAAGCGAAGCGATAGCGTGTGCGACGAAAGCCGCAGCGTGAGGCGGGTCTCGGGCAGGATCTGAGGATCAAGATCCAGTGAGATTTCCCAGCACTCGCCGCCGGAGCGGATGGCCTGCGACGCGCAGAATTGCGAGAGCAGCCGGGCGAGGTGCTCCGTCATGGTCTCGCCCGCGCCGATCTCCGAGCAGGTCCGCACCAGGCGGCTGGCGATGGCGGCGGTGTGGAGCGGGGTATCGGGCTCGACGGGCGGCGGCGCATGGCCGGGATCGGTGCGCCCCTCGACGGGCGGGTCGCTGGGCGGCGCGTCCTGCCGCGGCTCGGGGAAGTCGTCCGGGACGGGGTCCGGCGGGTCGGGCCGGGGCGGCGGCGCGTAGGGCAGGGCGTCGTGCGGGCCCGGGGCCCGCGGCGGCGCGCGGCGCCGGGCCGGCGGGGCCGGATCGATCGGCTGGGGGCGCCAGAGGCGCACGGCTTGCGTCATGGCCGCCGCGCTACAGCACCAGCTTGCCGACCGGCCGCAGGTCGACGTAGCCGCCCAGTTCCTGGAACGAGTACACGTTCAGCGCCTGCAGGTGCGGCTCGATCATGCGCCGGACATAGCGGCGGATGTCCATCGAGGTGACGATGGCCATCGGCGCGGGGACCTCGTCGGTGCCGCCCTGCATGATGCCGCGCAGCCGCGTGACGATGGCTTCGACCTGCTGCGGATCGAGCGTCAGGAAGTTGCCCGCCGGGGTGGGCTTGATGGCTTGGCGCACGGTCTGCTCGACCGACAGGTCCAGCAGGATGGCCGGCATCCGGCGGGTGCCGCCGGTGGCCTGGTGCGCGATCTGGCGGCCCAGGTCGCCGCGCACGTATTCCACCAGCATCAGCGTGTCCTTTTCCTTGGGGCCCCAGACCACCAGGCTTTCGAGAATGGCGCGCATGTTGCGGATGGGCACTTGCTCTTCCAGCAGGCGCCGCAGCACGTCGGCGATCCGCTGGGCCGGCACGGCCTTCTGCGCTTCGGCCACCAGGCCGGGGTAGTCGGTGGTGACGCGCTCCAGCATCCACTGCGTTTCCTGCAGGCCGACGAACAGATGCGCGCTGCGGCGCAGCACGTGCACGACGTGGTCAGCGATCACGCGCTCCACGCGCAGGCCGGTGGCTGTCAGGTCCGTGTCGTGGGCCACGTGGGCCGGTGCGATCCAGTGCGGCGCGGGGTGGATGGGCAGGCCTGCCGCCTCGACCGCCTGCGCGCGCAGGGCCTCCGGCAGGTCGGGGATCAGCAGATGGCCGTCGGGCACCGCGACCGGCGCGCCCGGAATATCGTGCACGCGCACCTCGTAGCTGTCGGGCTGCAGTGCGTCGGCCTTCCAGATCGCGATGCCGGGGAAGGGCAGTCCGAGCGCTTCGGCCAGCGCGTGGCGGCCTTTCTGGAAGGCGGTGTCGAGGGCCGGCACATCCAGCCCCTTGGCAAGCTCAGCGCCAAGCCGCACACCCACCGGCACGGTGAAGGACGGGGCCTGCTCGGCAATGTTCGGCGCCTTGGCCTTCGAGCCCTCGCGCAGCAGCGCGGGCAGGGTGTCGCCGTCGTCGCTGTCGCCCTGCTTGGCGCGGTTGCGCAGCACGTAGCCGAAGGTGAAGATCAGCCCCGCCAGGACGATGAACAGGAACGACGGAAACCCCGGCACCAGCGCGAAGCCCATCAGCAGGGCGCTGGCGGTGAACATGGCGCGCGCGCTGGTCGACAGCTGCCGCACGATCTCCATGCCCAGCGACGACTGCTTGTGCGCCTGCTCTTCGTCGGAGACGCGGGTGATCATCACGCCGGCGGCCACCGAGATCAGCAGCGACGGGATCTGCGAGACCATGGCATCGCCGATCGACAGCACCGCGAAGCGGTTGGCGGCCTCGCCGGCGGTCATGTTGTGGTAAGTGATGCCGATCACGATACCGGCCAGGATGTTGACCAGCGTGATGACCAGGCCGGCAATGGCGTCGCCCTTGACGAACTTCATGGCGCCGTCCATGCCGCCGTGCAGCTGGCTTTCCATCGCCAGCAGCGCGCGGCGCTTGCGGGCCTCTTCGGGCGACAGGTGGCCGGCGCGCAGGTCGGCGTCGATGCTCATCTGCTTGCCGGGCATGGCGTCCAGCGTGAAACGTGCACCGACTTCGGCCACGCGCTCCGAGCCCTTGGCGATCACGATGAACTGCACCGTGGTGATGATCAGGAAGACCACCAGGCCCACCACCAGGTTGCCGCCCACCACCAGCTTGCCGAAGCTTTCGATGATGTGGCCGGCATCCGCGTGCAGCAGAATGGACTTGGTGGAGGCGATGTTCAGCGACAGCCGCAGCAGCGTCGTGAACAGCAGCAGTGACGGAAACGCCGACAGCGAGGTTGCCGACGGAATGTACATCGTCACCATCAGCAGCACGACCGATAGCGTGATGTTCAGGCCGAGCAGCGCGTCGATCAGCATGGTCGGCAGCGGCAGCACCATCAGTGCCACCACGGCGACCACCAGTGAGGCGATGCCGATTTCGCCGCTGAAATCCTGGATTGCGTTCTTTTTGGCCATGTCAGGGTCCGGTCAGGATCAGTGTTGGGGCTCGGCGCCGGAGGCGCCCATCTCGCCGACCCACGCCAGCACTTCGGCGACGGTCTCGAAGAGGGCTTCCGGCACGGCGCCGTAGAGGTCGACGCGGTACAGCGCGCGCGCCAGCGGCGGGTTGCCGACGATGGGGATGCCGAGCGCGGTGGCTTCCTCGCGCAGCGCCAGCGCCTCGTCGTCCACGCCCTTGGCGATGATGCGGGGCAGGCCGTATTCCTCCGGCGCGTAGCGGATGGCCACGGCGTAGTGGGTCGGGTTGACGACCACGGCCTGCGCACCGGCCACGCTCTGCTTGGGCTTGGCTTCTTCGGCCAGTTCGCGCGCGAGCTTCTTGCGCTCGCCCTTGATGTGCGGATCGCCTTCGCTGTTCTTGTGCTCGCGCTTGACCTCGTCCTTGCTCATGCGGTGGTCGCGGATGAACAGCCAGCGCTGGATGCCGAAGTCGGCCGCGCCCAGGATCAGGAACAGCCCGCCGCCCGCGGCCAGCAGCCGGACCAGCAGCGTCATGCCGATCTCGGCGATGTCCATGACCGACTGGTAGGCCGCGCCGACGATGGCGGGCATCAGGATCATGATCAGCTTCCACACCGCCGCCACCACCGCCGCGGCCTTGATGAGCATCTTGAGCAGATCGATCATCGAGCGCATCGAGAAGATGCGCTTGAGGCCCGAGGCCGGGTTGACCGCGTTCATCTTCAGCTCGACCGGCTTGAACGACAGCACCACGCCGGTCTGCGCCCACGTCGCGATCCACGCGATGAGCGCGAAGACAAAGCCCACCGGCAGCGTCATCAGCACCAACTGCAGGGCGACGTGGCCGAGCGTCTGCTTGAGCGTCATCACCGGATGCCGGCTGCCGTCGACGTCGAGCGCGAGGTCGAGCAGGGCCCGCCATCGGTCGCCGAAGAAGGTGGCGGTCATCGACAGCAGCAGGCAGCCGGAGAGCAGCACCACGGCGGCGGTCAGGTCCGCGCTCTTGGCGGTCTCGCCGTCCTTGTGCGCATCCTCGAGTTTTTTGTCTGTGGGCTGTTCGGTCTTTTCGTCCGACATGGTCTGGCCCCCGGTATCGGCCGCATGCGGCCACGGCGCGGATCGCCATGGCAATGCCGCCGATTGTGGCGGCGGCCGGCGCCGGGCTTGCACGCGGGCACGAAGCCGAGAGTGCCGACCCGAAGTGGCGTGCGCGTTGCGTGGCGGCTTCGGCCGGCGGCGGTCTTTTTCGCTCCCGGGCCACGGGCGCATGGGGGCCGGGGTCTATGGTTCCACTCAACGCGGGCCGGCGAGCGGAGATGCCGGTCCATGACTTCCCATGCAACAAGGAGTTCACACCCTATGGAACCCATCCAGTGCAGCAATCGCCTGCTTGGCGGCCTGCTCGAAGTGTTGATGTATGCCACGCGAAGCGGCCAGTTCGACAATGCCCAGGCGATGCTGGTAGCGCTGCGCGGGCTGCGTCCGAACTTCAAGGAGCTCGACCTGGTGGAGGGCTGGCTGCTGGTCGGCCGGCATCAGTACGCCGACGCGGCGCGCATCCTGCGCGAGCTGCTCAACAGCGACGGCGCCCCCAGCGTGATGCCGTTCGCCTCGGCCATGATGGCGCTGTGCCTGAACGCGCTGAACGACCCGGAATGGCACGTCCACGCCAACGAGGTGCTGGCGCGCGATGCCGATCCCGACTCGGTCACGCTGGTGCGCACGCTGCTCGGTGCCGCGCAGCAGGAAGCCAACGGCGGCAACGCCGCAGAGGCTTCCCGTGCCGCCGCCGAGGCCATCGACATGAGCACCTTCCACACCTCGCACTATTTCACCCGCGCTTGAACCGTCACCAGGAGCGAATCATGATCCAGGGCCCGACCGCCATTCCCCCGTCGTCACCCATCCGGTGGAGACGCCCGCGCTGCCATCGGTCCAGCAGGAGCCGGTGCAGGAGCTCGTCTCGCGCTTCGAGGCGCTGCTCGGCCATGCCAAGGATGCCCATCGGCAGTCCAAGGGCCCGTCGGCGATCGGCGAGCTGGTGGCCAAGGAGGATGCCGCCGTGCGCGCCACGGCGGACCGCATCAACGCCACGCTGGAGACCGACAAGGTCAAGCCCATGGAAGAGGTCCTGGTCGATGCCATGCGCATCCAGATGGAGGCGGCCGCCACCATGACCAAGATCCACATGGGCAGCATGGTGGCCCATTCCGGCAAGAACGCCGTGCAGACCTTGATGAAGAACCAATGATGAAGCCCCGCTCCTTGCGTTTGCGCCGCGGCGCGCTGGTCGTCGCGCTCGCGCTGACCACGCTGCTGGCCGGCTGCAACAAGCAGCTCTTCGCGCAGCTGACCGAGGTCGACGCCAACGACATGCTGACCGTGCTGCTGCAGGCCGGCATCGATGCACAGAAGACCACGCCCGACGACGGCAAGACCTGGTCCGTGCTGGTTGACGACGAGGCGTTCGCGCGGTCCATGGAGGTGCTGCACGCCCATGGCCTGCCGCGCGAGAAATACGCCAACCTCGGCGACATCTTCAAGAAGGACGGCCTGATCTCCACGCCGACCGAGGAACGGGTGCGCTTCATCTACGGCGTGTCGCAGCAACTGTCGCAGACGCTGTCGCGCATCGACGGCGTGGCGGTGGCCAACGTGCAGATCGTGCTGCCGAACAACGATCCGCTGGCCAGCGTGGTCAAGCCTTCCAGCGCCTCGGTGTTCATCAAGTATCGGCCGACCGCCAACGTGACGGCGCTGCTGCCGAGCATCAAGAACCTGGTGGTGCACAGCGTGGAAGGGCTGACCTATGAGAACGTCGCCGTGACGCTGGTGCCGGGGGCGGCGGACGATCCCGCCATTGCCGCCGCTACCGCCCGACGCGCGCCCGGCGGCGTATCGTGGGTGATGCTGGGCAGCCTGGCCGGCGTGCTGATCGGCCTGGTGGCGCTGTGGGGCGCGGTGACGCGCATGCCCGCTGTCCGCACCCGCCTGGATGCGCTGCGCGAGCGGATCGCCAGCCGCATGCCGGCCCGCCTGAAGAAGCGCGAGGCATGACCGCCGCCGCCGCCGTGATGCCGGACCGGGCCGACGCCATGATCCTGCGCATCCTCCACGCCTACCAGACGCGGCTGCAGGGGCTGCCGCATACGCTGGACAAGCAGGCGTGGCTGGAGTGCGCGCATGGCTTGCCCGCTGCCGCCGCGACATGGCGCGCCGCCTGCGATGTGCTGGGCCTGCGCTCGGTGGCGATGCAGACCCTGATGGAGCGGGCGCACCGGCTGGCGGTGCTGGAAGCGGGTGACCTGAGCCGCGTGCTGGCCGGCCGTGCGCTGTATCCACGGCGCACCGCGCTGGCCCGCTGCATTGACGGCGGCTACCTGTCGCGGCTGAACGGTGCCGTGGGCCCGGCGCTGGTGAGCGCCATGGCGGCGCGCGCCGACTGGCAGCCGGACGCCGGCGGCCCGCTGCCGGTGCCCGAACTGCGGGCGCTGGCCCAGGCCGGCCTGGTCGCGCTGGTGTCCGACGGCTGGCTGACCGACCCGTCGCTGATCCGCCTGATGCTGATGACCATCGGCGTGGCCCCCGCGGGGCGCGTCGGGCCGCCCGCGCTGACGCCGCTGTCCGAATCCTTCATGGCGGCGGTTCCCTCGATCTATCCGGAGTTGTCATGGTTATTTGGCTGAGGCGCGAAGCCGGGCTGGGCGTATCGTCCGACGTGATCCGGGCCGCCGACCGGCACCGCGTCGTCGAGCTCGATGCGGCCGTGCAGGCGCTGTACGAAGAGCGCGACGCCGTGCTGGGCGCGGCACGCGCACAGGCCGAGGCGATCGTGGCGCAAGCGCGCGCGGTCGCCGGCGGCGTGCTCAAGGCGGCCAACGAACGCGCCGCGAACAGCGAGCAGCGGGGCTACGCCGAGGGGCAGCGCAAGGCCTTGGCCGAGTTCCATGCCGCCATGATCGCGCGCACCTACAGCGAGGCCGAATCCACCCAGCGCGTGGAGACCCGCCTGCGCACAGCCGTCATGCAGGCGGTGGAGCGCGTCATCCTGGAGTCGGACCGCCAGGCGCTGTTCGCCCGGGTGGCCTCGACGCTGGGCAGCGTGGTGCAGAGCCAGGCGCGGCTGACCCTGCGCGTCTGCC
The DNA here is from genome assembly GCF_002251695.1 of Ralstonia solanacearum K60. Taxonomy (NCBI): domain Bacteria; kingdom Pseudomonadati; phylum Pseudomonadota; class Betaproteobacteria; order Burkholderiales; family Burkholderiaceae; genus Ralstonia; species Ralstonia solanacearum. The sequence goes on from NZ_NCTK01000002.1 coordinate 926,477, forward strand.
CGGCCGAGCTCGACGCGGCGCGCGCGGCATTTGCCCGCGCCGTGGAGGGCGGCCTGCTCAACGCCACCGTCGAGGTGCTGGCCGACGACAGCACCCGGCCCGGCGATTGCCGCTGCGAGTGGGACCACGGTGTGGCCGATGCCAGCCTGGATGTCCAACTGGCGGCGCTGCGGCAGGCGCTTGCCCCGCAGGCTCCCGCGCATGCGGAGTCGGCACGGCAAGCCCAGCCGACCCCGGACGACGACGCCGACGACGCGCAGGACGAGTACGACTACGACGACGAAGACGAAGGCATCGAGGAAGACCTCGATCACGACGACCGCGACGAAGAAGACGAAGAAGACGAAGAGGACGAAGAGGACGAAGAGGACGAAGAGGACGAAGAGGACGAGGACGTCTACGAAGAAGACGATGAGGACCGGGAAGACGACGAAGATGACGAAGACGAGGAGGACGACGAATGAGCCATCTCGCCCTGCTCGAATCCCTGGAGAGCGCGGCACGGACCACGCCGCTCATCCGCCGCTTCGGTAAGGTGGTCGAAGTCACCGGCACGCTGCTGCGCGTGGGCGGGGTCGATGTGCGGCTCGGCGAGCTGTGCACGCTCACCGAGGCGGACGGCACCGTCATGCAGGAAGGCGAGGTCGTCGGCTTCAGCGAACACTTCGCCCTGGTGGCGCCGTTCAGCGGCGTGACCGGCCTGTCGCGCTCCACCCGCGTGGTGCCCAGCGGCCGCGCGCTGTCGGTCGGCATCGGCCCGGGTCTGCTCGGGCGCGTGCTGGACGGGCTGGGCCGGCCGGCCGATGGTGGGCCGCCGCTGGACGTGGTGGAGCACGTCCCGGTGTTCGCCAACGCGCCCGACCCGATGACGCGGCGCCTGGTGGAGCATCCGCTGGCCACCGGCGTGCGCGTGATCGACGGCCTGGCCACGCTGGCCGAAGGGCAGCGCATGGGCATCTTCGCGCCGGCCGGCGTGGGCAAGAGCACGCTGATGGGCATGTTCGCGCGCGGCACGGAATGCGATGTCAACGTGATCGTGCTGATCGGCGAGCGCGGCCGCGAAGTGCGCGAGTTCATCGAGCAGATCCTGGGCGAGGAGGGCATGCGCCGCTCCGTGGTGGTGTGCGCGACGTCGGACCGCTCCGCCGTGGAGCGCGCCAAGGCCGCGCACGTCGGCACCGCCGTGGCCGAGTACTTCCGCGATCAGGGCCTGCGCGTGCTGCTGATGATGGATTCGCTCACGCGCTTCGCGCGCGCGCAGCGCGAGATCGGCCTGGCCGCCGGCGAGCCGCCCACGCGGCGCGGCTTCCCGCCCTCGGTGTTCGCGGAGCTGCCGCGCCTGCTGGAGCGCGCCGGCATGAGTTCGGCCGGCTCTATCACCGCGCTCTACACGGTGCTGGCCGAAGACGAGTCGGGCAACGACCCGGTGGCCGAAGAAGTGCGCGGTATCCTGGACGGCCACTTGATCCTGTCGCGCGATATTGCCGCGCGCAACCGCTATCCGGCCATCGATATCCTGAACAGCCTGAGCCGGGTGATGACGCAGGTGATGCCCCGCGAGCACTGCGACGCGGCCGGGCGCATGCGCCAGTTGCTGGCCAAGTACAACGAAGTCGAGACGCTGCTGCAGATGGGCGAGTACAAGGAAGGCAGCGACCCGGTGGCGGATGCGGCGGTGCAATGGAACGACTGGATGGAAGAATTCCTGCGCCAGCGTACCGACGAATGGTGCAGCCCCGACGAGACCCGACGACTGCTTGACGAGATCGCGCTGGCATGAAGCGCAAGCGCCGCTCGTCGGTCTGGCGCGCGCTGATCGAGGCGAAGACCCGCGAGCGCCGCCGCGTCGAGGCCGACATCGAAGCCGCGCAGGCCGCCCTGGCCGAAGCGCAGGCCGCCGTCGAGGCCCGCCAGGATGCGCAGCGGCAGGCCGAGCAGCGCCTGGATGCGCACCTGCGCAGCATGGATGACCTGACCACCGGCGCCAGCCTTACGGCGCAGGCCTATCTGCAATACGACGCGTTCCGGGAGCAGCTCGACGGCGCGGTCGCCCAGGCCGAGCAGGCGGTGGCCGCGGCGCAGGGCGTCGTGGCGGAGCGCGAAGCCGCATTGCAGGCACAGCGGCGCAGGCTGGCCCGCCTGGACGCGATGCTGGACCACTGCCGCGAAACCGCCGACCGCCTCGATCGCAAGGAAGACACCGAGCTTGAACTGGCCACCGAGGAAGAGGCCATCGAAGCCATCGTCGCCCGCGCGCGTTACACCACCCCACACTGAGTCGCAAGTCCATGGAATCGATCGATACGCTCGTGCATGCCTGGTTCGATACCGGCGAAAGCCTGGAGACGCTGCTCGTGCTGCTGGCGCTGAGCTGCGTGCGCATCATGACGCTCTTCGCCATCCTGCCCGCCACCAACGACCAGATGCTGACCGGCATCGCGCGCAACGGCGTGGTCTACACACTGGCGATCCTGGTGGCGGCGGGCCAGCCGGTGGGGCTCGCCGAGCATCTCAACGCGGGGCAGTTGTTCATCCTGACCTGCAAGGAAATCTTCCTGGGGGCGTGCCTGGGCTTCGCGGCCTCCACGGTGTTCTGGGTGGCGGAAACGGCCGGCACGCTGATCGACAACGTGTCCGGGTACAACAATGTGCAGATGACCAACCCCTTGCGCGGCGATCAGAACACACCGATCGGCAACACGCTGGTGAACCTGGCCGTGACGTTGTTCTATGCAGCCGGTGGCATGCTGTTTTTGCTGGGCGTGGTATTCGAATCGTTCAAGTGGTGGCCGCTCGGCGCCTCGCTGCCGGACATGAATGCGGTTGCGCAGAGCTTCCTGCTGCAGCAGACCGACTCGATCTTCTCCACGGCCGTGAAGCTCGCCGCGCCGGTGATGATGACGCTGCTGCTGATCGATGCCGGCATCGGTCTGCTGTCGCGCGCGGCGGACAAGCTCGAGCCGGCTTCGCTCAGCCAGCCGATCAAGGGTGCCGTTGCATTGCTGATGGTGATGGCGCTGGTCACCGCGCTGTCCACGCAAGTCAAGGGTACGCTCACCTACGCCCAGTTGAAAGAACAGGTGAAGCAAGGATTGGTGGGTGACGGCACGTCGCCAAAAGCGAAATCTTCACAGTGAGTATTGTTCAGGCCAAGGCGCAGCTTTGTTGAGATTATTTTTCCGGCGTTTTTCTACGATAACTCCAAGCAGTTTGATTGATGCGGCCTGCATGTCGCGGGCTGGTTCGACTTGACGCTTCAGGAGCATTGCCATGCTGGGAAACATCTACTTCGCCCTGGCCTCCGGCCTCGCCGCTCGCGAGCGCCTGACCGAATACGCAAATGCGGTTTTCGCCGCTGACTTCGACCGCGCGTATCAGCTCGTCGACCACCATTCGACCCAGCGCGGCAAGTCCGACGACTATGCCGGCGTGCTGGCGATGGCCGATGCATCGCTGCTGCTCGAGTGCGACGAAGAGGCGGAGGAGGGCTTCCGCCTGGCGCAGCGCCTGATCCGCCATTCGGATGACCAGTTGCGTGTGGTGTCGTGCCGCAATACCGGCTGGCAAGCGCTGCTGCGCGACCGCTACGCCGCGGCCGCGAGCTGCTTCGCACGCATGGCGGAAGACGACGGTGCGACCTGGACCCAGCAGGTCGAAGGCCTGATCGGACTGGCGCTGGTGCATCACCAGCTCGGCCAGCAGGACGCCGCCGACGAAGCCCTGCAGGCGGCGCGCGAAGCCGCCAGCGGCAGCAGCGATCGCGGCTGGCTGGCCACCATCGATCTCATCATCTACGAATTCGCCGTGCAGGCCGGCATCCGTTGTTCCAACCGCCTGATGGAGCATGCGTTCTGGCAATCCGCCGAGATGGGTGCGACCTTGCTGGCCAACCACGGCGGCCGCAACGGCTGGTCGCCGACCGCATCGCAGGAAGCCGCGATGCCGGCACTGATCCAGCGCCGCGCCGAGTACCTCGGCCTGCTGCGCCGCATGGCCGACGGCGAGCGCGCCGCGATCGATCCGCTGCTGGCGATCCTGAACCATTCGCGCAAGCTCGGCAGCCGCCTGCTGATGCAGACCAAGGTGGAAGTCGTGCTGGCCGCGCTCAGCGGCGAGCAGTACGACGTCGCCGGCCGCGTCTTCGACCAGATCTGCAACCGCGAAACCACCTACGGCGCCCGCCGCTGGAATTTCGACTACCTGTACTGCCGCGCGAAGATGGCTGCGCAGCGCGGCGATGCGGCCGGCGCGCTGAAGTTCTACACCAGCTACATGCAGGACGCGCTGCGCTGCCTGCGCACCGAGACGGTCAACGTGCGCCGTGCCAGCAGCGCCGCCGTGCCCGTCGCCTCGCGCGCCTCCGACGATGTCAGCGCGCGGCTGTCGGCCAAGTACCGCCGGGCCTATCGCTACATCATCGAGAACATCGAGCGCAGCGACCTGACCACGCGCGAAGTGGCCGCCCATATCAACGTGACTGAACGCGCGCTGCAACTGGCGTTCAAGAGCGCTGTAGGCATGTCGCCGAGCTCGGTCATCCGGCGCATGCGGCTCGAGGGCATCCGCTCCGATCTGCTCGACAGCGAGCGCAATCCGTCCAACATCATCGATACCGCGTCGCGCTGGGGCATCCGCAGCCGCTCGGCGCTGGTCAAGGGCTACCGCAAGCAGTTCAACGAAGCCCCCTCCGAAACCATCTGGCGCTGAGCCTCCCCCCAGCGGACCGCCCCCGCGCCTAATGCGGCGCGGGCAGCGGCGGTCCGCCCCCTCCCATCTCCTGGACAACATCATGCATCTGATTCGAGCGACGGGCCCGAAGGCCGGCGTGCGGACTTTTCCCGGGCGGTTGAAAGGCATGGCTGCCGCGCTGCTGCTGTGGACGGCCGGCACCGTTTGCGCAGCGCCCATCCCCTGGCAGTCGCAGAAATTCGAATACGTGGCCGATCGCAAGGACGTCAAGGAAGTCCTGCGCGACCTGGGGGCCAGCCAGCATGTGATGACGTCGATCTCGACGCAGGTCGAGGGCAGCGTGACGGGCTCGTTCAACGAGTCGCCGCAGAAGTTCCTCGACCGCATGGCCGGCACCTTCGGCTTTGCGTGGTACTACGACGGCGCCGTGCTGCGCGTGACCAGCGCCAACGAAGCGCAGAGCGCCACCATTGCGCTGAACCGCGCCTCGACCGCGCAGGTCAAGCGCGCACTGACGCGCATGGGCATCGCCGACCCGCGCTTCCCGATCCAGTATGACGAGGACTCCGGCAGCATCGTCGTTTCCGGCCCGCCGCGCCTGGTCGAGCTGGTGCGCGACCTCGCCCAGGTGATCGACCGAGGCCGCGAAGATGCCAACCGCACCGTGGTGCGCGCCTTCCCGCTGCGCTATGCATGGGCGACCGACCACCGGGTCACGGTCAACGGGCAGTCCGTCAACATCCGCGGCGTGGCGTCCATCCTGAACAGCATGTACGGCGGCGACGGGGCGTCCGACAACCCCACCGTGCCGCGCATGCAGGATCGTCGCCTGGACAGCGTCGCGCCGGGCGAAGCCAACGCCGGCCGCGGCGGCACACGCGCGCTGTCGAGCGTGGGCGGCAAGTCGCCGCTGCCGCCGGGCGGGGTGGGCCAGTACGCGGGCAACAACACCCCGTATGCGCCGCCGCCTTCGGGCGACACCCGCCTGCGCGCCGATGAGCTGGACGACCGCAGCGGCACCCCCATCATCCGCGCCGATCCGCGCAGCAACTCGGTGCTGGTGCGCGACCGCGCCGACCGCATGGCGGCGCACCAGTCGCTGATCGAATCGCTGGACAGCCGCCCGGCCGTGCTGGAGATCAGCGCCAGCATCATCGACATCACCGAGACCGCGCTGGAACAGCTGGGCGTGGACTGGCGCCTGCACAACAGCCGCTTCGACCTGCAGACCGGCAACGGCGCCAACACCATGCTCAACAACCCCGGCTCGCTCGATTCGGTGGCCACCACCGCCGGCGCCGCGGCCGCCATCGCCGCCACGCCGGCGGGCGGGGTGCTGAGCGCGGTGATCGGCGGCGGCTCGCGCTACCTGATGGCGCGCATCAGCGCCCTGCAGCAGACCAACCAGGCACGCGTCACCGCCAGCCCGAAGGTAGCCACGCTGGACAACACCGAGGCCGTGATGGACAACCGGCAGAACTTCTACGTGCCCGTCGCCGGCTACCAGTCGGCCGATCTGTACGCGATCTCGGCGGGCGTGTCGCTGCGCGTGCTGCCGATGGTGGTGATGGACGGCGGCACCGTGCGCATCCGCATGAACGTCCACATCGAGGATGGCCAGATCACCAGCCAGCAGGTCGGCAACCTGCCCGTCACCAGCCAGAGCGAGATCGACACGCAGGCGCTGATCAACGAGGGCGAGAGCCTGCTGATCGCCGGCTACTCGGTGGACCAGCAGGCCAAGACGGTGGACGCGGTGCCCGGGCTGTCGAAGATCCCGCTGGTGGGCGCACTGTTCCGCACCGACCAGACCACGGGGCAGCGGTTCCAGCGGATGTTCCTGGTGACGCCGCGGGTGATTACGCCGTAGCGCGTCGCTGCTCCGGGCCAGACCGGGAAACAGAAGAAGCCTCCGTGGCGGCACGGAGGCTTTTTCATTGTCGGGCGCCGGAGGGTGGGCCACAGCACGCATCATGGAGATGCGCCTCTCTCAGCGCTGGCCCGATGATTCGGCCATCGGTGCCTTGCCTTGCTTCTTCGCCTGCGCTTGCGCTTTGTCCCAGAGCTCCTGAACGATCGGTGTCAACGTCTCGGCGACACGCATCGCTTTCTGCTGCGGGCTGAGAAGGTCGTGCCGATCCATGAGGCCCTTCACCTGGATGACGCGTGGATCCGTTGCGATCCGGGCGGCCAGCGCTGCAAGCTGTTTCTGCAGCGCCGGGTTACCGGTCCGCTTGCTATAGGCCGTTTCGCTGATCTGCTGGACCAGTTGCCGCCCCGCTGGGGCAGCCAGCAGGTCGCCCAACCGACGCTGAACCTCACTGGGCATCGGTGCCAAGGCCCGCGCGTTTTCCCACAGCGGCCGGACGAGGGCCGCCAGCTTGGCAGCGACCTCGTGCGATGGATTGCTGCGCGGGTACTGCCTGGCCTGCTCGCGCAATGCCTTGATTTCCGGATCCCTGGCGATCTGGTTGGCCAATTGGGGCAGCATATTTTGGATCGCCGTCGTCCCTCGTACACCGTAGGCGCCCTCGCCAATCGCCTTGACGAGGTTTCGCCCATCGTGGGCCTGGAGCAGGCCGGCAAGTTCCTGCTGCAGGACCGTCGGCAGTGAGCGCGCAGCATCGCGCAGATCGCGAAACTCTTCGTGGCTCGTCGCGAGGTTGAAGGCCTTGCCCAGTGCGCTCTGCATCAGCGGTGAGTCATTGTTGACGGGGGTCGGCGGCGCTTCTTTCGCGTTTCGCCGGAGATCATCCAGGCGATCGCCCCCGCGCTTGATGTGAAATGCCACCGACATGATCTGGCCTGCGTTCATTGCCGGATTCGTATCGAAGATGGCATCGTCCATTTCATCGCGCTTGCGTTCCATGTCGTTTTTCAGAAGCCGCGCCCGCGGATCATGCTTGAGGCGCGCATCGCGCACGTCGTCCTTCAGGTGCGTCGGCAAGACGACAGTCAGCCCGGCACGGGGAAACTGGACCGAGCGCGGCAGGTCTTCCACCGTGAGGCTTGTGCAGCCGGACAGGTCCAGCGTGCGCAGGTTCGGCAGGGTCCCGATCGATTGCGGCAGTGTACGCAGCCGCGGGCAGTCCGAGAGGTCGATCGTTTGCACGTTCTGGAGCCGGCTGACGGAATCTTCAGGCAACGCTTGCAGCCGTGCATTCTTGGTGAGCGTCAGGTTTGTGAGGCGCGACAGGTTACCAACGCTGGCAGGCAGTTCGAGCAATTTCGTGTTCGAGAGCGTCAGCTGCGTGAGGTGCTTGCGCAGCGCGGCAAAATCTGCCGGAAGCGACGCAATTAAGGCGTTTTCCACCCTGAGCCTCTTCAGCCCGGATGCCCCGCTCAACGAAGGCAGTTCGCGCATGCGACCACCGCTGAGCGTGAGCTCTTCCAGGTGAGGCAACTGCTTGAGCGAGGCGGGCAAGGTTTCGAGCTTGTTGTTGTTCTGCAGCGATAGGGTCTTCAGCGCCTGCAGGTTCCCGAAGCTGGCGGGCAGTTCGCGCACCTGCGTATTCGACAGCGACAGGTGGGCCAGGTTGACGAGCGCACCGAAATCGGCGGGCAGATTCTCCAGCGCCGCCTCGTCCACCGTGAGTGTTTGTAGAGACGATGTGCCGCTCATCGACGGCAGCCCGCGGATGCTGTTGCCTGTGAGTGTCAGCTCCTGCAGGCCGGACAATTGCCCGAATGACTTGGGCAGGCTTTCCAGCTTGGGATTGTCCTGCAACGACAGGGTCTTCAGCGCGGACAGGTTACCGAAGCTGGAAGGCAGTTCGTGCAACTTCGTGTTCGACAGCGAGAGGTTGACTAGTTGGGGGAGGGCGGTGAATCCGGTCGGGAGCTTTTCGAGCGGAGAATCGTCGATCGTGAGCCGCTGCAAAGCCGATGCTCCGCCCATCGGCGGCAAAGTTTTGATGCCCGTTTCCCTGAGCGTCAGTTCACTCAGGGCGGGCAATCGACCGACTGCATCGGGCAAGGCCTTGAGGTTCTTGGCACCCTTCAAGGACAGGGTCTCCAGCAGGAACAGATTTTCGATTTCGGGCTGCAACTCGAGCAGGTCGCAATCCTCTGTCGCGAGCTTCTTCAGATGGGCGATGTCGAACGCGATGTCCGGCAGCGCGGGGATGGGGAGCAGATTGAGTTGAATGCTGTCGCTTCTCATCCTGAGAGCGCTCTTCAGGTTGTCGACAGCTTGCTTCAGTCGGCTATACACCCGCACCTGCTCAAAACTGTTGGCCAACCCGAGTTGGCGACTGTGTTTGCGATACCGGCTGAACATCTGGGTGCGCCAGTCTGACAAGCCCGTGTGGTCTACAACCTCTTTGACGTACCGGACCTCGTGGTTGTGCAATGGGCTGTTCTGCCCCGAGAGCGTCCCTCCGGTTGCGTGCGGGTGCTGCGGGGTGCTCGGTGCCGTGCGCGATGCCGAGGCACGGATTCGCGGGGGGGTCGAGGGGCCGGGGGAGCGGCCCGCCGCCTCGTTGGCGCGCGTGCCGCGCGGATGCAGGTCGCGGCCAAGCTCGCCCCTGGCGCGCGGGGTCCGCGCTCGTCCCCCGGGCAGCGGCGAGGCGTTCGGAGGTGTCTGGGCGCCGCTTTGCGGTTCGGACGATGACGTGCGCGACGGCCGATGGAAGGGGTTCAGGAAACGCGGAATGATAGGCATGGTAGTCAGGCTGAGTCGCGCAAGGTCATGTCGTGCCCCACGCTTGTTGTTGTCGGAAGAACGGTGGCCCCAAAAACGGATGCCCCAAAACCGCTGGTGGCGTGTCTCGGGGCATCCGGGCGATCAGTCGTCGTCGTCCTTGATCTTCATGGCCTCCTGCATCTTCTGCCGCGTCTGCGTTTGACGCTGGATGGTGCGCTGCAGGACGATGTTCATCAGCGCATCCTCCGGGGTCGATCCCGACTGGTCGGTCGGGCTGCCGGTGCCGGTCTGGCTGGCATTGTCCTCGTCGTCGCGCTTCTTTTTCTTCTTTTTGTCGTCGGTTTCGTTGTTCGGATCGGTCTCGTCGTCACGCTTGCGCTTGCCGCCGGAGGTCGAATCCGGCTTCGTATCGCCGCCTATGTCGGGCTTGTGGCCAGACGACGAGCGCGATTTGAGCGAGACGATCGGGCTGTCCGGGTTCCAGGTCTGCGATCCGAAACCGGCGTTGTTCATCGCGTTGCCGACGCCGCGGTTGAGCAGGTCGTTGATCTGCGACGGCGGCTGGGCGGGCGTGGAAGGAACGGGTGCCTTCGTCGACGGGAAATCGTTGCCGATCCCGCCGCTGCTGCCGCCCGACCTGATTTTGCTGTGGCTCATAGGGATGACTCTTTGTCTTCCAAGAGAATCAGTCGAAGACGGACAGCCGGTTAAGGCTGTCCGTCGAGGCCATTACGCCGACGGCGTGGTGGTTTGCTTGCCGCCGTTCTGCGCTGCCAGCATCTGCTGCAGGATCTGGACGATGTCCTGCACCGCGTTCACGATCTGGGATTGCAGATTGTTCCCGCTGGACTGCTGGCCGTCCGTCGAACCCGGCTGGTTCGAGCCGGGGGTCGGCGAGGTGTTGCCCGGACCCTTCGAGCTGCCCGGCGCCTGGTTGCCGCCGCCGAGGCCGCCCTGGTTCTGCTGCAGCATCTTGATCAGCGATTCCAGGATCTTCATCAGCTTCTGGAGCATGCCGGTGATGCCGCCCTGGTCGCTGCCGTCGTCCACGGAGTTGGCGTCGGACGGGCCGTTGGCATTGCTTGTGTTCTGCGGGCCATTCGCGCCGTCAGCACCGCCCGGGCCGTTGGCACCACCCGGGCCGCCGACTCCATTGCCACTGCCTGCGCCACCGGCACCGCCGCCGAGCTGGTTCAGGATCTGCTCGATTTCCTGCAGCGCACCGGCCAGGCCGCCCTGGCCGCCGGCACCCTTGGCACCGCCTGCGCCGCCCACGCCCTTGCCCTGGTCGCCGCCGGGCTGCTGCATGTGCAGGGCCGCCTTCAGGAGCTTCACCAGGTCTTCCAGCAGTTGCATCAGGGCTTGCATGGGATCCTGGTTCTGGGAATCATCGACGTTGCCGGTCTTGTTGGCCGACTGCGGACCCTGGCTCTTGCTCGGATCGTTGGCGTTGCCATTGGCGTTGGCATTGCCGTCCTTCGCCGGCGCGTTGCCGTTGGCGTTGTTGCCACCCAGCGCCTGCGCGGCCTTCTGCACGATGGCGGCGATCATATTCATGACGTCCTGCTCGACCTGCTTGAGCAGGTCTTGCACGGACTGGCCCGACTGCTGGCTGTTGTTGGTGTTCAGGTTCTGCAGATCCTGAATGTTCGAGGGGTTCTGGATTTTTCCGACTGACATAGTGATCAACCTTTGAGGGCAGGAGGTGCATCGGATTCGCTCCACGGTCCGCTGTACTGGGAACCACCGATGCGGAACGAGCGGGCCCCTGCGCCGTCGGCACACCAGGCCATCGCGATGGCCGGACGAACCGAAAGACACAGATACCATGCTCTCTGAATCGGTCGCCGGGCAATGCTTGCCCGTACGCTTGCCCGTGCCGGGCCGCGCAGCCCCGGGCGGTCTCATACCGGCCTGGCCTGCGCTGGACAGGCCCACCGGACGACTTCACTGGAACGTTAGTGAGGATCAGCCGCGCGCGGCCCCTGTCATGCCGAAATCGTGGTCATGCGCGCGAAGCGGGGTGTAGAAATCGTGTGAAAAGGCGTGCCGGCATTGCCGCATCGGCGTGCGACGGTGGAATTGGCGGCCGGTACCGATCTCATCCCGGCCGTTGCAAGCTGAGGCCGGCGCTCACGCAGCCCGATCCGGATCCGGCGCGTATTTGTCGCCCACCCGCTCCCTCAATGGATGCGTGTCGTACACGATGTGCATCGCCTGGATGCGCGCGCTGCCGTGCCGGAATTCGAAGACATCCACGCAGGTGAAATCCACCACACGCCCGTCGCTTAGCGTCCAGTCGTAGCGGAAATAGGCCGCCACACGGACCACCTCCCTTCCTGGCTGAACCGAGTCGAACAAGTCGATCAGCGTGATCACGCTTGCACTGGAGGCCTGGGCGAGTTTCCGGAAGAAGTCGGGGGCGTTCATGGTGCCGAGGAAGGGCGAGTGGACGACCCCGTCATCCTCGAAGACGGAAATCAGGCCTTCGGTATTGCCGGCATGCAGGTGGCGCAGGTAGCTGCGAACGGTTTCGAGCGGTGTCATGGCGTTTCATCACTGGATTATTCGGGGTGAATCGTTCCATGCGCGGTCGATGGCAACAAGCGATAATGCGAGCACAAACATAAACACCATTTATGTATTTACGTCATCTCCTCTACCTGAGGCTGGTCATCGAACAGGGTTCCTTTGCGGCGGCGGCGGAGATGGCCGGCGTATCGCAACCCGCGGTCAGCCACGCGATGAAGCAGCTCCAGCGGCAGTTCACCGCACCCTTGCTGGTGCGTTCCGGGCGCCGATATGTCCCGACCGACCTGGCGTTGCAACTCGCCTCGGAAGTCGCCTCGCTCGAACAGCGGATGGATGCCTTGGCCACAAGTCCGCCCCGCGCCGATCGGGACGTGTTGCGCATCGGGCTCACGCCGTCCGCCGCGCTGGTCTGCGGGCCGATCCTGTACGATGGCTGGTGCTCGGGACATCCCCGCCGGCGCCTGGAATTGACGAGTGCCGACGAGGGCAGCCTGCTTGCCGGCTTGCAGCGGCGTGCGTTCGATCTCGTCGTGGCGCCCAAGCCCCGAGGTTTCGTCCCCAGAGGCGTGGATTGCCGGCCGCTCTATCGGCTTTCCCCTCTTGTCTACGCTCGCCGGGCCCATCCCGCTGCCGGCGCACAGACGCTCGAAGCCCTGCAGGGCATGGCATGGGCTTGCGTCGGCCCAAGCGTGCGCGGGCCGGTGGATGTCCTGGCGGAAGCCTATACGGTGCGGCGGCTGAAGCCGCCACGCGTGGCCGTGAGCTGCCCGGACTACGCCAGCATGCTGAACCTGGTTGCCGGCACGGACCTGCTTGCGGTGGTCCCGCATCCGGCACTGCTCGGGGATGCCCGCAAGCGCGTCACGCCGCTGCGTCTGCGCGAAGCCCTCCCGCTGTACGAAATGTGGGTGTTCATGCCGACGCGTTCCAGCAAGCGGACGAGGCTGATCGTTGAGCAGCTCGCGCATGTCGGAACCGCCTCACACGCGGCGTGAAATGCCACGGCGACGGATGCAACGGCAGGCCGGGCAGGGTGGAGCGGCTGCGGGCTCAGAAGTGGTGGGTCACCCGCAGCGTCAGCGTGCGGCCGGGCAGGATGGGGATGAAGCCGCTCGATACGGTGTTGCCGTAGGCCCGCACGTTGAAGAGATTACGCGCAAGCAAGTCGATGCGCCATTGCCTGCGGCGCCAGAACAGGCTGCCGTCCACCTGGACGAAGCCGGGCACGCGGAACGCCGTGCCGTCGAAGCACGGAATCCAGCGCTGGGCGGTGACGCCGACCCCCGCGCCCGCGCCGGCCAGCGTGCCGCCCTGCACCGTATACGTGGTCCACATGGATCCGCCCATGCCGGGCGCCGTAAACGACGGATTGCCCGGCAGCCCCCGCTTGATGTGCGCCGCGGTGACCCACAGCGAGGTCTCCCAGCCGCGCGCGAGCGAACCCTGCAGCGACAGTTCGACCCCGTCGCTGCTCTGTTCCGGGATCTCGGTGTAGTAGCCGGGGTGCGAGGTATCGGCGGCGCCCACGTGGTTGGCCGTGATGCGGTACAGCGCAGCCTGAGCCGTCAGCTTGCGCTGCCGGTCTTCCCAGCGCAGGCCGGTTTCCAGTTGCTGGCTGCGCTCCGGCTGCATGGTCGCGCCGTTGTAGAAGTAGCCGGTGTTGATCTGGAACCCATGCGAATAGTCGGCGAACCACGAAGTCCGCGCGTCCAGCTTGTAGACCACGCCCAATGCCGGTGTCCAGGCCAGCCCCTGCAGCTTGGCATGCGGCAGCTTGGCGATGTAATCGTTTGCCCGGATCGAGCCGGAGATCTCCCAGCGCTCGCCGATGGCGATGCGGTCGCGCAGCCGAAACACCGACTGCCGCACCGTCTGCGACAACGACAGGCCGGGGACGAACGCCGTGGCCGGCAGCGGCACCGGCGCATACGGATTCTGCAGGCCCAGGTCGACCGCACCGGGGTAGCGGAAGTCGAGCCGGTCCTGGATTGCGTCCCAGCCCAGTACCAGCGAGTGGGTCAGCGGCCCTTGCCGGATGGTGCCGGCCAGGTCGTTCGACAGGGCCCACACGCGGTTGTCGCTGCGGTAGCCCATGCCGACGGTCGGCATGGGCGCGCTGCCGTCGGCGGTCGGCAGCAGGTGCCACTCGGCGGATTGCAGCCGCACCTTCTCATACGACCAGCGCGAATGCACGGCCCAGTCGTCCGTCAGATTGCGGGACAGTTTGTAATAGAACCGCTCGGCGTGGCCCCGGACGTCGTCGTCGGTATTGCCGAGCGGGCTTTCCGAGGCCAGCCGCACCGGCGCACCGTTGAGCGCGAAGGTGGCGGGCTGCACCGGCTGCCGGCTGGCCAGCGACTCTACGCCGACGGTGACCTCGGTGGCGGAGTCGGACCAGCCCAGCGCCGCATGGCCGTAGCTGACACGGTGCCCGACGTAGCCGGCGTCGCTGTTGGCGGAGCTGTCCTGCACGCCGATCACGCGGTAGGTCAGTCCGCTGGCTCCGATGGCGCCGCCCAGGTCGGCAATCACCTTGCGCTCGGCGTGCGAGCCGGCCTCCACGGCGATGCTGCGCTCGGGCACGATTCCCGGTGTCTTCAGGCTGGCGCTGATCGTGCCGCCGGCCATGGTGACGCCCGCCACGTCGGCGTTCGGCCCCTTGATGACGGCAATCTCGTCCAGCGCCTCGAGCGGGCGCATCGACGCGATGCGGTCAGGCAGGCCGTCCACCGAAATGGTGTCGGTCATGAAGCCGCGGATGGCGTATTGCGGCGGCGCCGCCTGATCGACGACCACCGGCACCACCCCGACCTGGTTGACCGCGTCGGCCAGGGAGGGCGGTTGCCGGCTGGCCAGCAGGCCGCTGGACACGGTGTCGATGGCATGTGGCATGTTCGACATGGCCGTCTCGACCCGCGTGATGGCGCTGGTCGTAAACACCGCAAAGCCGTCGTCGGTGCTGCCGTGCACTTCCGTGGCGGCCAGCGTGCCGACGTTGGGTGGCGGGGCCGAGGCATCGGCCGCCACCACGGTCAGTGTGCCATCGGGCAGGCTGGCGAGCGTCAGGCCGGAGCCTTGCAGCGCGCGTCCGGCGGCCTCCCGCGCGGACATCGTGCCGTCGATGGGCCCCGCCCAGCGCTCCTGGACCAGGTTGGACGCGAACGATACGTGCTCCCCGCTCACGCGGGCGATCTCCAGCAGCACGTGCTCCAGCGGCGCGCGTCCGATATGGAAGGGGCGCGGGGTCTCGTTGGCCAGGGCATGGACCTGCTGCGCGGTGGACAGTGCGATCAGCAGGGGCAGCAAACGGGTACGGCGGGGTGCGGAGGATCGTGCAGATGTCGTGGATGAAAACGCAGGCATCGTGCTGCGGACTCCCGGAGGCAAGCAAGGTTGAAATGCGCTGGCGAGGCCACGCATCTTAGCCTACCGTCACCCTGGTCAACATCGGCACACCGGAACATTTCCTGAGAGAACGAGGCGTCGCCCGTCGCCCGCTTCACATTGTGAGGCGCGGGGGTTCGGTGTCCGCGCCGGCATTTCGCCCTGGCCGGTACCCCGCCCGAGTGGGGAAGCTAGCATGATTGCGTGTCGCCATGTGGCCGCGAGGGCGCGTCGGATGGCGGGTTCCCACCGCTCACCACCAAGACCATGGCTGGCTACAACAACAGAATCGGTTCGCGCTCCGTCGCCCCGCAGACCCGCAGAACGGCCGACCAGGAGAACATCGCGCCGAGGCAGACGCAGCAGCCCGGCCGGCAGCCCCGGGCCAGGCAGGAACCGTTCAAGAGCCTGACCCCCGCCGCCCGCGCGCCGCTGCAGGCGAGGAACCTCAACATTGCCGCACCCCAGCCCCAACTCCAGCCAAAGGCCACGCCAGCCAAGCCGCATTCGGTACGCACGCCGGGCCACGGCGTAGCGGCCGGCACGGCGATCGAGAATCGCCGCGAGATCGCGCGCCGCCAGATCCATGCGCTGGGGGTGAGGGAAGGGGTGGGTTCGACAGAGCGGCCGCAACAGGTCATGAAGCTGCTCAATGCACGCATCCCCGATCTGCCGGCGGCGAAGTCCATCGAACTGCTGCAGGAGTTGCAGATCCTGCTCAGCCTCCCGGACCGGGGGCAGCGCAACAGCCAACTGGCCATGTTCGTGGCGAACCACCGGCTGGTTCCGGGTGCCGTCGCGGCGAAGCCGGCTGCGGCACCCGCCCCGACCCCGACACGCCACACAGCCAAACCGGCTTCTGCTCCCGCTCAGCCCCCGCTACGCTACACCGCGAGGCCGACCCAGGCACCGGCTCAGACCTCGGCGCGGTACGCGGCCAAGCCGGCCCCGGCCCCCGCGCCCGTTCGGGCTTCAGCACGATACACGGCCAAGCCAACCCAGGCACCCATTCAGACCCCGACACGGCCTACGGCGAAGTCGGTGCCGATGCCTCAAGCCACCCGGACGAGGCCGGCGCAGGCCGCCCAAGTGAGCCGGCCCGCCTCCCGCGTGGGTACGCCGGCGACTGTGCCACAGCGCCGGTCCCACGCGCAGATTTTCAAGAGCTTTGCGGACCTGGCGACCTCGGGGCGGTTCCCGTCCGCAGGCAAGCCAGCACCGACGCCGGCGCCTCGGCCGGCCAAGCCCAGCGTCGGCACCCAAGGGCGCGGCGGGACGGCTGCTATGTGGAACCGGCCGGCAGCAACGGCGGCGGCCCCCGCGCGCACCGTCAGCGCGCCGCCGCAGTACGAGCGCGCCGGCCATGCCGGCGCCCGGACGGCTGTACAACCCCAGCCTCAGCCCGTGTTCACGCTCAATGATTTCGTCCGGTTTGCGAGGGATGCGGCCAGTCAGGATTCGATGCTGCATTCCAGCGAGGGGGACATCCAAGATCGCGCCCAGGCGGACTACGACCAGTACCTCGCCCGCCTCCTCGGTGGCGGCGAACCGGCCAAGCCTCAACCGAAGCCGGTCCGCACGCAATCCGCGCCGCCGCGCATGCTGGCCGATCACGCATCGCAGTTGGATTTCCTGCAGCGGACCCAACTGGACCGCGAGACCGAAGCGCGCAACGACTACCACGGTGAAAAGGGCGGGCACCACATCGCCTACGAAGACGAACTCCGCCGACAGCAGCGGGTGACGTACAGCACCACCCCGTCACCGCAACGCAAGCCGCCGCTGCCCAAACTGACGGAGGCTCAGGCCAATGCCATCCGTGAGTTCGAAGATCAGCGCGCGCACAATGCACACGAGGACCCCAACCACGACGAAGCCATCCGCCAGTACAAGCGGCAGAACGGGTACCGCTGAGCGGAGTCGCCCGATCAGATCGGCGAGGTCGGTGCCACGGACTTCAGCGGCACGAAGGCCTTGCTGCAATCCACCGCCGCGGCCGTGCCCGGCGTGCCGGTCACCGTCACATCGGTGGTCGACGACGTGACGATGGCGTCGGCAAAGCTCACCGGACCGGTGCCGCCGAAGGTGAAGTGCACCCCGTTGGGCGAAGCCGGCCCGCCGTAGTGGGACCCCTCGAAGGCCGGCAGCGTGCCGTCGAAGACCACGTTGTCGAGCGTGATCGTCAGCGGGTTCTTCTGCTTGTTGGCTTTGTAGCCCAGGAACGTCATCGTGCGCTTGATGGACTTGGCGCTGCCCAGGTCATGGAAGTTCTTGACGACGATGTTGGTGAAGTTCGGATAGAGCGAACCCTTCACGCTGCTGTAGAAGGGGTCGAACACCAGCGGCTCCTTGACGTTGCGCATGCAGATGCCGTCGTAGACGATGTTGGTGACCTTGCCGCCGCGCGAGGCATCGGACTTGATGCGCAGGCCGTTGCCGGCCGAGCTGTCGTTGCCGTCCATCGTCAGGTCGGTCACCAGCATGTTGCTCACGCCGGTATTGGTTTCGCTGCCGATCGACAGGCCGTGCCCATAGTAGAAATGGTTGTGCGCGAAGAGCAGGTTGCGCGTCGGGCCGCTGCTGGCCTTGACCGCGACGTGGTCGTCACCCGTGTTGATGTAGGAATAGGCCAGCACCACGTTGGTCGATTGCCCCGGGTCGAAGCCGTCGGTGTTCTTGACCGTCTCGGGCGTGAAGCAGGTCGCGGGCGTGACCTTGTCGGGCGTGGAGCCGGACGGGCACTTGTAGCCCGCCACGGCGTAGGCCAGGCTCGGCGTCACGATCTTGATGCCCCATGCCGTTACGCCCGACGTGCCGGTGGTGACGATATGGAAGTTGGGCGAGTTCTGCACTGTCACGCCGTACAGCGTGAACGCGCTGCCGTTATACGTCTGGATCAGGCGCGGGTTCTGCTGGTTCAGCCCCTTGGTCTTGTTCAGGTAAGCGATGTCCCACCAGGTGAGCCGGTTCGCGTTCGGGCCGCTGGTGACCAGGCTGCCGCCGCGGCCATCGATGGCGCCGGCGCCGACGATGCCGCTGCCCGCCGTATCGCGCGCCACGATCAGCGCGTTGCACGACTTGTCGTTGCTGGTGGTGGCGGTGCCGCAGGTGCCCAGGCCATTGTCGTAGTCGGCCGGGTTGCGCGAGGCGAACAGGGTCACGCCGGTGTCGATCCACAGCGTCACGCCCGACTTGAGCTTCAGCGAGCCGCTCAGGAAGCCGGATTCGCCGGCGCTGCCCTTCACGAGCTTGACGGCCTGGCCGGCCGGGCAGTTGTCGATGGCGGACTGGATGCGGCTCGCGTCCGGCTGGGAGTTGGCGGGGTTGCCGTCCACCGAATCGACGGAGCCTTTGATCGGCGTGATCGAGGCCGACAGCGTCTTGCAGACCGCCGAATCCGCCGGCAGGCTGGGCTCGGCCACCTCGCCCCACGGGGCCGTGACGGACGTACCGGTTGCGTGCGCTCCGGCAGACAGGGCTGCGGCGGCGAGTGCGAGGAGTGTGTAGCGGTGATTCAAGGTCAATTCTCCGAAAAGAGAGGTCTTTTGTGAGGACGCAATGCGCCGGGATCAGCGAAGCAGCGGCACGCCTTCGTCTGCGCGAAGGGCGTGCTGCAGTCCAACCGCGTGCCGCCGACCACTGAGCCGGTCGGCCTGCCGCTGTTGGTTGGAGTCGGTTGGGGCGCTACTGCGGGGTAGGGCGGTGTGCTGCTGTACGGCCGCACCCGCCATCCCCGCATGGGGTCTCGTGGGCGGTCAGCCGCTCATCAGTGCCGCGATCTGCGCGGCCGTGAGCGCACCGCGGTGAATGCGGAAATCGTCGATCAGGCCGTCGAAGCCGGGGTCCGCGCTGTATTGCGACCGGCCCAGCCAGTTCTGCGCGGTGCTCCCCAGGCGGAAGGGCGCCAGGAACATCGCGGTATTGCGGTTGACCGCGGTGCCGTTCACGTAGAGCGTGCCGGTCGTGCCCGACAGCGTGACGGCCACGTGCACCCATTGGTGCGTCGGCAGCGCAGCGGTGCCGTCGATGGATTGCTCGCCGAACCGTCCATTGACGGTCATGGCCAGGCGCACCGCGCCGCTGCCGCCGTAGCTCGGCGTCAGCATCAGGTAATGCCCGGTGCCGGAACCAAAATCGAAGATGCGGGTGTTCGTCTGCGATGCGTTCCAGAAAACCCAGGCCGAGAGGGTGCAGTCCGACACATCGGTCAACAGGTCCGCCGGCAGGGCCACATAGGCGCCCCCGCTGAGCGACACGGCATTGCCGCTGCGGCCCTTGGCCCAGGCCGCGCCGCCCGCGAGCGTGCCGGCATGGCGGTTGCCGCTGCTGTCGGCGGCCACGGTGCCGCTGCCTTCGTCGAAGGGCAGGTGGGTATGCACCTGGATGGCCGTCACCACCTTGACGGCGTTGGATGCCGCGGATTCGCCCGACGGCGTCTGCGCGGTCACCACGTAGTAGTACGTGCCGGCGGCCGGCGGCGTGTCGGTGTAGCTCAGCAGGTCGGTGATGCCGCTGGTGACCGTGGCATAGGGGCCGCCCGCGATGGTGGCGCGCTTGACGGTGTAGCTGGCGGCGTTGCTGCAGCCCCACCACGACAGCACGACGCTGGCCGCCGTGGTGTAGCCCGTCAGGCCGCTCGGTGCGGCGGCCGGCGTGCCGGGGTCGCGCGTGCAGGTGAGCGTGCCGTAGCCGAGCTGGTCGTAGTCGCCGCTGTTGGGGCCGTAGTTGCCACCGCCGCCCTCGGGCTGGACCAGTGCGGCAAACTGCTTGCAATAGGGCGCGGCCAGCCCCTTGCGGTTGATGTAGTGGTTGGCGACCAGTGCCCAGCATGGGCGCGCCGTGCCCTGCCCGACCGTGGAGAGCGTCGTCTGCGTGACGTCCACGTTCCGGTAAGTGACGTAGGGCACGGGGTAGTACGTGCTGCCGGACTGGATCAGGTTGGCCTTGGCCACGTATTCGGCGCCGGCCAGGAAGCGGTTGTTGTCGAGGCCGTACAGGTCGATGCCCTGGTTCCACGCCATCTCGCAGATGGCGCCGCCCAGCGCGATGCCCAGCGTGTTGTGGCCCTGGTCGCGGCCGGTCTCCTGCCATTGACCGAGGTAGCCCGGATGCACGTAGTAGACCGCCTGTCCGATGCAGCCGTTGCCCGCGCCGCGCTTGAAGTACGTGATGGCCTCGTCGAACAGGCCGGCGTCATCGCACAGCACGCCAATGGCCAGCACCGACGCCAGGTTGCACAAGTCCCAGTTGGCCCAGTAGTGCGTGATCTCGGTGTTGTTGTGGCGGCTCAGGAAATCGTGGTTGATCGGGTAGAAGACGCTGCGCATCATCTTCTGGAACGCCGCCAGGCCGGCGGCCGACCAGCCGGCGTAGCTGCGCATGATCTCGCCCGCGTTGGCGAATTCGTAGCCGTAGATGCCGGCGGCCAGCGCCGCGTTGCTGTCGCCGCCGATCAGCGTCAGCGTGGACGCCCAGGCGTCCAGGTACTGCACGGCTTTGTCCGCGTAGGCTGTGTCGCCCGAGACTTTCCAGCGCAGCGCGCAGCCGTAGGCGGCGGCGATGTCGTTATAGAGCGTGCGGTAGTTTTCCGCGTGCGTGCCGTCGTTGCCGCGGTAGATGGTCGTCTGCGGATTGGGATTGCGCGACAGGCTGGTCTGGCCGTTGGCGGTCAAGACGTTCCAGCCGTCGATCCAGGGCGCGGCTTGCGCGGCGACCTTGGTGCGCATGCGGTCAAAGTCCGCCTCGGTGTGCAGCAAGCCGGGGTGCGTGAAGCGCTGTACCGTCGCGGTGCTGCCCGAGGTGTCGGCCGTACCGTTCTTGATGGCGGCGCCCGCTGCGGGGGTGCCGGTGTTGCTGGTGGAGGCGGTGGCCATGTTCCCGTCGCTGCCGGCGTCCCCCCCGCCGCCGCAGCCGGACACGAGTACGGTGCCTAGCCCGTACATGAATTGCCGCCGTGCGGCGCTCTCGACGCCGCCATCCACCTGCGCCTCCGCTCCCGGCACCCCCAGCGCTGCGCTCGCCTGGTTCATCGCACCCGCTTCCCTCGTTGTTGTGGTCAAAGCGAGTCGGAATGTGCAGGAACCATGCCATGCACCCTACCAAGGTGGGGTGACATTTTTTGCAATCGTACTTGACGGAATGTGTCGCTTCGTGTCTACGAATTGGCAGTTTCGATGAGTTTTGTTGAAGGTGGGCGAGTGCGCCAACCTCGGTCTTCGTCCTTCCGCCGCTCGTTTCGCGCCTCGCCGGACACGGTCGGCCACGGCCCGCTACGCTGCCGGGACCATGCCGCTTCCGCCACGACGCAGTGGCCCGCTTCCATGCCCCCATCGGTTCCGCTTTCCGCAGACGCGCTCATCGACCGCATCCGCATCGACATCCGCCGGACGGGTGACGCGCCGGACCTGGCCGCGCGGCACGAACACTTCTACCTGGTCATGCAGGCGCTGCGCTCCGAAATCCTGGCGCTGTCGGCCCGGGAGCCCGACGATGCGAGCGTCGTCCGCTGCATCCGCGTGTTCCATGAGGAAATCGCGGCCTTCAAGCAGGCGCATGCGATCGCCCGGCTGCCGTACTCGCCCGCCGTCGACCGGCGCTACCCTTTCCGCGGCGCGGCCGGCAACCCGGTCTACGTGGACACGCTCGAGCCGACCGGTCGGCCCGCGCTGGGCCCCCGCAGCTACAGCGCCGATCCAGTCCGGCCCTACCTGGAAGCCGACACGGCGCCTGAGGTGCGCGGCGCCCACTATCACGGCTGCCTGCATTGCCGGACGATGACCTCGGCCGACCTGCGCGATCCGCGCGAGGGTGCCCTGGTGGGCGAGCGCGGTGTCTTCGCGGTGCGCCGGATCGAAGCCGGCGAGTGCCTGGGGGTCTATGGCGGACGCCTGATGACGCCGGCCACCCACTACACATGCCTGGACGATGCCTACGTGCTGTCGACCACCGCCGAGGGCATCGAGTCCGCGGTGGACGGCGAGAACATCCTGGCGATGGCCAATACGGTCTTCGCTTACGAGGGTGACCATGCGGTCAGCCAGGCGGACGACGGCTACACCATGGAAGCGGCGGTGTTCCAGGCCACCACCCGTTGCGGACGGCGGTTCGCCATCCGTGCCTTCTTTGCCATCGAGACCGTCCAGGCGGGCGATGAGCTGCGCTGGAACTACCGCTATGCGCCGGCGCTGGTTCAACAGCGGTTCGGCGGCCGGCCGGCCGGGGCGCTTACAGCAGAGAACGCGAGCGCTGCTTGAGCGCCGCCAGCAGCAGATTCACTTCCGTGAGCAGCGCTTCCTCGTAGAGACCGGGCACCGGTTCGTCGCTGGTCATCGACAGGGCGTCGTTGATCTGCTCGCGGAAGGCGCGCTCGATCGTGGCGCAGTCGCCGGCCGGCAGGTGGGGAAACGCGACGGCCACGAAACGGCTCAGCGCGACCACCCGGGCGCCGAGCTTGGAGACGCGTCCGAGGTTTTCGCTGATCGAGGCGTTGAGCGCGTCGAGCGCATGCATGTCGATCGTCATCATGTCTTGGATGGCCTGGCAGGCGGGGCGTGCGGCCGGAGAATGCAATAGCGGTTGATTGTAGGGAGCGCGGCGTCCCCCGTGTCTCAAGAATGCTCATGCCGATCCCCTCCCTGGGCCGGGGCGGCGCGCAAAAAGAACCCGCACCGGCGGCGGGCCCGAGGCCAGGCGCGCCTTGGGGAAAGCCGCGCGCGCTCGGGCTCATCGCCGGCGAGCCGGCGCGGGTCGCGATCGGTGGGGGCCGCTCCCGATGCTCAACTTTTCTCAGGGGCTGCCGGGTCAGTAAAGCAGGGGGCCCGGCGCGCCCCGCTACAATCGCGTCCTTGATTCGTGAAGACGGCATTTCGACATGGGGCTTGGCTGGTTTGGCATTTCCTCCGTATGGCTGTTGCCATTGGTGTGGCGATACATCGCGCGCGTGATGGCGGGTGAGCGCGGCCTGAAGGGACCGGGTACCGTGCGGGTGTGGCTCGCCACGCTGGCCGCGCTGTGCGCCAGTGCCGCGCTCGAAGCCCTGACCGCGGGCCACGATGCGCACGGCAAGGCGGGCGGGGCGGCCGGGCGCGGCCTGGCATCGCTGTTCTCGCACATGCTGGGGTGGTCGGGCGCTTTCCTGCTGATGCTGGGCGTGCTGTTGTGGGCGGCACCGATGGCGTTCGGGTGGACGTGGCGCCAGGTGCTCGCGCGCCTTCGCAAGTCCGGCGAAGCCGCCCCGCCCCAGGCCGACGCACAGCAGAAGGACGCCGACAACGGCCTCAAGCCCACCGCGCTGGGGCTCGGCGGCGCCGAGCAGGCGATGTTGGGCGGCCATGCCGGCGCGGCGCGGCCGACCGGCCGCCAGCGCGGCATCGAATCGGGTGCCATCTGGCGTCAGCCGGCATGGCAGCCGCCGCCGCGCACACGCGCATCCCCGCCGCAGCCCGGCGAGATCTGGCCCTTGCTGAACGCCCAGGGACTTCCCGAAGCGCCGCCGCCCGCCGAGACCAAGCCGGCGGCACCGGCGCCTGCCGCGCCAGTCAAGCCTGCAGGGGACACCCCGCTGTTGCGCCCCCCGCTGCGCGCAAAAATTGTCAGCAGCCCGTTCCACCAACCGCGGCCGCCCGCTGGCGGCCAGCCTTCGTCTGCGCCGGCAACGGACGAGGCGCCCAGCCTTCCGGCTGAAGGCGAAGGGCCCGCGATGGCCACGGTTGCCGAAGCGGCCGCCCCCATCAACGGGGCCCCCGACCCTGCGGAGCCGCGCACCATCCCCGTCGATCTGGAAGCCGTGCGGCAGGAGGCAGAGGCATTGCTGGCCGAGCTGCGCGACCTGATGAAGCCGATCGCCGCCGCTCCGAGCGCGCCGGCGGCGGTATTGCCAAAAGTAGAGGCACCGCTGGAGGAAGAGGTATCGTCGGAAGTAGAGGCATTTGCGGAAGCAGAGGTATCACCGGAAGCGGAGGTATCGGCGGAAGCGGAGGCATCGGCGGAAGCAGAGGCATCGGCGGAAGCAGAGGCATTGCCGGAAGCGGAGGTATCGCCGGAAGCGGAGGTATCGCCGGAAGCGGAGGTATCGCCGGAAGCGGAGGCATTGCCGGAAGCGGAGGCATCGGCGGAAGCAGAGGCATTGCCGGAAGCGGAGGTATCGCCGGAAGCGGAGGCATCGGCGGAAGCGGAGGCATCGGCGGAAGCGGAGGCATCGGCGGAAGCGGAGGCATCGGCGGAAGCAGAGGCATCGGCGGAAGCAGAGGCATCGGCGGAAGCGGAGGTATCGCCGGAAGTAGAGGTACCGCCGGAAGTAGAGGTACCGCCGGAAGTAGAGGCAGTGGCGCCAGCCCCTGAAACCGTCGCCCTCGCGCATCCAGAAGGCGAGGAAGCCTTGAGAGCAGCGGAAGCGCCGGCTCCAGAGCCGGAGCACACGCCGGTTGTCGCCCATGAAGCGGTGGCGCCACCGTTGCCCACCGCCCCCGTGCAAAAGCCGCGCATCGTGTTGCCGGCCGTGGTGGGGCAGGTGGTGTCAAGCGCCATGCCCGCGGCCGTGCCTGTCGCGGTTCCGCCGCCCGCGCCGCCGCGTGTCGTCGACTATCGCCTGCCCAGCCCCGAACTGTTGACCGCCGCATCGCTCGACACCGCATCGGTGTCGCCCGAGCACCTGGAGGAAACCGGCAACCTGATCGCCCAGCGCCTGGCCGAGTACAAGGTGCCGGTGACCGTGGCGGGCGCATCGGCCGGCCCGGTCATCACGCGCTTCGAGGTCGATCCGGCCATCGGTGTGCGCGGGGCGCAGGTGGTGGGTCTGATGAAGGACCTGGCCCGCGCGCTGGGCGTGACCTCCATCCGCGTGGTCGAGACCATTCCCGGTAAGACCTGCATGGGGCTGGAGTTGCCCAACGCGCAGCGCGCCATGATCCGTCTGTCGGAGGTGGTGAACGCGGCCGGGTTCCAGTCGCACGCTTCGCACCTGGTCCTGGCGATGGGCAAGGACATCACCGGCAACCCGGTGGTGACCGACCTGGCGCGTGCGCCGCACCTGCTGGTCGCGGGCACCACGGGCTCGGGCAAGTCGGTGGCCGTCAACGCGATGATCCTGTCGATGCTGTACAAGGCCACGCCGGAAGACGTGCGCCTGATCATGATCGACCCGAAGATGCTGGAGCTCTCCGTCTACGAGGGCATCCCGCACCTGCTGGCGCCGGTCGTGACCGACATGAAGCAGGCCGCGCACGCGCTCAACTGGTGCGTGGGCGAGATGGAGAAGCGTTACCGGCTGATGTCGGCCCTGGGCGTACGCAACCTGGCCGGCTACAACCAGAAGATCCGCGCCGCGCAGCAGGCCGGCCACAAGGTGCCGAACCCGTTCTCGCTGACGCCCGATGCGCCCGAGCCGCTGTCGACGCTGCCGATGATCGTGGTGGTGATCGACGAGCTGGCCGACCTGATGATGGTCGCCGGCAAGAAGATCGAAGAGCTGATCGCGCGGCTGGCGCAGAAGGCGCGCGCGGCCGGCATCCATCTGATCCTGGCGACGCAGCGGCCGTCGGTGGATGTCATCACGGGCCTGATCAAGGCCAACATCCCCACGCGCGTGGCGTTCCAGGTGTCGTCCAAGATCGACTCGCGCACCATCCTCGACCAGATGGGTGCCGAGACGCTGCTGGGGCAGGGCGACATGCTGTTCCTGCCGCCCGGCACGGGCTACCCGCAGCGCGTGCACGGCGCGTTCGTCGCCGATGAGGAAGTGCACCGCGTGGTGGAGCACTGGAAGCAGTTCGGTGAGCCCGAGTACGACGAGGCCATCCTTGCCGGCGATCCGGCCGAAGCCGCCGCCGGCGAGCTGTTCGGTGAGGGTGGCGGCGATGCGGAGGCCGACCCGCTGTACGACGAGGCGGCCGCCTTCGTGCTCAACACGCGGCGTGCGTCGATCTCCGCCGTGCAGCGGCAACTGCGCATCGGCTACAACCGCGCGGCGCGGCTGATCGAGCAGATGGAAGTGGCGGGGCTGGTTTCGCCGATGGGTCGCAATGGCTCGCGCGAGGTGATCGCCCCCGGCGGCCCGGACTGAGCGGGTTCGCGCGCAGCGGCTGCGCAGCCCCGGACAGGGTGGTCCAACGCCGCTGCGGAGGGCAAAACGCAAGGCGCCGATTCGCCTGGGCGGCAGCGTTTTCGCGACGGTAGGCATCCGGGCGGCGGAAAAGCCCGCATGCTGGAAGCGCAGGTCCCATCCGACGGGGCATGAGGCGCTTCACCATGTCCAAACGCAGTCTCCGCTTTCCTTCGATTCTGACCCGCCACAGCACGCAGCCCGCCAGGGATGCCACGGTGGCGGGTACCGGCACTCCGGCTCCCGCACCGCGCCGACAGCGGCAAGGTGTCTTCCACGGACTGCTGTCGGTGGGCAAACGACGCAGCGCGGACGGCCCGCCGAGCACCGGCACGCAGATCGGCAGCACGCCCCGCATCACCGCCGCAAGCCCCCGCTTGTCGCGAAAGGCGAGCGGGGCATCGTTGCCGGAAACACCCTCGGCGACGGAATCCGGCGTGGCACGGCAGGCACCGAAACCTCGTGCGAGCGGCGGCCCGTCCTCGCCCGGCCCCGGTACCGCTTCCCTGCCGAGGACCGACAGCGGACGGATCGACGCCGACGTGCTCGCCGCCAGCGCGGACCTGAGCGATGCCGGCTGGGGCATCCGCGCGCTGCGGGACGCGCGCCTCAACGCGGTACGGGAAGGCGATGCGGAAGCTGCCCCGGCGGCAATCGAACCGCAACCTGGGCTGGTGTCCGAGATCGAAGAGGTGCCGGTGCCGGACATGGCGACCCATGCGCCCATGGCCCCGGACACCAGACCAGCGCGTGGCCCCGCAGTGATGCCGCCGAACAGGCAGACGCCGTCTGCGGCGCAGACATCCCCCACCCGTCCCGCGCGCGGCATCAATCGATTGGAGTCGGGACCGAAGGTCGACGGCATGCCAGAGGCCCACACCTCGATGCGCGGCCTCGACAACGCGCTCCTGTCGGCGATCACCCAAGCGCTCGGCCTGGGGCCCCTGGACACCGGATGGCAAGCGCGCGACACCCAGATCGATCAGGCCGGGAAACTGTTGCGCAGCGCGATCATCGACGAAGTCGGACTGCCTTCGACGGCCACGGTCAAGAAACTGCCCTTCTACGAGGGCCTGGTGCCCGGCCTGAAGGGACAGCTCGGTCTTGCCGTCACGAACGCCGCCTGTGTCGTCAGCGAGCACGAACGCCCAGGCAAGCACGACGAACGCAAACACCTGCTGCGCGTGCAGTTCCAGAAGTCGATCGACCGGGGCGAGCACAGGCTGGCGCGCCAGCCCGAGTCGTCCAACTACCGGGCCGTGCAGCAGGTCGCGCAACGGCTTGCCGAGGCGATCGATCCGCAGTA
The DNA here is from genome assembly GCF_002251695.1 of Ralstonia solanacearum K60. Taxonomy (NCBI): domain Bacteria; kingdom Pseudomonadati; phylum Pseudomonadota; class Betaproteobacteria; order Burkholderiales; family Burkholderiaceae; genus Ralstonia; species Ralstonia solanacearum. The sequence continues at coordinate 954,131 of NZ_NCTK01000002.1, forward strand.
CCGCACGGACGGGCGGCACTATGCGATCGAATTCGTCGGTGCCAGCAAGCGTAAAGACAGCAGCGCTGCCGTGTTCATCAAGCACTTCGCCGAGCATGCGAAGGCCAAGCCGCGCCAGTTCAAGGTGACCGCCTCCACGATTACCAATGCGCATCTGCGGAACAGCGATCTCTTCCGCGCCCTGAGTCCGGAGCAGATGAACAAGCTTGCGCGGGCGGCGCACGTGTCGCACCTCAACTTCGAGGAGCGGAGCTCGACGGGCAACGACGGCAAGGTCCGTCATGACCTGCGCCTCTTCTTCGGCGGCAGCGAAAACATCCGGCGCGACTACATCCAGGCCGCCGTCAGCGCCGGGGGCGGGGTCGGCAGCGTGTTCACCGCAGCCAGGGAAGCTGCGCGGATCACCGCGCAGACCGTCGAGCAACTGCAGCGCGATGGCCATGAGGTGCGTTTCGAATTCATCGGCGGTGCCTCGATGGGCGGTGCCGCGGCCCAGGTCTTTGCCGCCGCGCTGCAAAGCCACGTCAAGCTTGCCGCGCCGGCTCCGCTGGTGCTGCTCGATCCGCAACTGCTGGACAACGCTCAGGCGCGCCATGCGACGAAAGGCGGTGTACACGGCTACGATTTCGCCAGCCTGCGCGGCGTGGCCATCACGCTCGACTATCCGGACGCGCCCCGCAAGAGCCTGATGGGACGCATGAAAGGCCTGGGCTACCGGTCGCCCGGCCTCGTGCGGATCAAGCTGGCACTGCTGGATGACGACAGAACCAAGCAACTCAGCAACGGCGACTGGGTCAACAAGCCGCCCAAGGCGTATGGCCCGCCCTTGACGGGCTATCACGGCGACGTCTCGCTCTACAAGAAGGCCGTCCTTCGGTTCACGGCGAACATGACCATGGGATCGTGACGAGACATTCGCCGGCGAAGGCCCTCGGCCACCTCAGATGTCGAAGTACAGATAAAACTCCCACGGATGCGGCCGCAGCTTCAGCGTATCGATCTCGCGCGTGCGCTTGTAGTCGATCCAGGTCCGGATCACGTCATCGGTGAAGACATCGCCCTTGCGCAGGAAATACGAATCGGCTTCCAGCGCCTCCAGCGACTCTTCGAGCGAGCCGGGGACTTGCCGGATCTTCTCGGCTTCCTCCGGCGGCAGTTCGTAGATGTTCCGGTCAAGCGGCGCGCCCGGGTCCGTCTGATGCGCAATGCCATCCAGGCCGGCCATCAGCATCGCCGCGAACGCGAGGTAGGCATTGGCTGAGGGGTCCGGGCAACGGAACTCCACGCGCCGGGCGGCAGGCGCATCCGAATACATGGGGATGCGCGCGGCGGCCGAGCGGTTGCGCTGCGACATGGCCAGGTTGACCGGCGCTTCGTATCCGGGCACGAGGCGCTTGTAGGAATTCGTGCTCGGCGCGCAGAAGGCCATCAGGGCCGGCGCGTGCTTGAGCAGGCCGCCGATGTACCAGCGGCACAACTGGGACGTCAGTGCCCAGCCGTCGGCGTCGTAGAACAGGTTCTCGCCGTCCTTCCACAGGCTCTGGTGGCAATGCATGCCGCTCGCATTGTCGGCGAACAGCGGCTTGGGCATGAACGTCGCGATCTTGCCGTGCCGGCGCGCGACGTTCTTGCAGATGTACTTGTACAGCATCACGTTGTCGGCCATGCGCGTCAGCGGTGCAAAGCGCATGTCGATCTCGTTCTGGCCGGCGGTGGCCACCTCGTGGTGATGCACCTCGACCCGGATGCCGGCCTGCATCAGCGCGAGCACGATTTCGGAGCGGATGTCCTGCAGCGTGTCGTGCGGCGGCACGGGAAAATAGCCTTCCTTGTACCGCTGCTTGTAGCCGAGGTTGCCGCCGCCGTAAGCGCCTTCGTCGCGGCCGGACGCCCACTCGCCCTCGGCGGACTCCACGTGGTAGTAGCCCGAGTGCTGGTCTTGCCCGAAGCGGATGGAATCGAAGATGAAGAACTCCAGCTCAGGGCCGAAGTAGCAGGTCGTGGCCAGGCCGCTGTGCTGCAGGTGGCGCTCCGCCTTCTTGGCGATGTAGCGCGGGTCGCGCGAATACGGTCCTTTCTGCACCGGGTCCATCACGTCGCAGATCAGGGCCAGCGTGGTGGTCGAGCAGAACGGGTCGATAAAGGCGGTGGCCGGGTCCGGCCGCACCAGCATGTCGGACTCGTGGATCTCCTGGAAGCCGCGGATCGACGATCCGTCAAAGCCGATGCCGGCCTCGAACAGCTCATCGTTGACTTCGGGCAGCGTGATCGAGAAATGCTGCCACAGGCCGGGCAGATCCGTGAACCGGAGGTCCACCACCTGGACGGCGCGCTGCTTGATCAGTTCGATCACCTCGCCCGCATTCCGGGGCGGCTCGGCGCGATAGCTGCCCGGTTCCACTGAGACCATGCTCATGGCTGCCTCCTGGTCTGGCCGCCGCATAGTCCAACATTAGGTCACTTCCCCCGATGCCGAAAGAAAAGTGCTTTGCCCGTTGCTTTAGGTGCCCCGGGCAATCATCCAATCGCCCTAAGCTGTGGTGCGTGGTGCCCGACGGCGCTTCGGCGATGCGGCGGCAGGCACCGGGAGGGAGCCTGGCCCGGGCCGGTCAATCCACCCCCGCCCCGGGTTGCGGTGCCGCCGGTGCCGAAGAGGCGGAGCCTTCAAGCCGCCAGCGACGTCCTCAGGTTGGCCAGCATGTCCGCCACCATCGCCTCGAGCCCGTATTCGGCCTGCCATCCCCAGTCCGCGCGCGCGACCGAATCGTCGATCGAATCGGGCCAGCCCTGGGCGATCGCCTGCCGGTAGTCCGGTGCATAGCGGATCTGGAAGCCGGGCAGTTGCCTGCGGATGGCCCCGGCGATCTGCTCCGGCGTGAAGGTCATGCCCGCGATGTTGTAGCTGCCGCGCTCGGTCAGCCGGTCCGCAGGGGCTTCCATCAGTTCGATGGCGGCGCGGAGGGCGTCGGGCATGTACATCATCGGCAGGGCCTCGTCCGGGGCGAGGAAGCAGGTGTAGGGCTCGCCCTTCACCGCGGCATGGAAGATATCGACCGCGTAGTCGGTGGTGCCGCCGCCGGGCAGCGTCTTGTGCGAGATCAGGCCCGGAAAGCGCACGCTGCGCACGTCGACGCCATGGTTGGCGTGGTACCAGCGGCACCAGCCTTCGCCCGCCTGCTTCGAAATGCCGTAGACGGTGGTGGGCTCCATCACGGTCTTCTGCGGCGTGCCGTCGCGCGGCGTGGTCGGCCCGAACGCGGCGATCGAGCTGGGCCAGAACACGCGCTCGACACCGCTCTGCCGCGCCTGCTCCAACACGTTGAGCAGGCTCTTCATGTTGAGGTTCCAGGCCCACTGCGGCGCTTTTTCGCCGGTGGCGGACAGGGCCGCCGCCAGCAGGTGGATCTGCGTGATGCCGTGGCGCTCGACCACCGCGGCCAGCTCGCCGCGCTCGGTGGCGTTGAGCATCTCGTGCGTCAGGTGCGCATGGCGGCCGGTGGGCACCACATCGGAGGTGACCACCTGCGTGTTGCCATAGCGCGCCGCCAGGGCGAGGGCCAGTTCGGAGCCGATCTGGCCATTGGCGCCGACGACCAGGATCTTTGGCGTGCCGGTGCCCATCAGATCAGCTCCAGTTCGCGGCCGGCCTGGCCGAACGCGTCGAGGGCGGCCTGCAGCGTGGCCTGGTCATGCAGCGCGCTCATCTGTACCCGGATACGGGCCTGCCCCTTGGGCACCACGGGGTAGAAAAAGCCGACCACGTACACGCCCAGTTCCAGCAGCCGTTGCGCGAACTGCTGCGCTTTGCCCGCGTCGTACACCATGACCGGGATGATGGGGTGCTCGCCCGGCTTGAGGTCGAAGCCCAGTTGCTCGAGTCCCGCGCGGAAGAACCGCGTGTTGCGCTCCAGCCGATCGCGCAGCTCCGTGCTGGCCTCCAGCAAGTCGAGCACGGCGATCGACGCCCCGACGATCGCCGGGGCCACCGTATTGGAGAACAAATAGGGCCGCGAACGCTGGCGCAGCAGCGCCACCACCTCCTTGCGCGCGCTGGTAAAGCCCCCGGACGCGCCGCCGAGCGCCTTGCCCAGCGTGCCGGTAATGATGTCGATCTTGCCGAACAGGCCGCGCAGCTCGTGCGTGCCGCGCCCGCGCGGGCCCAGGAAACCGGTGGCATGGCATTCGTCGATGCCGAGCAGCGCACCGTGCTCGTCGCAGATCGCGCGCATCTCGTCCAGCCGGGCGATGGTGCCGTCCATCGAGAACACCCCGTCGGTGAAGACCAGCAGGTGACGCGCGCCGTCCGCGCGCGCCTGTGCCAGTTGCGCGCGCAGGTCATCCAGGTCGTTGTGCTGGTAGCGGTAACGGCGGGCCTTGCTCAGGCGGATGCCGTCGATGATCGACGCGTGGTTCAGCGCATCGCTGATGACCGCGTCATCCGCGCCCAGCAGCGTCTCGAACAGGCCGCCGTTGGCGTCGAACGCCGAACCGTAGAGGATCGTGTCCTCGGTGCCGAGAAAGGCCGACAGGCGCGCTTCCAGCGTCTTGTGCAAGTCCTGCGTGCCGCAGATGAATCGGACCGAACTCAGCCCGAAGCCGTGCGTGCGCAGCGCCTCATGCGAGGCTTCGATCACCTTCGGGTGCGACGACAGGCCCAGGTAGTTGTTGGCACACAGGTTGATGACCTCCCGTCCGTCCGCGATGCGCACCCGCGCGCCTTGCGGCGAGGCGATCACGCGTTCCTGCTTGAACAGCCCCGCCTCGCGGATCGCGTCGAGTTCGGTACGGATGGATGCATAGAATGCCTCGGCATTCGACATGGGTTGTCTCCTGGAATGGCGGGCAGGGCGGCTTGAGGCGCCTGCCGGTATGTTACGATCCGATCGATAAATCGAACGCGTTTAATATATTGAACGTGTTGGTCAATATAAAGAACATCGATTCATGACGCAACCCCTTGCCCAACCTCCCCAGTCCGCCCAGGTTGAGGGTCCGCCCGCCGTCGGCATGGCCCTGCAGGCGCTGCGCCAGCGCCAGCGGCTGTCGCTCGACGAGCTGTCGCGCCGTGCCGGGGTGTCCAAATCGATGCTGTCGCAGATCGAGCGCAATCTGGCCAACCCGACCGTCGCCGTGCTGTGGCGGCTGGCCAATGCACTGGGCGTGAGCCTGACGGACTTCCTCGCGGGCGGCGACGGCGAACGGCCGGGCACCGGCATCACCGTGGTGCCGCCGCACGCCATCCCTTCGCTGAAAAGCCCGGATACGCGATGCGATCTGCGCATCCTGGGGCCGATCGACCTGGCCGGGCGCTTCGAGTGGTACGAATTGACGATCCAGTCAGGCGGCGTGCTGGCCTCCGAGCCGCACGAAGCCGGTACGCAGGAACATTTGTCCGTACTGAGCGGATCGATGACGGTGCGCACCGCCACCGACGAAAAGAAACTGCGGCACGGCGAGACGGCGCGCTACGCGGCCGATGTCGCGCACGTGATCAGCAATGGCGGCAAGGCCACCGCGACAGCGCTGCTGGTGGTGGTGCATCCCGCCTGAGGCGGGCATGCGATGTCATGCGCCGGCCGCCAGGGGGCGGGGCGCCGGCTTTCCGGGTGCTTGAGCGGGGCAGGCGCGATCTCGACCACGTTACTGCCGGACGGGCGCGGAGGGCGCTGACCGCGCCTTCCATACCGGGCTGAATGAGAATGCCTTGTTCCTGACCCCGATACCGGGGCGACAGGAGGTGTAGCGCGCGACCATGCAATGGGCCATCCCCCTGATCGCGTTCAGCGCGGGGTGCCGCGTCCGCCGTTGCGCCGGCGACTGGCCGCCGGATTGGACGACCGGGGATATCCGGTCGCCTCCAAAAATATCAATCTGATTTTCGCAACCATAATTACTGGTGGAAATCATTCTGATGTCGATTCGGTCCGATGATCGTTTAAAGTGACCGCTTTTAAATCGCCATTGAGCGGGGGCTGCTTCCGGCTCCATCTAATAAGCAAGACCAGCCTAGCCTCCACCAACCCACCGCCAAACGAAATCGGCAAACCAGTCGTTATCCCGCCGGCACGGCGCCATCGGATCATTCCGCGCGGTGGAGATGCGTCGTCCTTTTTTGTACGTGGAACGGCGATCGTCACGCCGACGTGATTTTTTTGAAGTTTACTGAAAGGATTGCGTGGCCGGAAAATTGAATTTTTTGCAATTTGCTTTGCATGCCGTGAATTCAGTGCCCGCCAACGGAAAAACGAAATATTCCCCGCCATGACGCAAATCGTTGTCCGCAATCACCGGATTGCCGGTTCTTTTTTCAAGACGTCGGGCCAATGGATGGAAAGCGAGGGCATCCGATGTCGGATCCCACCTGATCGGACGGCTGCCGGGTGGCCCGGGGGCGCCGAATCACCGGCGCCGGCATAGCCGTACCCGAGCGACCGGACCAGCGCGGGCCGCTCGGACGCAAAGCGTGGCGTTTCCATCGGCTGCCCCGCGGCCCTGAACGCAATCTGGCAGGCAGGCGCGAGGTGTCGGACCACAACCCAATGAATGACAGCCAGCAGCGCTGACCGGCGGTACCGTCAGGACGGGCTCGTCGTGCACAAGGACTAGGAGCGTGATTCGTGGATAGACACGAAAGCAAGATCATTGCCGGTTGGAACGACACCCACAGGGACTACCCGCTGGACAGGTGCCTGCACCAGTTGATCGAAGCGCAGGTCGAGCGCAGCCCGGACGCGGTGGCGGTGCGTTTTGACGGCCAAGCCTTGAGCTACCGCGAATTGAATCGCCGGGCCAATCGGCTGGCGCACGGCCTGCGGGTGCTGGGAACCGGGCGCGACAGCGTGGTGGGCGTGCAGATGGAGCGTTCGGTCGAGCTGGTCGTCGCGCTGCTGGCGATCCTCAAGGCCGGCGGCGCCTATCTGCCGCTGGATCCCGGTCACCCCGAGGAGCGCCTGGCGCTGATGATCGAGGACGCCGCGGTGACCGTCATGCTGACGCAGCAGCGTTTCCGGCAGCGGCTGGACGGCCATGCCGGCACCGTGCTCTGCCTGGATGATCACGCGCAGGACGCCCTGCCTGGCGGGGATGACAATCCGGCGCCGATCAATCGCCCGGAGGATCTCGCCTACATCATCTACACCTCGGGCTCCACGGGGCGGCCCAAAGGGTGCATGCTGCCGCATCGGGCGATCTGCAACCGCCTGCTGTGGATGCAGCGCCATTACGACGTCGGCGCGGCGGACCGGATCCTGCAGAAGACGCCCTATACCTTCGATGTCTCGGTCTGGGAGCTGTTCCTGCCGCTGCTCAGCGGCGCCTGCCTGGTGATGGCCAGGCCGGAGGGCCACAAGGACACCCACTACCTGGTGGAGTGTATCCAGGCAGAGCGGATCACCCTCTGCCATTTTGTGCCGTCGATGCTGCGCTTCTTTCTCAAGCATCCGGCGGTTTCCGCGTGCCGGTCCTTGCAGAAGGTCTTCGTGAGCGGCGAGACGCTGACCCACGACCTGCTGCTCCAGTTCCGCGAACGGCTGAGCGCCGGGCTGCATAACCTGTACGGCCCGACCGAGGCGGCGGTGGACGTGACCTGTTGGCCCGGCGAGCCGCGGGAAGACCAGCGCGTGCCGATCGGGCGGCCGATCGACAATATCCAGATCCACATTCTGGATGCCGAGGCCAAGCCGGTCGCGATTGGCGATACCGGCGAGCTGTGCATCGGCGGTGTCGGCCTGGCCAGGGGCTATCTCAACCGCCCCGATCTGACGGCCGAAAAGTTCATCCGCGACCCTTTTTCGGACAAGGCCGACGCGAGGCTCTACCGCACGGGCGACCAGGCGCGTTTCCTCGGCAATGGCGAGATCGAACTGCTCGGCCGTTTTGATTCGCAGGTCAAGCTGCGCGGATTCCGCATCGAGCTCGGCGAGATCGAGAGCACGCTCCGGAACCATCCGGCGATCGACGATGCGGTGGTGCTGGTCAAGGATCCCGGCTCGGACGATCCCAAGCTGGCAGCCTTTGTGGTGGCGGAGGGGCTGGACAGGAAAGCGGTGCGCGATTTCGTCAAATCCCGCCTGCCGGAATACATGGTGCCGAATCTGGTGCACCTGGTTGACCGGATTCCCGTGACCGCGCACGGCAAAGCGGACCGCAAGGCGCTGCTCGCCGGTGACGCCGGGGCGGTGGCCCAGCCGTGCGCGCCCGCAATCGATCCCCAGGCGCTGAACGCCTGGTTGCAGCAGTACTTTGCCGAGGTGCTTGGGGCTGCCGGGCTGACGGTCGACGATGATCTGTTTGACCAGGGCGCGACCTCCTTCACGCTGGTGCAAGCGGTTCACCGCATCCAGCAGCAGTACCAGGCGGCGTTGCCGGTGGATGTCTTCCTCGAACAGCCGACCATCGCCGCGATTGCCGCTCATATCCTCGACGCCAAAGGCGTGATGCCCGGCGAGGCGGATCCGGCGCCATCGAACGCTGCGCCGGTTTGCCGGCAAGCCGTCAGCGAGCCGATTCCATTGGACCCGGTCAGCTTCGATCCCCGGGCCTACCGGCGGCCGGGCGGCGGTTCGCCTGCGAATCTCGAACGGCTGGGGGGGCTGCTGTCGCTGCTGCGGGAGGTCTCGCTGGACGGGCAGGGGAAATCTCTCTACTCCTCGGCAGGCGGCCTCAATGCGGTCCAGTGTTACCTCTACGCGGCTGAAGGGCGGATCGATGGCCTGGCCGGCGGCGTCTACTATTACCAGCCGCGGCTGAACCGCTTGCTGCCGGTCAGCGTACCGGCCAGGCTGGATTCGCGCATTCTCCGGCCGGAACAGCGCGCGCAGCTGGACGAGGCGGGCTTTGCCTTGTTCCTGATCGCCGAAACCGATGCGATCGCGCCGATCTACAACAGCGCCGCCCCCTCCTTGCTGGTGCTCGAAGCGGGCTACATTGAACACCTGCTGCTGTCCCGCCAGGACGACTTCGGCATCGCGTTGGCCCCGGCCTATGGCGTTGACTTTGCTGCAATCGCCGAGCTGTTCAGGCTGCGGCCGAGCCACCGGTTCCTGCATTGCCTGATCGAGGGCGCGGCGCCGGCGGTCCAGGCCGGGGGAGGCGAGGCGCTGAATGCGCACTGGCGCCGGCCCGGCCCCGTGTTCGCCGATTTCCTGAAAGGGAAAAACCACGGTTTTGCCCTGCCGAGCCGGGAGGAACTGGCGCAACTGCACCAGGAGCAGCGGCAGATCCGCCGTGACCTGCCTGCGCAGGGCGGCGGTGTGATCGCACTGCCGGCCACGCCGATCCGCGCCGATGCGCTGCGGCTGCGGGCCGCCAAGCGGCAATACGACAGCGGGCCGCTGAGCCTGGGGCAACTGAGCCGGCTGTTGGGCCTGCTGCGGCCCGACCAGGACAACCGGTGCCTGTATCACGCCGATTCCGGGCTGGCGCCGAAGATCTACCTGCACCTTGCCGAGCACGGCGCACCGCAAGGTTGCGGGGCCTCGCATGTGCCGGGCGGGATCTACCGCTACCACGTCGGCAGCCACAGCCTGAGCCGGGTCGGCGAGGGCGACCCGGCGGCGATCAACGGCTGCTATACCCCGTTCAACCGTCAGCACGCCAGCCAGGCGCGGCTGCGCATCTTTATCGTCGCTGGCCGCTCCCCGGCCTACGGCGATGAAAGCCGCTATTTCACGCTGCTCGAGGCCGGACGGATCGGCCAACTGCTGCTGGAGCGGCAGGGCGAGTTCGGAATCGGGCTGTGCCCCATCGGTTCGATGTATTTCGACAAGATCCGCGACGCCTTTGCGCTGGACGAGGGCGACGATCTGGTGCACAGCTTTGTCGGTGGCGCCGTCGCGCAGTCGCTGCCCGCCGACTGGCCGCGGCTTGAGGTGCGCGGGGCGCCCCGGGCTGCCCGGGTGGCCGATGCGCACGTCGATGCCCATGCGATGGCGATCATCGGGATCAGCGGTCGGTATCCCGGCGCCGCCGACCCCGACGCGCTCTGGCGGAACCTGAGCGCGGGCCGCTCGACCATCGGCACATTGAGTCGCGAAGCGCTGCTCAACGGTGGCGACGCCACGGATGACTCGCCACAGTGGGCGGTGGGGGCGCTGGCCGGCAAGCACCTGTTCGATCCCTTGCTGTTCAGGATCACCCCGGCCGAGGCCAGGACGCTGGATCCCCAGGAGCGCCTGTTCCTGCAGGCGGTTTGGCACTGCCTGGAAGACAGCGGCCATACTGCCGCGGGCCTGCGGCGGCAGGCCGGGCGGATCGGCGTGTTTGTCGGTGCGATGTGGGGCGACTACCAGCATCTCCCGCCCACGGAGCACGGCGGACGGACCACCTCGTTTCTCTCGGCGATTGCCAACCGGGTGTCCTTCTTCAACGATTTCAATGGCCCCAGCGTGGTGGTCGATACCTCGTGTTCGTCGGCGATGACCGCGCTGCATTTTGCGTGCAACAGCATCCGGCAGGGCGAGTGCCAGGCGGCGATTGTCGGCGGCGTCAACCTGGTCAGCCACCCCTCGCACCTCGAGCTGCTAACCTCGCTGGAATTGCTGTCCGGCGATTGCCAGGCCCATCCCTTCGGCCGCGACGCCGACGGGTGGGTCGCCGGCGAAGGCGTCGGCGCGCTGTTGATCCGGCCGCTCGAAGAGGCCGTGCGGCATGGCGACCGGATTCTCGGTGTCATCCGGGCGACAGCGATCGGCCATGGCGGCAAGACCGCCCGTTACGGCGCGCCGAATGCCGACAGCCAGGCCATGTCGATGTGTCGCGTACTGCAGCAGGCGGGCTTGCCCGCCGAGGCGATCGGCTATATCGAGGCCGCAGCCCCCGGTGCCAGCTTGGCGGACGGGGCCGAGTTCGCGGCGATCGGCAAGGTGTTCGGCAGCGCGCCCCGCAACGATGCACCGTTGATGGTGGGATCGATCAAGGCCAATATCGGCCACCTCGAGTCCGCGTCGGCGCTGTCGCAGATCACCAAGGTGCTGATGCAGTTGAAGCACCGGCAGATCGCGCCGACCCTCGGCTGCGACCCGCTCAGTCCCATGATCCGCCCGGAGGCGGGCCGCCTTGCCATCGCCGACCGGTTGAGCGAGTGGCGGGGGCCCCGGCGCGCGTTGATCAACGCCTTCGGCGCCAGCGGATCCGTCGGCCACCTGATCCTCGAAGCGCCGCCGCAGCAGGCGCTCGCGCGGCCAAGCGAGGGACCCTGGCTGTTCCCGTTTGCCGCCGCCAGTGGCGAACAGCTCGACCAACTGGTCGCGGCGTTTGCCGAAGCGCTGCAAGCAGGACGGTTGGACGACGCTGGCCTGGGAGATATCAGCTACACCCTCTGTACTGGCCGCGCCGCGCTGAACCATCGCCTGGCGGTGGTGGCCGGCAGCCGCGACGAGCTGGTGGGGCTGCTCAATGCTCGACAGCCGCAGGCGCTGCCGCGCGGCAGCCTCGGGAGAGCGCCGCAGCCGGACCGCATCGAACCGGATCTGCAGGGGCTCGACCGCCAGGCGTTGGCAGCCATTGCCGGCGAGTGGGTCGCCGGGAACTGCAGCCTGGCGGAGATCGTCCGGCACGACCATCGGCGGGTGGCATTGCCGGCGTATCCCTTCGCGGCCATCGATTGCCATATCGCCACGCCCGCCGCGAGCGGCACAGCCGACGCGCTGCCGCCGATGGGGGACGCAACGCTGCAGCGGGCGCTGGAAGACTATCTCAGGCACCGGTTTTCCGAGGTCTCGGCGATTCCCGTGAGCGGCATCGACTGCGAGGAGACCTTCGATCGCTACG